>JAEYAR010000215.1 GCA_023404715.1 Bacillota bacterium | reverse complement strand
GAAATACGTAGGTGGGCGCATCCTCGGCTATGGCGGAGGATGCGCAGGCCAGCAGCAGGACCCAAAAGAGCGTGAGCAGTCGTTTCATGAATCGCGGTTCCTTTCTATCATACGGTTGCAAGACGGATGTGTACACTTCGCTATCCTGTATTATATCACATGCCGGGGGAACCTGTCATCTCTTCCAAAGCGTGTAAATCGTGGCAAGAATGTGAAATGTGGCTGCCTGAGACGCGCCGCGCAAAGGAAAGGGGCTTGCTTCCCTTTCCATAGCAAAAGATACCGTCCCCGCTGTAGGGCATAAGGGATTTCCTTCTATTGCTTCGCATAGGCGGTTATGATATGATGGCCACACAAAAGCCGGCCGGACAAGGCCACATGGAAGGGATGCAAATGAACGATCACGAGGCGCTATCCTTGTTTTTCAATCACCTTTGTCCCTACATCCGGCGCGCATGGGACGGGGCCGTGTACGACGGTTGGCAACTGAAAGAGCGGGTCATATTCGATTATGAATTGATTTACATCATGTCGGGCGGCGCGGTGATTACGGTAGGCGAGAGGGCTTATGAGGCGCAGCGCGGCGACTTGTTTTTTTTAAAGCCCCTGATCCCGCACTCGATCACGCCGACGCCCGGGGAGCCCTTCAGGCAGCCGCATATTCACTTCGACATGTTTTATCAGGATAACAGCGAGGAGGTTTATGTCTCCTTCTGGAACAGAGAGGAGCTCGGCAGCGATATCCGCCTTGCGCGTGACGACGAATACTGGCTCTCCGCGCTGGAGATCCCGGACAAGCTGACGGTGGAGGATCCCGCCTTTGTCGAACAGCTCATGATGAAGATCATCGACCGCGCGGAAAGCCCCGAGCCCGTCGACGCGCTGTTTAACAAAGCGTATTTGCTGGAGCTGCTCGCCTATCTGTTCGGCGGGCTGTTGAAAAAGCGCGGACAGGAGCATCTGGAACAGGATAACATGGCGCAGATCGAACAGAATCTCGAAAAGGCGAGACAGTACATCCTGGAGCACGTCAATCAAAACATATCCATCGAGGATGCGGCACGGGAAGCCGGTTTTAGCAAAGGGTATTTTTCCAAGGTGTTTAAGGCGCGCTACAATCAATCCCCAGCCACGATGCACGCCCGGCTGAGGATGGAGCACGCCAAGCAGATGCTCATGTATTCGTCCATGACGGTGACCGCCGTCGCGCGGGAGCTGGGGTTTGACAGCATCCATACGTTTTCCAGGGCGTTCAAAGAGATGTATCAGCTCTCGCCCAAAGCGTACAGGCAAAGGCACGCGCTCGCCGCCGACGAGGCGCAGGAGGAGGATGGACATGTGTAAACCCACGGAGGTGCGAATGCCCGCGCAGTTGAATACGCCGTCGCATATCGCCGAACTGTTTCTCAACATGGCCGGCGGGTTTTCGATCAAAAGCGTAGAGCTTAGCGTTCGAAACGGCGGTCTGACGCTCATCCGCATGCGCGCGCACGGGCGCGGCGGCTATGGAAAGCAGCTGCTCGGCGTCATGCGGGGCCTGGCGCAGGGGCGAAGCGGCGCAGGCTACTGCCCCGAGGAGGGCTGGCAAGCGGCGCTCGTCTTCCTGAGCGGCTGCTCCGAATGGCGCTTTGCCTGCTACGACGAGCGAGACGCGCTGTGGCATGCGTACTCGAGCATACAGGGCGAATGGAAGGAAGAGCGTTATCCGGGAGAGCCCGGGTATGAGCTGACGGTCATCAATGCGTTTTCAAACGTGCCGGAGATCTACCGCAGCCTGGAGCGCGATTACATCCAAACGATGCATATCGCCGGCGAGGTAAGGCGTTTTTGCCTCGAAAACACGCGGATCGCCCTGAAGATGGAGAACAACGGCAAGCTGTTCTTCCGCATCCCGGGCGATGGAACGATCCGCGGCTGCCTTAAGCATCTGTTTTCAAAGCCGATCACGCATCAGCTCAAAGAGACTAGTAGAGAGGCAAACGGCGCGTCAATGCGCGCGATGTATCTGCCCTCGGCGATCCCAAACGTCGAACGGGATCTCGCGGTGGTGTATTTAAACGCAGAGCCCCTGTGCTCAGCGTGGATTTTGCCAGCGCTGCAGCGGTTATACCAAAATGATTTTTCGTCGAGGCACTTCATCTTTACGATGGAGGTGGAAATGCCCGGGCATAGAGCGCTGGGGGAAGCGGAATTTGGCCACCTACTCTCCGGCTTGGCGATTCAGCCTTTACGGCAGGTAGGCGCCGCAGCGGTTTTAGGCGGGCAGGACGTGAAAACGGCGCCAATGCCGCCGTTTTTGGCTCCGTGTGGCGTCGAACAAGCGGTGCTGCCCGACGTACGAGGCACATTTCAAGTAGAGAAGGCGTTTGGCCGATTCTTCTTGATCCGTCAGGATTGCTGGCTGTACCTGTTTGACTATATGGAGGTGCTGACACGGCTTCGGATGACGGAGATCGCGCAGGAATACCAAAGCGGAAGGATTCTGGTGACAACCTGCAGCATTCCGCTCAAACCAGGCGCGGCTGACGGACGTATCGACACGCGTCAGCGGGCCCGCTGCGCGCAGCTGGGGTTTGCGTTCGATGAGGCGGGGGAGAGCGCGCCGGCGCTCCGGTCTTACCCTTATTATCTGAAGGCGAACCTCGCGCCTTCGATCGCTGAAAACCTGCTCTGCTGCCTGGGGGAGCGCCCCCACGCGACGCGCGAAGACCTGCTTTACCTGATCGCATACGGCATCGTCTGCGCCGAGAACATCAACCGCGGCTCTGCGGCCTGTCAAAACGTCGTGATGCTGCTGGAGATGGCGCACAGATTGCTGCAGGACGGTTTTCTCCCCCGGGAAAGCATACCGGTCTATCGGATCGGCTGCAATGCCTACGACCGCCATGCGGGCGACGAATCTCGTGCAGACGACATGAAGATTTGACAAAAACATCGCACCGATTGCTACATACAGGACGCCCTAGAAGCGGTAAAGTAGAGACAGAAGGAGCGCCCTGGCGAAAAGGCGCAAAACATCGAAAGGGGATCGAGAATATGAAAAAGACGGTTGCATGGTTGCTTACGCTATGGATTTGTCTGAGCGCGGCGCCGCTCTACGCAGGGGCGGAGGAAGCGCCCGTGAACGACATGAAAGGCGAGATCACGTTCTCCTTCTGGGGCATGCCCGAAGAGGTCGAAATCCAGGAACAGATTACCGCCGAGTTTAATAAGCAATACCCGAACATTAAGGTCAACCTGGACCACGTCTCCGGCGCAGCCGACTTTAACACGACGATTTTGACCCGTATGAGCGGCGGCAACGCGCCGGACGTGTTTTACCTCGGCGAGATTTCGGTTGAGATTTTCCGCGATAAGGGACTGCTGTGCGACATGCTGCCCTTTGCCCAGCGGGACGGCGTCGACCTGGGCGATTATTGGGACGGCGTGCTCTCCCCCGCCGGCTACAATGAGGGGCACATGTGGGCGTTCCCCAAGGACTGCACGCCGTACATGATCTACTACAACAAGGATCACTTCGACGAGCTCGGCCTCGCCTACCCTAGCGCCGATTGGACGTTCGACGACTTTACTCAGACGGCGAAAAAGCTGACGGTGACCGCGGACAACGGCAAGGTGACGCGCTACGGCTACTGGGCGGAGCACGGTTGGTGCGCATGGTTCGCAGCGGCCTATAAGAATGGCGGCGCGATCCTAAGCGAGGACGGCACGCGCCTTGTCGCCGACCCCAAGACGGCGCAGGCCCTGCAGTGGTACTTCGATCTGGCGAACGTGCATAGCGTGACGCCCGCGCCCGAGGCGCAGACATCGATGGGCGGCAGCGCGACGGATGCGTTCATGTCCGGCCTGACCTCGATGATGATCGGCGGGCGGTTTGCGACCTACTGGCTCAAGGACTGGGACGGCAATTACGATTATACCCTGTTCCCCTTCGGCCAGGATGTGTACCAGCCGCTGCAGTTCGTGGCCCTGGGCATTCCGGAGGCGAGCCAGAACAAGGACGCGGCCTGGGAGTTCATCAAGTTCTACTGCGGCAAGACGGGACAGGAGATCAACTCCGCCAGCGGCATGGGCCTGTCGGTCATGAAGAGCGTGCATGCGTCCGACGTCTGGCTGCAGGACTGGGAGACCGAAAAGAACCGCGAGCTGCTGACGACCCAGTTTAACAATACCAAGGATTTACCCTTCCATCCCGACTGGGCGAAGCTGATCGACGACGTGTTCTACCGCAACCTGATGGAAGCGGCGAGCGGACTTAAGAGCGCGGCGGAGGCGCTGGACCTGGCGGCCGCCGAGGGAAACGCATACCTCGAAAACAACGGTAAATAAAGACCGCCGCGGGGGCTGCC
>JAEYAR010000214.1 GCA_023404715.1 Bacillota bacterium | reverse complement strand
TCGGCAACAGCCTGTGCCTGCTCCGAGATACGAATACGCTCCAGCGCATCCTCCTCCGGCATGGGGTGCTGTTTTAGATAATCGGCGCGAATGCGCTCTGAAAGTTCAAATGCACGCATATCCACCGCGGCACAATGCTCTGCCAGCTTTCCTGTGAAAAGCAATTTCCGGTACATTTCCTGCTTGAATCCGTGAAGATACTCCAAGCGCAGGCGTCCGTACTTTCTAAGATTTTTTAGCAGTTCGCTGCCCTCAACCTCAATGTTCGGGTAAAGTAATCCGTCAATTTCGATATACTCCAAATCCATGATAGCCATAAGCGGCCTCCTTGATAAAATGATTTACAATTTACCAGTTTCGTTTCGGCTGTGTGCCTTAACTTACTTGCTTCTCGTAAACATCCTTATCAAAGAGACCGCTTCCTCCGGCCGCCTTTTATCAGTCTGTCCCCCCGGGAACGAGGAGAAGGCCCGCCCTGTCGATGCCCAAGGCGACCATCCGGCGTATAAGCCTGTGGGTCTCGGCGATTTGCAGCGCCTCGAACCGTACGGCGAAGCCCTCCGCATCCGACCGGCCAAGGCAGTCGATCAGCGCCTCAAGAGGCGGGCGATAGAGCGATTCGGCTTCTTCCCATCCGCCAGGGCGTCGCAGCGGGAACCCCCAAAAAAGCTGGCGGATCAGCTCTTTGTATACCGTTCGAACCGGTGGATAAGGCGCATGCGCGGCCAATGTTCTGTAGCAGACGTAAAACAGTCTATCGTACGTTTTATCGCGCCCTGCGGCTTCGAGCTGCGCCCGCCACCGGCTGATATCCCCGGCTTCCATCGATTCGATCGTCCTTCGAGCGCATGTGCGGCAAGAGAGCATCAATAGATGAAAGCTATACAAAAAATCGAGCAGGCGGCGCTGCACCGTCGCGTCGGAAAAATCGCAGTTTGGGGCGCACTTTGAGGGGGCCAGCACCTTGGTGCCAATCCCATTGATAGACGCCGCGGCGCCGAGCCTGTTCAAAAGCAAAATGGCGCGGCGGATGGTCTTTTCGCCGGCCTTTTTCTCCTGTGCCAGCTCCCTGGGCGCGGGCAGGAAGCTGCCTACCGGGTAGCGCCCATCATGCATTCCGATCAAAAGCTCCAGGCACAGCGTATAGCAGACCTGGGATGTCTTTTTATATACGCTCCACGTAAAGTCTAGCTGCTTCACGTCGGCTATAGGGGCGATGCTGCCGCTTAAAAAGCTACTGAGGCCGTCAAAATACTGTGCCCGCGTCCAATCCCCCGCCTCCCACAGCGCGGCCCAATCCTGCATCCGGACCGAACGGATCATGCCCAGCAGCGGGCTGTTTCTCCCGTTAATCACCTGCGCATTTCGGGGGACGCTGACGAGGGGGGCCTGGAAAAACAAGAGCATCTGCCAGAAGAGGCGCAGAAGCAAATCGTTCCCAAGCGGCCCGTAAATGAGCTGAAGCTGCCTGGATAATTTATATACCGGCACAATCTCCTTTTGTAAACAGATCCTCTCCAGCTCGTCCAAAACCTCCGGCGCCGCGCGCTTCAAAGCAAGCCATTGCGCATGATCGGTCAACAGCCCTACACACTGCGCAAAAGCGAGCAACGGCTCCCTTCTGCTCGAAAAATAGCGTTGAATATGCCGCTGCGTCTCCTCTTCGCTGTAGTTTACATGGACCGTAGCGCCCACGCCCGCGTTCAGCAGGATATAGCCCTCTCGCTTTAGCCGGCCATAGGCGAAGCGCACCGTGTCCACCGAGGCCAGCAAATAGCCGCTCGCCTCCTTGAGGGTCGGCAGCACATCGCCGTAACGATACGCGCCAAACTCTATTTGCATTTTAAAAAGATCAAATAGGAGCTGCTGCAGCTCTGGCTTTTTATCCATTCGCCCGTCCACCGCCTAGGAAATATAGTGCAAAGAGATTATAGCATATCCGGCGCAGTTACGGCAAATCTGAACAATCCGTTGCTATTTGCATCCCGTTTTGATATACTTTATGGGTAAGTGACCAAGGGCATTGCCCCGCTCCTTCCCTTGCTGCTGGGAAGAAAAAGAGCATGAACCCGTGACGGCAAAAAGAGAGGATCTGGGATGTATGGATCAAAACAACCCGATGGATGAAATGCCCCCTGTCAGCGCTGCCGAGGACTACGAGCTGCTGATGAACACCATGCAGGTCAGCGTCAGCAAGCATCTTCTCGACGAACATTTCACAGCCGTATGGAGCAATGACTTTTACTATAAGCTCATCCGCTACCCCAAATCGGAATACGAGGCGCTCTTTCACAACCGGCCGGACCTCTATTACCCCTATCATCACTATGGCGAAGAGCTGCTCAAGATCAGCGAGATCGTCGCGCAGGCCCTTCGGGAGGGCAAGCCCGGATACAGCGCGGTCACCCGAATGCCGGTCAAAGGCGGCGGCCATATCTGGGTGCAGATGAACGGCATCTTTACAAAAAATACTTACAGGGGCTATCCCATTTCCTATACGGTGATGACCGACGTAGACGATTTCGTCAAGATGCAGCAAGCGCAGTCCATCACCTACAACAACATCCCCGGCTTTGTGGCGAAATACCTCGTCAGAGATTATCTCCATATTCAGCTTCTGGAGGCCAATCAACAATTTATGGACTTTTTCGGCACATCGACGGATCGCGATGTCGCCGATCCTCTCTTTCGAAAAAATGTGGAGGATAATAAAGACCATATCATTCCACAGCTGGAGGCGATGAGGCATGGCCGGCATATCCGCTTTTTGGCCCGGCTACAAAATCGCGAGGGAAAGGTCGCCTTCATGCAGGCCAACGGCGACTGTGTGGACTGGGTCGACGGCGATCCGGTCTACCTGGTGACCTACATCGACATCACCGATCTGACCGAGCTTCGGGAAATGCAGGCGAAGCTGGAAGATCAAAAGCGGCAGTTACAGGACGCCCTGGCAGGATCACAGAAGGCCAACGCCGCCAAGCGCGAGTTTTTATCCCGGATGTCCCATGAAATTCGCACGCCTATGAACGCCATCATCGGCATGACTACCATCGCCGCCGCCCACCTGGACGACCGCAGCCGCATCGCGGACTGCCTTGGAAAGATCACCTTTTCTTCCCGGCATCTGCTCTCGCTCATCAACGATATCCTGGATATGACCAAGATCGAGGACGGCAAGCTGACCGTGAACAGCGCCCCTTTCTACCTCAAGCAGGTCCTGGATTCCATCACCACGATCATCTATCCGCAGGCCGCTGCCCAGGCGGTGGATTTTAAGGTGTACATCCAGGATATGGCGGAGGAGGAGCTGTTGGGCGACGCCATGCGCGTCAGCCAAATCCTGCTCAACCTCCTGTCCAACGCGGTCAAGTTTACGCCCGAGCACGGGAAGGTGCGGCTCGAAGTCCGGCGGCTCGTCCCGCGCAGCGAAGACATGCTGCTGCGCTTCACCGTCAGCGACACCGGTCGGGGGATGAGCGAGGCGTTTGTGGAAAACCGCCTCTTCAAGTCCTTTGAACAGGAAAACGGCATCGGCGGCACCGGGCTGGGCATGCCCATCACCAAAAACCTGGTCGGTTTGCTGAACGGCTCCATCTCTGTGCGCAGTAAGCTGGGCGAGGGCACTACCTTTACGGTGGAATTGCCCTTCGGCCTGTCAAAGCGCCAACAACCTCAGCGCTACCCCGCCATGGGCACGCTTCGCGTTCTGGTGAGCGACGACGACCCGGACGACTGCGCTTATGCCTCCCTGCTGCTGGAACAATTCGGCATCAAGGCCAAGTGGGCGCTCAGCGGCCCGGAGGCCGTGAACGCCATCCGTCAAGCCTACGATGCGGGCGACTGCTACGACATCTGCCTCATCGACTGGCAGATGCCGGAGATGGACGGTTTGGAAACGACGCGCCGGATTCGCAATATCGTCGGGCCGGACACCCTCATCATCATCATCACCGCCTACGATTACAGCGAAATCGAGAAGGATGCCCGCGCGGCGGGCGCCAACCTCTTCCTGTCCAAGCCGCTGTTCGCCTCTTCGCTCTATAATACCCTTCTGTCGGCGACAGAGCTGGGCAACCCCCTGCCCAAGCCGCATCATTTGGAGAAAAGCACGTCGCTAGCCGGCCGCCATATCCTCGTGGCGGAGGATAATGAGCTCAATATGGAGATCGCCGTGGAGATTTTGACCATGGCCGGCGCACAGGTAAGCGGCGTCAGCGATGGCCGCAAGGCGGTCGACTGGTTCCTGGGGCCTGAGGGCAACACCTGCGACGCCATCTTGATGGATATCCAGATGCCAGAAATGGATGGATATCAGGCCGCCAAGATGATCCGCCGCAGCGGCAAGCCCAATGCCGATATCCCCATCCTCGCCATGACCGCCAATGCCTTTCGGGAGGATGTCGCGGCAGCGCTGGAGGCCGGGATGGACGACCACGTCGCCAAGCCTATCGAGATCGACGAGCTTTACCGCAAGCTGCAAAAGGCCATCAAGTGATTGAAAGGGGCCGCCGCTCTTCTGACGAAGAACGGCGGCTCCTTTGGCGTTACGCAGATTGTCGACAAACCCATCGAAGCTCGACAAAGTGGCGTACGCCACTTTGTCGACACGCAGCAGCGGCCCCTTTGGGGTTTGCGTTTCACCATTTCGAATCAGCTTGGGCGCCTTCCCTGCTCTCTAACGATTTTTGCACGGCCCGCAGGTGATGGCGTACGGCTTCCTGCGCCGCCTCCACATCGCGCGCGAGGATCGCGCTGAGGATCGCGCGGTGTTCCAGGCCGATGGCCTCCCGCCGCTCCCTGGCCTGCAGGCTGAGCGCCTTGATCTCGCGGATCAGCTCGTAATACGTATCGATGAACGAGCTGAACAGGCGGTTGCCCGAAAGCTCCGCCAGATGATAGTGAAAGTACCGGTCGAGCTGCGTGCCGTCTTCGTGCGTGTCGTCCAGCACGCTCGCCAGGGTTTCCAGCTCCCGGTCCGACGCGCTGCGAATGATGTTTTCCACCGCGCGGCATTCCATGACCTCGCGAAACTCCAGCAGGTCGCGATAGGTCGCCTTGCGCAGCTGGTCGGAGAGAGAGCGCGCAAAATCGTCGCCGACGACGGATTTGATGAACGTCCCGCCCTTAGGCGCGCGCGAGATATAGCCCCGCGCCTCCAGAATGGTGAGCGCCTCGCGCAAAATGCCCCTGCTCACGCCGAGCTGCTCGGCCAGCTGCGCCTCCGGCGGCAGGCGGGCGCCTGCCTTCAGCTCCCCGCTGCGCATGGCGGCGGTGATCTGCGCGGCGATCCGGTCGGACAAGCGCTGGTCTTGAATGGGAGAAAAGCCCATCATCCTTCATGCCCCCTCTTCCCTATCCGTCAGGCCTGCGCGAGGCTCAGGGCGGCTAGCTTGTCCGCCACCTCGCAGATGTCCATGCCCTTGGTAAAGAGCAGGCAGGTGCCGGTGGGATAGCGGGGTTTTTCCGCCCAAGCCGCCGGGATCGCCGCGTAGCCGTACTTCGCCCCCAGCACGGCGCCGCAGATGGCCCCGATGGTGTCCGCGTCGCGGCCAAAATTGCCCGCCCAGGTGACGCCTGTGCGGAAGTCGCCGTTTGCCAGCCTGAGCACGCCGAACGCCTCTGCGACCGCCTCGCATACCGCCGCCTTGTAGCTCGTCCACAGCTCGTCGTGCAGCGGCATCCACGCCCGCAGCAGGTCGCCCTCCGCCTCCTCGGCGATCTCCATCGCGCGCCGCATCGCGTAAGCATACCACGTATCCGCAGGGACGGGCCTCATCGCGGCTTCGAGGATCTCCTCGATCGTGCCGTCGGCCATCGCCGCGGCCACCGCCGCCGCGACGGACTGCGCGCCCCAAATGCCCTCGCGATCGTGGCTGACGGAGGCGTCGATCTGTGCCAGGGCAATGGCGCGGTCAATATCGCCCGCGCACAGCACGCCGATCGGCGCGATGCGCATAGCCGCGCCGTCGGAATGGGCATAGGCATTGTACCTGCCCGAAAGCGGCGGGCGTAACCCCTTACGCAGGTTTCTCGAGGCCTCAAATTCGCTCGCGCCGCCGCGCTTGAGCTCGTCCTGCGTGGCCACGTGCCGCAGCCAGGCCTCCACCACGCGCTCGCTCGTCAGGTTCCCGCCGCATTCGATGAGCGTCTGCGCGGTCAGCATGGCGAACTCGGTGTCGTCCGTCGACCAGCTCGCCCCCTTTTTGAAATCGGTCGTGAATCCGTAGGCCAGCTGGTTGTCCTGCGAGCGCGATGCGTCGCCGAAGCTGTCGCCGATGGCCAGGCCGATCAGCGCGCCGCGCGCCTTGTCCTGCATCCGTTCAGGGTCGTTTCGTAGTTCCTGTCTGGTCCGCATTGTAGAGCCTCCTCATATTTCTGTAATGGATAGATCGTCAAAGGCTGCGCGGCCCATGCGGAACATGGCTAGGCCCGTCATGCCGTAAGCAAGGCGCCCGTCGCGCGCGCGAAGCGTTATATCCCCAGCCGAAAGCGTTAATTCGTCGCCCTTTACCGTAAAGACGAGCTCGTACGTCCGCCCAGGACGCCAGTCAAACGCGGCCCGCGCGAGCACGGAGAGCTTTCCCGCGTCCATGCGCAGGATTTCCAGCGCGCCCTCGCCCGAGAGCCCCGCGTAATAGCCGCGCCGCGCGCCCTGGGCCCGCAGCGCCACGAGCGCCTGATCCCCGTTCTCAAGCGTAACGCCCGCCTTTACCCGCGCGTCGCGCATGAAGTAGTTGCCGGTGAAGGCCTGCGCCTCGCGCTCGCACAGCAGGCAAAGCCGTCCGTCCTCGATCTCCCAGGCGCCGTGGTTATGCGAAAAGGGGAGGACGCTGCCGAACTCCTTTTTCATCTTGCCCAGGGCCAGGCGATAGTCCGCCTTGCCGTGCACGTGCAGGCGCGTCATCGTGAGCGTGCCCGAGAGCGCGAACTTGCCCGGCGCCGCCGATTCGATCAGCACGCCCAGCTCGTCGGCGATACCGCCCCCCAGGTCGGGGATGACGAACGAGAGCGCGATCTGCGATTCGCTTTCGTTCAGCAGCAGCGGCTTTTGCAGCAGCTCTCGCCCGCTCAGGCTCTCGCGCACATAGGGGGTCAGGATGAGCGCCTCGCCGCCCAGCTTGTCGTACGCAAAGCGCATCTCCACCGTCTGCCCCGGATAGGCGCGCGGCGAGAACACGGGCATGTATCGTTCGTCGCTGAAATCCGAGCGCCGCCAAAAGGGCTTATAGAGGAGCTTGGCCTTCTGACCGCGCGCCATCCGATCGAGGAGCACCGTTCCCCCCGGCCGTTTCACGCAGGTCGGCGTGGCGCATTCAAAGCGCAGGCCGTGCGTGCTGCCCGGCAGCGAGAAGTCGAAATACGTTTCCCCCGCGCGCACGCGCGCGCGTATCTCCTCCGGCGGTTCCTCTCCCCGCAGGCGATACGCCCAAGCGGCCAGCTCATACGCGTAGCTCGGGATGTCGAGGATGTTGAGGTAGCCCGATATGCCGGAAAGCACGATCTCGTCGTTGACCGGGTCGCGGTAATGCGCCGGCAGCCCTTCCAGCCCACAGGCCACACCCAGGATGGTGCCGACGTTGCCCGCGTTGCAGTCCGTATCCCAGCCGCACATCGTAGCGATCTCGATCGTCCGGGCGAAATCGCCCGCGCCGTAGCACAGCGCCAGGGCGCAAACGCCCGCGTTGGGGATGATGTGGCACACGCCGCCGTAACGGTCGTAGCCCCACTCCTGTTCGAGCATCTCGCGGCAGCAGCGCCAGTCCTCCGGCTGCGTCCGGTGAAACGCGCGCACGGCGCGCACCACCGCCGCATAGACGCCCCCTTGCGGGATTTGCGCGAGGCCCGCGTCCAAAATGCGGTCGATGTCGCTCGTCACAAACGCCTCGGAGATGCACGCGGCGATGAAGGCCGCGCCGCTGAGCCCCTCGCCGTCGTGGCTGACGGAGGCGGCGGCCCGGGCATAACCGGCCGCGCGCGCGGGGTCTGCCGGCGCGACCAGCCCCCAGGTATCGATGAAGATCTGCCCGCCGATCTGCTCGGCCAGCGTCTTGCCGTTCTGGCGGATCGATCCGGACTGCGGCGCCGGCACGCCGTTTTTCAGGTTCAGATACGCCGTATGCTCTGTGCTGACGCCGTATCCGCCCCACCAGTACAATCCCACGCCCTCGCGCGCGTAGTTGAGCCAGGCCTCCGCCACCGCCTGGGGCGTCGCCTCGCCGGCAGCGTCGTCCAGCGCGCGCAGGAAAAAGACGGGGCCGTTCGCGTCGTCGTCCGCGGCGAAGTGCTTAAAATCCTTGACATAGCCGCGGATATCCCCGTAGGTGCGCCGTATGCGCGCGCAGTCCCAGATCGCGGGCTCTACGGGCGCGCCAAGCCGGATGCCGATGTTCATGCCCAGAAAGCCTGCGTATATTTTCTCTACGTATTTTGCCAAATGAGACACGCTCCTTCTCATAGCCCCGCCGGACTCCGCCGGTAAATCGAAACGGGGGGACGCTGCCGTCCCCCTCTGCTTGGATGCTTTACTTGAGCACGGAATTGACGTACTCGTTCAGCGCGTCGCCGCCGGCGGCGTTAAACTTCTCGACCATCTGTGCAAAATCGTCCACCGGGCGCACGCCGCGCACGATCTCGTTGGCGTACTCCGTGTAGATGGACTTCACGGCCGCCAGCTGAGGCTGCAGATCCTCGGGGAAGATGACGTTGACGTCGTCCGCATAGTACTGCGCGCCGAGGCTCAGGCTATCCTGCGCCGGGGTGCTCAGCACCGGCGTCGCAAGCTGCAGGTCCGCGGGCAGGCCGTCCGTCGTCGGGAAGAAGCGCGCCCAATAGCCGCCCCAGGCGTCGGTAAAGGTCACGGTATCCGCTTCCTTCGTGTAATGCACGCCCTCCACGCCCAGCTTGTCGATCATGCGCCCTTCGGGGCTGGCCATGAAGTCGAGGATGGCAAAGGCCGCGTCCTTCACGCCCTGCTCGATGGTGGCGTTGATCGCAAAGCCGCGCTCTTCCTTCGTGACGTCGATCGAGGCGTAGGCCTGGCCGACGCCCTTGGCCGGGGGCAGCGCGACCAGCTCGGCGCCCTCGCCCATCGTCTGCACCATCTTGGTGTTGTACACCTGGATGACGTCGCCCGCTGTGCCGGCGATCAGCGCGCAGTCGCCCTCATAGAAGGCCTGCTCCATGGTATCCCACGCCTTGGTGATGTAATCGGCGTCGAGGATGCCGTCCGCGTACAGCTGCGCATAATAGGCCAGCTTGTTCTTTTCCTGCTCGGTCACCATGGAGAAGACGTACTGGCCGTCCTCCTGCTTCATGAGGGTGCCCGTCACGCCGAAGGCGTGGTTAAAGATGCTGTCCAGACGGCTGAGGCCGCCGTCCACCGTGACGCCGTATTTCACAACGCCCGCGTCCATGAGCTCCTTCAGCACAGCCTTGTAGTTCTCCGGCGTCGGGTCGGCGAGGAACGCATCCTTCGACGCGGCCTGCGCGAGGAAGTCGGCGCGGATCACCGGCGCGAAGAACTTCGCGGGGGCGGCCCACAGCAGATAGGGCTGGCTCGCCAGCCGCGCCTTGGAGTGCGCGCCCAGCAGGTCCTTCACATAGGCGGACTTTTCGATGTAGGGCGTCAGGTCCTCCAGCAGGCCTTCGGCGACGACCGGCGCGTCGGTGTTGCCCTGGAAGAAGATGATGTCGGGGTTAATCTCGCCCGTGCGGAATGCCAGCGGCACCACGTCGACGTACTTGCCGGCCGGCGCCTCGAGGATGGTGATGTCCACGTAGTTGCCCTGCGCGGCCATCCCTTTTTCAATCGCCTCTACGACGGCGACGGTGTCCGCCTCCTCGGGCGAGACGTCCTTGATGAGGATGGATACGGGGACTGGCGCCTGCTCGGTGCCGATCTCGGCAAGGGCGGCGCTGCTGCCCAGCAGCATCATAGTGGCCAACAGGATTGCGATCCATTTTTTCATCGGGTTTTCCTCCTTTAATATTCTCCCGGCCGGCGTGCGGCCGTCGGATACGTTTTGAGCGCTCACTCCTTCACGCTGCCCGCCATCACGTCCTTGGTGTAGAACTTGAGCACGAAGGGATAGAGCAGCAGGATCGGCACGATGGCGATTACGATCGTCGCCGTCTTGAGCGCGCCGTAATCGATGCGCGCCAGCTCGTTGTAGTCCATGATGTTCTGCGCGCCCACGAGGGATACCGTATCGCCCAGCACGACGAACTGACGCAGGATCACCTGCAGGGTGGTCTTCGCCTTCTCCGTCAGGTAGATGCTGGCCTTAAAATACTCGTTCCAACGCACCACGGCGTAAAACATCGTGATGGTCGCGATGCCGCTCTTGGCCAGCGGGAATACCATGGAGGACAGCATGCGGATATGACCCGCGCCGTCGATGCGCGCGGCCTCGTAGATGTCGCTGGGCACGGCCTGAAAGTAGCGCATCATGATGATCAGGTAATAGACGTTCACCGACGTAACCAATATCACCGACCACCGGCTGCCGATCAGACCGAGATCCTTGACCAGCAGGTATTCCGGCACCAGTCCGGGATCGAAGAGCATCATCACGATCAAAAAGGTCATGATCGCCTTTTTGAAAAGCAGGCCCGGCTGGATCAGCACGTAGGCCGCGCTGGTCGTCAGCAGGATGTTGAGGGCCGTGCCGACCAAGGTAATGAAGACGGAATTCCAGAGCGAAGGCAAGATCACCTTGTTGCTGAAGACGATCTGATAGTTGATCGTGCTGAACCCCGCCGGGATGATCCGCAGGCCGCTCATGGTCGGCGAAAGCGCGGGATCGGAAAAGGATTTTGCGAGGATGTTGAGCAACGGCACCAGCATCGTCAGCGACAACAGGATCATAAGCAGGCTAAGCAGCAGCTGGCCGGGGCTCAACATCTTTTTGAGCTTATTCATGCGCGCGCCTCCTTACCATACGCCTGTGCCGGTCAGGCGCTTGCTGATGACGTGGGTGCAAAGCACCAGCGCCACGCCGAATATGCCCTTGACCAGGCCGACGGCCGTCGCCAACGAATACTGCCCCTGCCCGATGCCAATGCTGTAGATGTAGGTATCTAGGATCTCGATGCGGCTGTTGACCGCCGCGTTGGTGAAGTTGAGCACCTGGTCGAAGCCAGCGTTGAGGAAAAAGCCGAGGTTCAAAATAAACATCGTCACCATCGGGGTGACCAGCGCGGGCAATACGATGTAACGGACCATCTGCATCCGCGAGGCGCCGTCGATGTCCGCCGCCTCGTACAGCGACGGGCTGATGCCCAGAATGGTGGTGAAGTAGATGATGGAATCCCAGCCCAGCGAGCGCCAGCCTTCCGAGAAAAAGAGCACCCAGCGGATCGATCCCTTGTCTGTCATGTAGTCGATGGGCACGCGCCCAAACATCCCGCGGATCTGGTTGACCGCGCCCGTCTTGGATAGGAACGCGATCCAGATGCCGGCGATCACGACCCACGAGAGAAAGTGGGGCAGATAGCTGACGACCTGCGTCAGCTTGCGCAGCGGGCCACAGCGCATCTCCGAGAGCAAAATGGCAAAGATGGCGAAGAATGGGAAGAGCAATACGTACTTCATCAGGCTGATGATCAGCGTGTTCATGAGGATGTCCTTCATCAGAGGCGAGCCGAACATCATCTCGAAGTACTTCGTGCCCGCCCACGTCCACGCGCTTCGGCCGCTGAAATTGAAAAACGCGAGCCGCATGTTCCAGATCGGTATCACCCGAAAGACGACGAAGTACAAGAGCGTCGGCAGCAGCATAGCGTAAAGCACCCAGTCCACCCGCAGGCGCTTTAGCCCCAAGCGTATCCTGCCGTCTTGATCATGCATTGCATGCACCTCCTCTTGGCGGGGCGGCGCCCCGCGCGAATCCGGCGGACGAATAAATCAGGGGATTTCAATATCCATCAGCGGCGCGTGCTGCTGCGCGCCGTACACGTCGCGGTCGCCCACCGTACCGGACGCGACCGACCGCAGATAGGTGATCTTGATGCCCAGCGCGGCGTCGTAATGCACGAATTCGACGATGCGCTCCGGCGCGATGCCGTATAACGATGCGATGCGCTCCGGCGTGACCGCGCCGCTTTTCAGCACCCGGCGATAGGCCTCGGGCCGGTCGAAAAGGATGTCCAACGTCACCTCAAAAGGCCCGCTGTTCTTGCTTCGCAGCACCTTGGCAAGCTCGTAAAGCCGCATGGCTCATACCTCCACGATTTCGATGGGGAACAGCCTTCGCGCGTCCTCCACTTCGAGCAGATGATAGACGGAAAACGCGTAGACAGGGCCGAAGGGGATGTCGCTGGGGGCGAAGGGGAACGCCAGGTTGCCCGCAGTGGACTTGCGGCCCGCGTATCCATAGTGCAGGTAGGAGGAACGCACGGTCGCGCAGATGGCGTTCGCCATCTCCTGCGTCGCCGCGATCACCTCGAACATCAGGCCGATTTCATGCGGCGTCTCCTTACAGGGCTCGCACTCCCCCATCACGGCGTCCTTACCGTAGTGATAAAAGTTGATTTGGTAATCGTCCGGCGGGATGTCGCCGTAATAGGCGCGTACGCCCTTCACGACCTCTCGCTCAACCGCCTCCAGCTGCGCGATGAGCAGGGGATCGCGAATGCCGGCCAGCACGAAGGTGCGGTAGGCGACCGGCCGCGCCCCCTCGAGCTTCACCGCATAGGGCACGGCCTGAAACCGGCTGCCCGTCACGCGCACGCGCCCTTTCCCGATCTCTTCAAAGCGGCAGCCGCTCAGATCCAGCCGCATGCCAGGCCCTTGCAGCAGGTAGGGATGGTCTTTCTCGTAGAATGTGTGCGCCGCCACGCTGACCGACGTGCATTTGCGCTCGGGCGATGCCGGGTAGACTGTAAAGGCCTCTTCCTCCAGCACGCCGAGCATGCAGTCCTTGGTCGTTCCCGGCTCGCAGCACAGCGCGCCGCACTCGAGGATCTTGCCCAGGTGATAGGCGAGCCCCACGTCGTGCCCGCGCCATAAGCCCACCGCCGCAAACGGCGCCGGGTCGTACGCGCGCCCGCACAGGACGATCTGCACGCCGTCCGCCAGCGCATCCAAGATGGGCTCCAGGCCCATCTGAGCGACCACGCCGTTCGTCTGTCCGAGGGTTTCGGGCGTCAGGTCCGGCACGTTTTCGCTCATCTTTGAAAGGCGCCCTTCGGCCAGGCCGCGCAGGATCTCGTCATTGGAGATGTCCGCCCAGATCACGGCGGTCTTGGGATGCCAATCCATCTGCGCGCAAAGCTCCCGCACGATGCCTAGCGTCCACTGCGTGTGTACGCGCGCGCCCGAGCCGCCGGCGGAGCCGATCAACAGCGGAATCCCCTGCTCCCTCGCACCGCGCATCAGCAGGGCCAGGTCCTTGCGGGCCGCCATGCGGCTGACGATCGCCACGCCTGCGCCCAGCTTATGCGGGCCCGCGTCCGTCGACCCGGCGTCCACCACGATGGCGTCCGGCCGCTCCTCCATCGCCCGCCGGAAGGATTCCTCCGGGAAGCCGTACCCCAATATGCCGCAGGGGGAACAAATGCACGTACGAATGTTCAACACCTCTGTTTCAGCCGTCTATGGCCGGGCCTCGCCCGCCTTCTGCCTTCATTGTAATACGCCCCTCCGGCGTTGTCAATAGTTTAACTAATAAACAATTTTATTTATTTCAGTGCATCCGGAAAGCTTTTCCTTGGATGCGTTGACTTTTTCATCCATTTCATCCGACATGTCGTTTGTCAATACGCCCGCTTCCTCGGGGGGCACCGTGCTTCCCAATCCCGTCGCAATCAAAAAACCCGCATGGCTCAAGCATGCGGGTCCGTTATCCGTGTCAGAGCCATCCGGCTTAAGGCTACAGCCGCTCGTGCGTCAACACGCCAAAGTGATCGGAGATTACCGG
Source organism: Bacillota bacterium (assembly GCA_023404715.1). Taxonomy (GTDB): domain Bacteria; phylum Bacillota; class Clostridia; order Christensenellales; family Aristaeellaceae; genus Beduinella. The sequence goes on along the minus strand of JAEYAR010000214.1, from coordinate 56,434 downwards.
ATAAAACGCGCCGTCGAAGATCACGCGGCTGCGCGCCGTGTGCCCGGGCCGGTTTGAGAAGGCGAAGTCGATGCGCATGGGGTCGACTTTTTCCTTGCGCCAGCCGTCGATCTGCCCGCCGACCGTCGCGCCCGTGTCGCGCGAGCGCGCGCGCATGTACAGATCCGTGAAGCCCGCGCAGGTCACAAGGTCGTATCCCTCGCCGCGCACGTGCGCAGGGCTATTGAAATCGCCCATGAGATAGGCGGGGTCGTCCCCACATAGCGCGAGAAGCCGTTCCCACTGCGCGGCAAAGGGATCCTCCTCGTCCTTCCACCAACCCATGTGCGCGGTGTAAAACCAGGCCTCGCCCTGCAGCGCCTGCGCGCGGACGCCCACGATCTTGCGGCGGCAGCGCGCGCCCTCGGCTGAAACGCAGGCCGAGCGCACGCCCGTGATGGGCGCGCGGCTGAGCAGGGCCACCCCCTCCTCGTATACCCGGTAGCCTAGGTGCGCATAGCCCCAGGTCCAGTAAAACCGCTCGTCCTGCGCCTCGAGCAGGCGCGCGAGCGAAAGGGCGTAATTGTCGCACCGCACCGGCTTTTCCTCGTCGCAGGGCACGAAGCGCGATTGCAGCAGCCTTTGCTCGTCCGCCAGCGGCGCGTCCTTGGACTGATTCACCTCCTGCAGGGCGACGATGTCGACCCGCTCTCTTACGATCGCCTGCGCGAGCGTGCGCAGGCACATCGCGTTGTCCGCCTCCATCAGGCTGTGCGCGTTGAGCGTGAGCAGCGTCAGGCTATCCCTTGACAGCGCCATTCGTCAGCCCTCCAATGATTTGCTTTTGCATGATGACGTAAAAAATGACGATCGGCAGGCTGGCGACCACCAGGCAGGCAAACGCGAGGTTGTAATCCACGCTGAACTCCGACTGGAAGTTGTTTTGATAGATGGTCAGCGTCCACAGCTTCTGCGAGCGGTTGAGGCACACCAGCGGCAGCTGAAAGTCGTTCCAAATCGCCAGCCCCTCGCGGATCAGCACGGTCGCCAGGATCGGGCGCATCAGCGGCAGGATGACGCGCGTGTAGTTTTGAAAGGTCGAGGCGCCGTCGATGTAGGCCGCCTCCTCCAGGCTGGGGCTGACGGTGGCCAGATAGCCCACGTAGAGGAACATGCTCTCGCAGGTCGCGTGCGCGAGGTAGAGCAGCACCATGCCCGGTGGGCTGAGCAGGTTGAGCCAGCCCATCAGCTTCACCAGCGGCATCATGCGCACCTGGAAGGGCAGAAAGATGCCGAGCAGAAAGAAGAAGTACAGCCCGCGGAAGATGCGGCTGTGCCCCATTGAGCGCGAGAGCGCGTAGCTCATCGGCGGCATGACGATCATCTCCGCGATCAGCGCCAGCGCGGTGATGAAGATCGTATTCTTATAGGCGTAGTAAAGCTTGTCGTCCGCCAACACCTTGGCGTAATTGCCCAGGTAAAGCGACTTGGGCAGCGTAAAGAAGCTGATCGCGCTCTCCGACGGCGTCTTGAACGTCGTGGCGACGCAGATGTAGAGCGGGAACAAGATGAGTACCGCGCCCAGCGTCAGGAGGATGTACGCGAGGAGATTGCCGTTGCGTTTCGTCCGGTTCATCTATTCCACCTTCCTTCCGCTCGTAAACTTGATTTGAATGACCGAGATCAGCGCGATGATGAGGCCCGTGGTAATCGCCTGGGCGATCGAATAACTGTATTTATTGCGTTCAAAACCGTTGTTGTAAATCAGCAGGGCGATGCTCTGCGTGGCGCCGCCGGGCCCGCCCTCGGTCATGGCCTTGACGTAGTCGAACACCATCAGCCCCTGCTTGACCACCAGCACCAGCACGACGCTGAGCGTGGGCAGCAGATAGGTCACGGTGATCGCCTTGAACTGCTGCCAGGCGTTCGCCCCGTCGATCGAAGCCGCCTCGTACAGCTCCACCGGGATCGTCTGCAGCCCCGCGAGGAACAGCAGCGTGGGCAGCGCGACGCCTTGCCACAGGTGCACGAAGAGGATGCCGTAGATCGCCAGATCGCGGCTGGCGAGCACGTTGCTCGACAGGAGGCCGATGCTCAAGCTCTTGCCGATCGAGGGCAGCACGTAGTAAAAGATCTGGCTGAAGATCAAGCTGATGGTGATCATGCTCAGCACAGCCGGGAAGAAGTAGAGCGTGCGGAAAAACGAACGGCACTTTAGCTCGCGGTTGAGCAGCAGCGCCAGCACGACGCTGATGACGACGATGCCGACGACCAGCATCACCGTATAGCGCGCGTTAAAGAGCAGCGCCAGCTTAAACTTGCGATCGCTCGCGAGCTTCGCGTAGTTTTGGAAGCCGATGAACTCGTAGCCGGGGCTGATGCCGTTCCAGTCCATCAGGCTGTAGTATACGCCCATCAAGATGGGCAGGATGAGGAAGCAGCAGTACATCAGGAGACCGGGGAGGGTGAACGCGGTAAAGGTCAACATCTGTTCCCGCCGCAGCGGCGAACGCCCCGCCTTGCGCTTCGCTGGCGCTACCATGCTCGCATTCCGCCTTTCTGTCTTGAATGTCGGGTGCAAAAGGCGGGGCTGCCCACCATCGTGCGGCAGCCCCGCCGGGGGAGAATCAATCGTTATAGTACTCGTCGATGACCAGGGCCGCCTCCTCGTAGAAGGCTTCCACGTCGCCGTCGATCACCAGGTTCGTCGCGGCGTCGCCCAGCTCCTTGCGGAATCCGCTGGGCCAGATGGCGTTCTGGCTGATCACGACGTGGCCCGCGGCCATGGTCTCGTTGATCTTCTCCAGCTCCTTGACGTTGAGCTGCACGCCCTTGATCACGTTGGGGCTGCCCTCGATGTCGGTATACGCCTGCGCCGTTTCGGTCTCGCTGAGGAATTCCAGGAACTTCAGGCATTCCTCTGGATGCTTGGTGGAGGTGGAGATGCAAAAGCTCGTATCGATGCTGACGACGACCTCCGACGCCTCGCCCGTCGGGTTGGGCAGGGGGATCAGCGCGATCTGCACGTTCGGATCGTATTCCTTGAGGGTCGTGAGCGACCACTGGCCGTTGATCGTCATCGCGGCCTCGCCCGCCAGCAGCGCCTGATACGATTCGGTGTACTCCGCGCCCAGGGATTCGGGCGTCATGTAGCTAGCCAGCTGCAGGGAGGCGTTCGCATACGCGGTGAGCACTTTGGAATCCTTGGCCTCCAGCTCGCCCGCGGCGATCTGCTTGAATTCGGCGTCGTCGTCGGCAATGAAGCTCATCATGCGCTCCATGCGCTGGTAGACCATCGTCTTGTCCGGCAGGGCGAAGGGCGTGATGCCCGCGGCCGTCAGCTTTTCGCAAACGTCCATCAGCTCGTCCCAGGTCGTCGGCCAGGCGAGGCCCTGCTCCTCAAAGATATCGGTTCGGATGTACAGGCCGTAGCAGCTCAGGGAGTACGGCAGGCGCCAGTTCTTTCCGTCGTATTCGGAGAGCTTCAGCGTCTCGTCCTCCACGTTGGCGAGGAAGGGCTGTCCCGTCAGATCCATGATCAGGCCGTCCTCAAACATGATCTCGTACATGTTGTTCGTCACGCAGCTGAACAGGTCCGGCATCTCGTTTGTCTGCGCGCGCGTCTGGATGACGGTCGCGAAGTCCGGCGTCGGCGTCAGGGTGATGTGGATGCCGGGGTTCGCTGCATTGAACTGGTCGATCACGGTCTGCATGCCTTCGATGGCCGCCGCCTCGGACTTATGGATGACGTACTCGAGCTCGACTACCTCTTCCGCCTGGGCGATGACGCACACGGAAAGCATCAACGCGGCCGCCAGGATCAGGGCCAATACCTTGCGCATCGGTTTCATGGATAGGGCACCTCCAATGTTTTTGTTGAGTCTATTATAAAAAATATGACGCGCGAAGAACATTGCAGATTCAAATATTTTTTATCTTTTTTTCAGGTTTTTATCGTTTTCACATCATCGTACCCTCCCATTCTCACCGAATTGAACAGTTTCTGGCAAACAGAGATTGCTTCGCATTCCCCCGACCTCCATCGCCAGCGCGTTTACAAAATTACATACCCCTGTGCCGAATATTCCCTTGTAATCGACGGTTTTGAATTTTATAATCAAGGCAGGATGGTAACCGTCTGGCGGTTCGCGCGTTTTCGCCGCCGCCACCCACCAAAGCCAGGGCGGGGCGCACGGTCATCGGCCGAGGCCGTGCGCGCTCGACGAACGGAAAAACACCCGTTGGAAAAGAAAAGAGGGGGCACAAGCATGAAGCGATTCTCGTTGTTCATGGCGCTGATCATGATGGTTTCGACGATAGGCCTTTCGGGGCTGGCGGAGGATGCCCTTATCCTGGAAAGCGCCTCCGGCTTCTACTATATCGAGGCCAACGGCGGCCAGGCCAGGCTGAGCGCCGCGTCTAAGGACGCCTTTATCCAGGCGGACGGCCTGTACTTCAAGGATCTGAACGGCAACGGCCAGCTGGACGCGTACGAGGATTATCGGAAGACCACCTCGGAGCGGGTAGAGAACCTGCTGTCCTTGATGAGCGAGAGTGAAAAGGCCGGCACGTTGATTTTCGCCTGTGTCGCGGGGAAAAACGGAAGCACCGTGACCGACTTCAACGCCGCCGTCACCGGCTTTCAGAACGACGTCGGCAGCGCGAACACCATCAACCCCGAGCATCAAGCCATCGTCGAGCGCGAACCGGTGATCAAAGTAGGCGACGCCACCTATCTGCCCACCGCGTATCAGATTCAAGATATGCACGTGACGACGTTCATCGCGGCGCTGACGGGCGCGCCCAAGGATCAGTTGGATCTGTTCAATAAGATCCAATCCTTGGCGGAGGATACGCCGCTGGGCATCCCGGCGACCTTCTCCGGCGACCGCAGCTACAACACCTGGGGCGGTATGATCGACATGCCCCACTATGCGCTGGGCGTCGCCCAGGATCCGGAACTTCTTTACAATCTGGTCTCCGAATACGCCAAGGAATCGGTAGCCCTCGGCTATCACCAGGTTTTCCACGGCTATGGCAATGAAATCGGCAGCTGGTACGGCGACGACGTCAACTACATCGCCCAGATGTCCGCCGCCGAGACCCGGGCCTATGAGGATCAAAACTTTCAATCCCATTCCAAGCACTTCATCGCCCGCGGCGGCCGCAACGCATATGTGAACGCCAAGTCCCCCGCGGATCTCATCGACAGCTGGCTGGTAGGCTGGAAAGCCGTCGTGGACGCCGGCACCCAGTGGGTGATGACGAACAACAACGTGGGCGTGACCCCCGGCGTGCAGAGCTACATGGATAAGGATACCTATGACATCCTGCGCGACACGTTGGGCTACACGGGCGTCGTCTGTCTCGACTGGCCGCTGGATATCGGCAGCCTCATGTCCAAGACCGGCATTCTCGCCGACGGCACCGATATCTCCACGTTGAACGCCGTAGAGCGCTATGCCCTCATCCTCAACGCCGGCGTCGATATGTTCAGCTGCTACGGCGCCGTTCCGGGCATCGACGTCGAAGCCTATGCCGAAAGCAGCAACCGGGCGCTGCCCGACCTGATCGTGGAAGCCGTCAAGCAGGGCCTGGTGTCGCCCGAAAGCCTCGACGTACACGTGGGCCGCGTGCTGACACAGAAATTTAACCTGGGCAGCTTTGAAGACCCCTATCGCGACTGGGAGGACGCGCTGGCGATCATCGGAAGCGACGCCTACAAGGCCGCGCAGAGCGTTCCCCTGAGCAACGAGGAGATCGATACCTACCGCCGCCCCGAAATCACGCAGATGGAGGAGCAGGTGATGGTGAAGTCCTCTGTGCTGCTCAAGAACGACGGCATCCTCCCGCTGGCGCAGGGCGCGAAGCTTTATATGGATAGCAACAACGGCGCCATCAAGGAAGCCGATCTGGCCGCGCTCAGTGCGTTTGGCGCCATCGTCGAGACCATGGAAGAGGCGGATCTGTGCGTCTTCCACATCACATCCTTCGACGACGCCTACGACTACATGATGGAAGACGCCCTGGCCGCCGCAAAGCCCGTCGTAGTCATCACCGAAAGCACCAACGTCGCCTCCACCGAGCCGCGCCTGTTTGAGGCCGTGAACTGCAACGCGATTCTCATGCAGACGTACAAGAACACGCCCGATCACGGCGCTTCCGTCGGCTCCTTCTATCGCTACGTCGACGCGGACATCACCGCGGAAATGCTCTTCGGCGTCAAGGAGCCCGCCGGAAGCACGCTCTTCGAGGTGGCCGTCGATCCCGACGACTATAACCTCTCCTGGGGCGAGCTGCAGATGGACATCGGCGTGGACGACGCGACGCGTCTGTACATGGCGATGCTGGCCAAGGAGAACCCCACGATCGACATGCCCACCAATCTGGGCGACGTGCTGTGGACGGCCGGCTTTGGCATGGGCTATACCGCCGCCGCCGATATCGAGCTGAGCCTGCTGACCGTGCCGCAGGAGGCCACCGTCACGCAGAGCGAGACCAATGGCCGCGTACGTTCCTCTGTGGACGTGCATAATGCCAAGCAAAAGGCCGGCGTACCCTTCGAAATCCACTACGTCGCCAAGAACAACGGCGCCGACGGCCATGTGACCGTTCAGGTTATGGACGGCAATACGCCGGTCGCCGAGCGGTTTGTCGCGCTCGATGAGGGCCAGTTCCGCGTCATCACCCATGAGCTGACGCTGGATGCCGGCGAGCACGTCATTTCAGTGGGCGATCTAAGCACCACACTTACCGTAGAATAAGCCAAAACCCGTGGGGGCTGCCGGGCGATTATCGCTCGGCGGCCCTTTCTTGATGCGGAAAATATTGATTTGCCCGTCAGTTTCTAGCAAATCGCGTTGCCTTTTTCGCCGTTTTCTTCTATGATAGACGCAGTGCATTTCATACGGGGAGGTGTATCATGAATCGCTTCATCAAGCTGCTGCGCAAGACGTCCGTCGCTTCCCGCCTCCTGTACCTGTTTCTCGTGCAGACGACGGTGATCGTGCTGTTTTGCGCCGCCACGGTGCGTTCCTCCATTCAGGGCATCGCGGACAACCTACGCCTCTCCGGTTCACAGCTCTTGTATGCGGCCTCTGGGCAGATGCAATCCGCCATCGCCGAGGTCGACATGCTCACCAAGTTCCCCGTCCTGCAGGCCGCCTACGGCAGCACGTCCGTCTTCGACTATTTGAGCAGCGATACGCCGGATACCTCTCAGCTTATCTCGTATTACAGGAGCGTGCAGCAGGACCTGATGAACCTGCTCGTGCTGCATTCGGACGCGTCCCTGCTGGGCATCAGCGACCTGGGCGGTCAGCTCGTCTACTGCAAGGCGGACGCGATCTACTATAGCATCGCCTCGCTCGACCCTGCCAGCGCGCTCTTTGAGGAGGCGCTGCGTTTGCAGGGCGGCTATCGCGTCTTCACGGCCTCGCAGCTCCCCGCGCTCATCACCGGCCTGCCCACCCCTGAGCACTGCCTGCTCGGCGTTCGCGCCATCATGAAGCTCAACCGCTTTGCCCCGGTCGGGTTCGCGCTGTGCTGCATCGATCTTGCGGGCATGAAGGAGTCCTTTGAGCTCGGCCGGCTCTACCCCGAGCAGCGCCTCAGCGTGCTGGGCAGCGAGGGCGAGGCGCTCTTCGGCGCGCTGGAGCCTTCCGTATACGCCAGGCTGCGCGATCTGCCCGTCGGGCAGCTGAGTACCAAAGCCCTCCGGGGTGGCGAAGGCTTCGCGATCTATCAGACGTATCGCTCCGAGGACGGACTCCTCTGCGCGCTGCGCACGCCCCTTCGCTGCGTGCTGGGCGGCATCCGCACGCAGCTGCTGGGCTTAGGCGGCCTGCTCCTCTTCTTCGTGCTCAGCGTGCTCCTCTTTACGCGCCTGCTCGTCTCGAGCATCCGCGAACCCATCGGCAAGCTGATGGGCGTGTGCGAGCGCATCCGGGAGGAGGATTTTTCGCCCGCCGAGGACGAGGACGCGCGCGACGAGATGCATAGCCTGATCGAATCGTTCAACGCCATGTCCGCGCACATCCAGCGCCTCATCGAGGAGGTCTATAGCAAAAACCTGCTGCAGGCCCAGACCGAGATGCAGCTGCTGCGCTCGCAGATCAACCCGCACTTCGTCTACAACACGCTGGAGACCATCCGCGCCGCCGCGCTCGCGCAGGGCAGCCCGGAGCTGGCCGATATGGCCGCGCTGCTGGGCAAGACGCTGCGCTACGGCGTCTCCGCGCAATCGGAGCCCGTCACCGTCGAACAGGAGCTCTCCAACCTGCGCGACTACGTCCGCCTGCAGCAGATGCACTTTCACGGCCGCCTCGCCGTGCAGATAAACGTCGAGCCGGACCTGCTGCCCTGCTTCATCATCAAGCTGCTGCTCCAGCCCCTGGTGGAAAACGCCATCTACCACGGTATGTCCATGACCGAGGGGGAGGGGCGCATCCGCGTATTGGGTTACGCGGAGGAGGACGACATCGTCTTCACCGTCGCGGACGACGGCATCGGCATCGCGCCTGAGGAGCTCTCCCTTCTATGCGATTATATCGAGGGGAAGAACGACGCCTTCACGTCGATCGGCCTTCGCAATACGAACCGGCGCATCCGTCTCTACTATGGCAGCCGCTACGGCCTCGCCCTTCGGTCCATCCTGGGCGAAGGCACGCTCATCACCGTGCGCGTGCCGCGCATGCTGACCAAATCGCCATCTCCGCAGCAAACGTCCGAAAGGGGGGAAGCATAGCATGATTCCGGTTCTGATCGTCGACGATGAGGCGGCGATCCGCTCGTCCATCGCCGCCATGCTCGAGGCGCGCTACCCCGGCGTATTCGCCCTGCACCAGGCGGAGAACGGTCAGCGCGCGGTCGAGTTCGCCTGCGCGCAGCCCACGGCGCTCATCCTCGCCGACATCAAGATGCCCGTCCTGACGGGCCTGGAGATGCTCGAGCGCCTGAGCGAGGTGCGCTACGAGGGCGAGGTCATCGTCATCAGCGGCTTTGACGACTACGCGCTCGTCCGTCGGGCCATGAAGCTGGGGGCCTCCGACTACCTGCTCAAGCCCATCGTCAAAGAGGACTTTTATCTGCAAATCGACGGCTTTTTGCTGCGCAGCCGCCAGCGCATGCCGCCCGCGCGCCCCGCTGCCGTCTCCTCGGCCCAAAGGCGCTCCTATCGCCAGCAGTATGCGCTCGAGCAGCTGCTGCGCGCCGAGGGCGGCCTGCCCCAGAGTCTGATGGACGACTGTCACCTGCACGCGCAGCACCGCCTGGTCGTCTGCGCGTCGCTTCCGGCCGGGTCCGCGCCCGTAGGCGCGTTGCTGCGCCAGGCCTGGCAGGCCGAGTGGGAGGAGGCGCTCTCCGCCCTGCTCGCGGACGGCTGCGTGCTGGTGCAGGGCGAATGGCAGCGCCTGTTTCTCTCGCTCTTCTTTTACCGCACCCCGGCGCAGCTGGAGGCCTTCCGCGAGGCGCGGCGGGCGCTGTCGCGCCGCTCTACCGATGCGGTATGCTCAAAGCCCCTGGCGGCATGCGAGGCGCTGCGCGGGCTGGAGGAATGCCAGGTGCTGCTCCTCCGCCGGTTTTACGACCTGCCCGGCGCCGACGGGCCCGAACGTTACCCCTATGCGCCGCTCTTTTCGCAGATGACCGACGCCGTCTGCCGCCTCGACGCCGCGGGCTTTGACGGGCCGTTCGACCTGCTCCTGAAGCGCGTATGCCATCAGCTACCGCCGGTAGAGCAGTTGCGCCAGCTGCTTTGCGCGATGATTTACGCTGTTCTGCAGCGCAGCAGCGCCTTCATCCGCGTCGTCGGGCAGATGGAGCTCACGCAGGACGACGCCGTCCGCTGCATCCAGGGCGCGGCGAGCTGTTCCGACCTGCAGCGCGATCTGACGCGCATCGTGCATCTGCTCATCGAGCGGGTGCAGACGCAGTCCTCCTCGCGAGACGAGCAGCATGTCGAGCGGGCCAAGCACTTCATCGCGCAGCATTACGCGCATGACATCACGCTGACCGGCCTTGCCGAACACCTCGCGTTGCACCCCAACTACGTCAGCACGCTGTTTAAAAAGGCCTGCGGCATCCCCTTCAGCCATTACCTGCGGCGCACGCGCATCGAAGAGGCCTGCCGCCGTATGCGCGAGACGAATGAAAAGTTTTACGAGATCGGCGAGCGCGTAGGCTACCCGGACCCCGTGCAGTTCAACCGCGCCTTCCGCGAGGAGATGGGCTGTTCCCCGCGGGAATACAAAAAGCGGCAAAAGGCATAGACCCTACGCAATCATGATAAATATGAGCATAAGAAAGGCGCAGAAACAGCCGTTCTGCGCCTTTCTTATGCTCATTCCCACGTCTTGCAAAACCCGAACACGTACCACTTTTCGTTGTGCAGCTTGTACTGGCAGTTCTCATCGCTGCGCTCGTCCTCCGGCACGACGGACATGTTGTGGTAGGCCTTTTTCGGCGTCAGGTCGTAGCGGTAGCGGTAGCGCTTGACCGTGGAATTGATGTTGCCCTCCAGCGTCGTCAGTTCGTAGACGCCCTCGCCGATTTCCGTTACGCTCTCCACCATGGCGATGTGCGTGTAGGGCGTGGAACCGCGCACGCCGTAGACGACCAGGTAGCCCGGCTTGGGCGGCTCCGTCTCGGTCCAGCGGCCCACGCTCTCAAATCCGAGCTTCACGTTGCCCACGCGCCCCTCGATGCAGGAGAAGACGCCGTCGTCCGGCATCTCCACCGCGTCCTTCTTGAACAGCGGAATGCCCGCCTCGTTCGCGCACCAGATGAGGAAGACGGAGCACCAACCGATCTGCCTGTGGTCGCCGTAGTACCACACCGTATACTTGTTGTCTTTCGGAAGCTTCACCCAGTCGTTGGCCTCGAACTCCGCGCGGGCGACCTCGATGAACCTTTGTATCTTTTCCGGGATCTCGCCGCCCTGCGCCCCTTCGTCCGGCGCTTCGGGCGGCGCCAGGGCCGCCCTCTCGTCCTCCGGCGTCGCCGCCTCGCCGACGGGCGCCGACGCGCCCGCCGGCGTTCCCTGCGTCACCTCCAGCCTGCCGGCCAGCGCGCCCGCCGGCAGCACCCACAGCGCCAAAAACAGCGCGATGATCTTCTTCATGCGATCCAGCCTTTCAACCCTTGAGTTTCGCGGTCTTCTCCACCGTAGCCGTCACCGCGTCGATGACCGCCGCGCGCAAGCCGCCGCGCTCCAGCGCGGCCACGCCCTCGATGGTCGTGCCGCCCGGCGAGCACACGGCGTCCTTGAGCGCGCCGGGGTGTTCCCCCGTCCTGAGCACCATCGCGCCCGCGCCCAGCACCGTCTGCGCCGCCAATTGATAGGCGAGCTTTCGCGGCACGCCGTTTTTGACGCCGCCGTCGGCCAACGCCTCGATGAACTGATAGACGAACGCCGGGCCGCAGCCGCTGATGCCCGTCGCCGCGTTGAATGCGTGCGTCTCCACCTCGCAGATTTCGCCCGCGGCGGCAAACAGACGCTTGACAAAATCGTATTCCTCCGGCCGCGTCGTATGCTGCGCGTCGAAGACGCACATGCCCGCGCCCACGAGCAGCGGCGTGTTGGGCATTACGCGCATCACGCGCGCGTCGTGCGGCAGATGCCGACGCAGGCGCTCCACATCCCATCCCGCGACGATCGATACGATCAGCTTGCCGTGCAGCGCGTCCGCGACTTCCTCCAGCACCTGCGGGAGGACGATGGGCTTCACGCACAGCAGAACGCACTCGCTCTCCCGCGCCAGCGCCGCGTTTGATCGCGCGCTCTTTACCCCGAAGCGCGTGCGCACGCGCGCGCTGGTCTCCTCGTGCCCCGCGGTCACCAGGATCTCCCCCGCCGGGACGATCCCGCTGGCGACGACGCCACCGATGATCGCGCAGGCCATGTTGCCCGCGCCGATAAAACCGAGCTTTGCCATCTCTCCAGCCTCCGTCAGTCCGCCAGCACGAGCGTCAGCTCGCCTGGCAGCTCGTACGTCTTCTCTTCCCCGTCCTGCACGACGGCGACCCGCCAGCCCGGCTCGCTCGCGCGCAGCGTATACTCCGCCTTGCCCTGCGAGAGGCGGCGGCTGCTCACGTCGAACGTCGCGTCGCCGATGCGCAGGTCCTTGAGCGCCCAGCCGTCCCAGCCGATGGGGGTATGCGGCTCCCAGAGAATCAGGCGGCGCGGCGACTGCGGGTGGATGCCGAAAAGGTAGCGCGTCATCGGCCAGACGATGCCGGCGGGGGCCTTGGCCTGCACGAACACGCCGGGGCCTGCGTCCTCGTCCACGAGCGCGCCGGGCATGCCCTCGGTCAGCGTGGAGGCGATGCGCCGCACGCACCCGAGCATCTGCTCGACATGTCCGCGCGCGCCGTGCCACAAAGCCTGCTTGGAGAGCGGGGCGTCCGGCGCGAGCGCGGCCTCCTCCGGCGCCTCGATGCCCGCCGCCAACGCGCGCCATTCCTCCGCGCCCTGATAGCAGAGCGCCTCCAGCATCGCCGCGTACTGCATGGCGATGCGCCGCACGGTCTTGCGATAGACGAGCGCAGCGTCCTCAAAGTTTCTCGTCTCGCGCCGGATGTAATGCATGCACTGCGCGAGAAAGGGCATCATGTCCGCGAGGAAGTCCACATGCCCCGTCCATTCAAACGTACGCCAAACGAGCGATACAAAGCGCGCGCTTTGCAGCGCGTCCCCGGGCGAGGCTACGCGCCCGTCCGGCGCGATGCCGCCGACCACGCGGCCCGCGGGGCCGTCCGCCTCCTGGCTCACGTCGCGCAGCAGGCGCAGCGCGGCCTCCAGCGTCTCCACGCCGCCCAGCGGCAGCATCGCCGAGAGCGAGGCCTCGCTGTCGCCCATGAAAAAGCCTGGCGCCTCGGGCAGGTTCTCGCAGACCGCGCGCGTACCGCCCGGCACTGCGCGCATCAGCCATTCCAGGTTCATGCAAGCCCAGTTCCAGGCCCGCTCGATGTCCGCGTCCGGCAGCGCCGCGCTGGCGCAAGCCTCCATGACAGAAAGACGCGCGCGCTTCTTTCCAAACAATTCCCCGGCGTTTGCCCGCAAATCGTCGATCAAATCTTCCGCCTGCGAACGGGCGATGCGCCCGCCCGCCACGTACAGGCGCAGCTTGGCCTGGCCGCCCGCGGCCAGACGCAGGCGGTAAAAGAGCCGCCCGTTGATGCCCCGCCCTCGCGTGTTGCCAAAGCCGTAGATTTCGTCCGGCATATCCCAAAGGAGCACGGGCACGTCCCTGTCCGCGCCCCAGCACACATGCCAGGGATTGCGGGTATCGCGCGCATAAAACGCCAGCGTGCGCTCGTCGTACTCGCACACGTCTCGCCCGACCTCCCGGTCCTGCTCCTCGCTGTAGGCGGGCAGGATGTCCGTGCGCACGGTAAAGGAGATTTCCGCCATGCGCGGCGCAGGCCGCAGGTTTTCCACCAGCAGGTCGATCACGCACCCGGCGACGCCGTCGGGCACGAACTGGCTGCGCACCACGTGCAGCCCCTCCCCCTGCATGCGGTAGTGGAACGTGCACGACTGCGGGCTCGCCTCAAAGGCATCGCAGCTGCGTAGGGGCACGTCGTCGATGGCGAGGAAAAACCCGTCGCACAGCTTGAGATCCCCCGCCCAAAGGCCGCCCATCTCGCCCGGGATGGCGTGGCCCATGTCCGGAAAGAGGCCGTCCTGCGTGCCGATGACGCAGGCGCGGTCGCCCGCCGTCACGCACGGGTCGCCGAGCCGGTGGTGTTTAAAAATCGTGTAGGCGCTTCGCATATTCTCCTCCTGTCGGAAGGCTTTGCCTCCCCTTATTCGCCCTTCGCGACCGCGAAGACGGTTTCCCAAATCAGCCGCAGGTCGCCCCATAGGGAGAATTGTTCGATGTATTGGCGGCCCAGCTCCAGCTTTGCGGGCATGACCTCTTCCACGTACGTGCGCTCGGGATCGGCGCTCGTGGCCAGCAGATCGTTCTCGTTTCGATAGGCGATCGAGGCGGTGTCTGTAATGCCGGGGCGCACGAGCAGCACCTTGCGCTGCGCGTCGCTATAGAGCTTTACGTAGCGCGGCACCTCGGGCCTGGGTCCCACGAAGCTCATGTCGCCAAGCAGCACATTGAACAGCTGCGCCAGCTCGTCCAGCTTGTATTTGCGCAGCACGCGCCCCACCCGGGTGATGCGGGCGTCGCCCCCGACGGTGATCTCGGGCCCGCGCCTGTCCGCACCGTCCTTCATCGTGCGCAGCTTGTAAATGCGAAACGTCTTCCCGCCGCGCCCTACGCGCACTTGCCTGTAAAACACGGGGCCCGGCGAATCGAGCTTGATCGCCGCCGCGCAGCAGATCAGAACGGGCGAGAGCACGACGATCCCCGCAAGCGAGAGCGCGACGTCCAGCGCGCGCTTGACGCAAAGCTGTCCTTTCTTCTTCGCGAGGGACGCCTCGATGTCCTGCCATTCGGCCACGTCAATCCCCCCATCCCTTTGTTCCTCCATGACCCCTCACCTCATCGCATCAGGCTAAAGAGCGCTGTGAGCAAAAACGCGCAGCGGCCGCGCATCAGCGCGTACTTCGCGCACAGGCGCGGCGGCAGACCCTTGAGCGGCACGAGCGCAAAGAGCGAGCGCACGTCCTCGCGGCGCATATACGCCCTTGCGCGCGCGACGCGCTCCCAAAAGCCGTACGGCGTGCCCGGCAGGCTCAGGTTCTCCACCGCGAGCACCGCGCTCTTTCGCCTGCGGATCCGCATCCGCTGCGCGTAGGCCTGCGTAAGGCCCTCCCCGTCGAACGCCTCCTCCAGCCGGGCATGGCAGCGCTCGTGCGAGGCGGGCACGTGGGCGCTGTAGCGCTTGGTGGCCGATCCGCCGTGGAATCTATAGTGATACAGCGGCCTGTTGACCACGGTCGCCAGCCGCGCGCGTAGCAGCGCCCTTACGATGAAGAGCAGGTCCTCGGCGTAGCGGATGTCCGTATCGAACGATAGCCCGGCGAGCAACTCCCGCCGGAAGAGGTTGCGCGGCGTGTAGCCGCTCACCGGCAGCTCCTCGCTGTCGGTTTTCGTAGAGAGCATCGCGGGCACGAGCGTCTCCCTGATGCCGCGGGCGTCAAAGCAGGCCCCGTCCGCAAAGGGCAGGTCCACCTGCACGGCCCGGCGCTCCAGGTTCTTGTATACGCCGCAAAAGCTCACGTCCGCCTCCCGCCGCTTTGCCGCGTCGTAGAGAATTTCGAACATCGGCGGCTCAATCCAGTCGTCCGCGTCGCAAAAGCCGACGTACTCCCCCTGCGCGGCCTCGATGCCCCGGTTGCGCGCGCCGGAGACGCCCGTGTTTTTATCCTGCGTTAGCACGACGACGCGCGGGTCGCGCCGCCTGTAATCGCTCAGCACCGTCGGCGTGGAGTCGGTCGAGGCGTCGTCGACGACGATCACCTCGACGTCCCGCAGCGTCTGGCTCAGGAGCGAGTCCAGGCATTCCTTCAAAAAGCGCGCGCCGTTGTACACGGGCACGACGATCGATACCTTCATGCCTGCGCCTCCGAGCCATCCTCCATCAGGTCCGCGCGCAGCAGCACGCCTTGCACCAGCAGGTAAGCGCAACCGACGACCGAGAAGGGCGCGTATACCGATTCGAAGAGGCTCTCCATGATGAACACCACGGAAAAAGCCAGCGGCGCCATGTACAGCGGGCTCTTGCGCCGGTGCAGCCAGTAATAGCGCCCCGCACGATAGGTCGACAGCGCCACGTAGCACAGGAACAGGAGCCCCGCGGGCCAGCCGTTCTGGTAGGCGACCGCCACGAAGGAATTGTGCGCGTTGAACCTGCGCGCACCGCCGTCCCAGGCGACCCATTCCTCTACGACCGCCGTTTCGTGACCGGTGAGCGTCAGGTTTGATAGCGCCATCCGCCAGATGCCGTAGCGGTCGCTCGTCAAATCGTCCAGCGTCATCCTCCGCTCCTCCGGCGGGTCGACGACGATGGGCGCGCCGTAGTGCTCGTAGTTATACTGCGCCGTCTCCCAATCCTCGACGGCGACCTGGTGAAACTTGAGCTGCGTGACGTAAAGCCCCATGCCGCCCAGCACCAAAACCGCCGCCAGCGTCGCCAAGATCACGCGGCCGGGCCTGCGCGCCGTGCGCAGCAGCATCGCCGGCACGACGATCGCCAACACCCCGATGTACGAAAGCAGCGCCGAGCGTGAAAGCGTCAGCAGCAACGTCGCGCTGCCCGCGAGCGTCACGATCCCGTAAAAGGCCGTCTGCCCCTTCCTGCGCTCCAGCCAGGCCGACTGTGTCAGCAGCAGCGCGCTCACGCTCATCACGATGCAGCACATGGCCAGCCCGTTCGCGTTGTAAAACACGCCGTAATAGCCCGGGTAGCCGATGACGAGCGGCCGGGTCGCGTACGACCAGACGAGAAAGGGCAGCACCGCGAAGACGCATCCCCGAAGGATCGAGCGAAACGTTCCGCGGTCCTCCCGCGACGTAAAGACCGAAAACACGAAGGGATAAATCATAAGCAGCGCCAGCGCCTCGGGCAGCCAGTCCTCGTAAAAAAGGCCCGAGACCGTCATCCAGCCGTGCAGCGCGAACCAGAGCCCCGCCATGCCCCTGTGCCAGCGCGCCCGATGCATGCCGGGCGTGCGCGCCGTGAAAGAGACGATGAGCACGAGCACCATCCCAAAGAGCACGAAGTACATCCAGCGCATCGGAAATTTCCGCTGCGTAAAGAGCACCGTGTAAAAGAGGAGCGCCGTCACCATCGGCGTCAGCAGCCGCGTGTCGAACAGCTCGGCAAAGACCCCCACACACTTGTCGTAGAGCCTGAGCAGTCCTGACGAATCCACGCCTTTTTTCTTCATCCGTCCATCCTCCTCTATCTCGAGTTCGCTTTCCCCGCCGCGTCTATCACCCGGCGATAGAAGGCCGCCGTGCGCCGGGCGTTTTGCGCCCACGAGAGCGCGAGCGCGTCCTGCCTGGCCTGCCGGCGCAGGCCCTGTAAGCGGTCCGGGGCGTCGAAAATACGCCGCAGCGTGCGCGCTACCGCCTGCGCGTCCCCTGCCGGCACGAGAAAGCCGTTCTCTCCGTCCCGGATGGTCTCGCTGATGCCCTCGTCTACGCTGCCCACGGCCACGCAGCCGGAGGCCATCGCCTCGATGTAGACGATGCCCTGCCCCTCGTCGTAGCTGGGCAGCACGAACGCGTCGCTTTGTGCCATCAGCTGCATGACCTCGCCGTGCGTGACGCCGCCGGTAAGGATCGCCCGCGCGGACAGCCCGCGCTCGTCGATCCGCCGCTTGAGCGCCCCCCGCTCCTCCCCGATGCCCACGATCGTAAGGCGCGCGTCCGGGTAGTCCCCTGCGACGGCGCTGAACGCATCGAGCGTCGCGCCCATGCACTTGCGCGCCTTGAGCGTGCCGACGGAGAGGACGCTGCGCGGCGCGTTCACCGGCGCGGGGTCCACGAGCGACAAGTCTACCCCGTTGGGGATCACCTCGCTGAGCCCATCCCCGCGGTAAGGCGCCACCAGCGATAAAAGCTTTTGCGATACGGCCATCAGCCCGTCTACCGAGCGCGCCGTCTCGATGTTGCGGGGGCTGGGCATCTTGCCTTTGCCGAAGTAGCGAAAGACGTCCGTGCCGTGCACGGTGAGCGCGATCGGCACGCCGAGTTTCGCGGCGATGAACCGCCCCGCATGCCCGTCCCGGTCCAGCATATGCGCGTGCACGAGGTCAAAGGGCTTGTCCTTATGCAGCCGCATCGCGGTCCGTATCGCCGCACGCGCTTCGGGCCCGCCGCCGAGCAGCCGCTCGCCCGCGTCGCCCAGCGCGGGGAAGCGCGGATAATAGACCGGCACGCCCTCCACCACCGCGCGGCGCGGCGTCTTTCGTACGACCGCCGCCGCCTCCGGGCGCAGCCGTCCATAAAAGGGCAGGGTGCCCACGGGCGAGATCACCTGTACGTCGTGCCCCAGCGCGCGCAGCGCCTTGACCTGATCGTGCACGAAAAAGCAATAAGGGCTATTGTCCAACTGCCTGTGCACCAGCACGAGCACCCGTAGCGGCCCTTCGTTCGTCATACGGTCGCCTCCCTGTAGATCGCTTGCATACGCCCGGCAATGCGCGGCCAGGCGAGTGCGCAGGCGCCCTCGATGCAGCGCCGGCTCATCGCCTCGTAGTCTTGCAGGCAGGCCTCCGCCTTGTCCGCCATGTCCGCGACGTCCCCGGGGTCTACCGAGAAGCCGACGCTCCCCTCCGGAAACTGTCCGTCGAACCCCTGCCCGCGCGTGTAGAGCACGGGCAGCCCCCGGCTCATCGCCTCCAGATAGACCATGCCGAACGTCTCCGCCGTGGAGGGCACGAGCAGCAGGTCGCACCCGTCATAAAACGCTTTGAGCGCGTCCATTCCTTCCATACGCCCCAAAAGAGAGGCCCTGCCCGCTTTCACGGCGTGCAGCCGCTCCAGCTGTGGCCGCAGTTCGCCTTCCCCCGCCAGCTGCAGCGACACCGCCCGGCCCGGAAGCCGCTGCGCGAGCAGCTCTGCCGCCGCGACAGCCTTGCCCGGCTGCTTGCGCGCCGTCAGCTTGCCCGCAAAGGCAATTTTGAGCCGGTTGGACGGCAGGGCATGCGCCCCGCCGTCCAGCCAGACCGGCTCGATGCCGTTGGGCACGACGCAGGATTTTGCGGCCATCGCCTCCCGTTCTCCCGCGGCCACGTAGCGCGAGAGCACCTTGTCGCGGTGTACGGGCGAGAGGAAGAGGATCCGGCTCGCCGCGCGGAGGATCCGCGCCGCGTGCGGGCGCAGGTGCGGTTCGTACTTATAGAAATATTCGATGTCGGAAAAGCGAAGCGTCACCACGAACGGCAGGCCCGTCTCCCGCTGCAATCGGTAGGCGATGCCTCCGTCCGTGAAGAGCGTATGCGCGTGCACGAGGTTCACCCCGGCCAGTTCGACCTTGCGCAATAGATCGGGCAGCGCACGCCGCGCCTTGGTAAAGTAAAGGAGCTTGTCTATGGGCCGCACGATCAGGCTATAATGCACGCCAAAAGCCCCGTCCTCCGGCACATTTCTCCCCATGTCCTTCTCGCGCTTTTCGGGCACGTAGACGCTCTGCGCCGTACCCTGCGCGGCCAGGTGCGAAAAAAGGCTCTTAAACACCTTTGTATCCGCGTAATTGCAACACACGTGCAGGATCTTCATCTTTTTTGTCCTCGCTTTCCGCTAAGAAAGCGCGGCAACGCGAAAAAGCCGCGCAGCGAGCCCAGGCCATAGGCGATATGAAAGGCTGGAAAGATCGCCGGCAGCACGGGCAGGTACTTCATGCCCTCACGCTGCGCGACAGTGTAGCTGTAAAAAGCGTCGAGCGACAGGTAGGCGAACCACTCCAGCCCGAGCAGCACGCCGAACACCTGCGGCCCGCACAGCAAAGAGAGCAGCGCCAGAGCGATCGTAGAGAGCACGAAGCCCAGCGGAACAAAGTGGCGCACGCCCATCGAGCCGGGACACAGGAACAGGGTGATCACGTTCCACATGCCGTTCTGAAAGCCCATCTTCATGATGCCGCGCAGCGTATCCCGGCAGTAATACGTGCAGCGGATATTTTGGTCGAGATAGATTTTCCCTCCGTTTTTGCGAATGCGGTAATTGAGCTCGTTGTCCTGGTTGCGCGTAAGACGCTCGTCGTACAGGCCGATGCGGTCGAACAGATTGCGCCGGAACGCGCCGAAGGGCACGGTGTCCACGTATCCGCTGCGCACGTCCAGGCGAAACATGGAATTTCCCACGCCAAAGGGCGTGGACAACGCGAGCGCGATGGCCCGGCCCATGTACCCGCGCCCCTTCGTGATGCAAACGCCGCCCGCGTTGTCGCACGATACGGTTTGCAGCGTTTCGATGCAGCGCGAGACGTAGTCGCGCGCGTATGCCGCGTGCGCGTCCATGCGCACGATAAACTCTCCCCGGCTCTCGCGGATGCCGATGTTCATCGCGTAAGGGACGGTGCGGTCGGGGTTTGAGAGCACGCGCAGCAGCGGATGCTCCGCCTGCATGGCCGTGAGGATTTCGACCGTCCGGTCCGTCGAACAGCCGTCGACAAAAAGCACCTCCATGCGCTCTTTCGGATAATCCTGTGAAAAGAGCGATTCGGCGCAATCGCGTATATACCTCTCTTCATTGCGTACGGGCAAAACCAGCGAAATAAAAGGGCGCTCCATCAGGTCACATCCAATTCCGCAGCCGTGCTGCATGCTGCCGGGTCCGTGATGTTCTATTATACCATATCTACCCGCCGGCCTCAACAGTTTTGCGCCGGAGCCCCGCGTATCATAAATAGGATGACAGCAAAAGCCATGTCATCTGAATGCTTAAGTGCGCGCATTGTGTCGCCCGCCCCGTAGCTCTGTGCGTATACGCACCAGGTTACGCACTCCGCTGATGCAAGGACGGGCGCCGGCCGGTGGGGGCAAGGCGCGTTTTGCCGCTTCCCCTGCGTCAAACCAGGTGGTATAATGAAAACATCGAAATTTAGGCATCCAAGGAGGTATTATCGATGAAAGCCAAGGTTTGGGGGCACCGGGGCGCGAGCGGTTACGCGCCCGAAAACACGCTGGAAGCGTTCGACCTTTCGGTCAAACAGGGCGCGGACGGCGTAGAGCTGGACGTCCATCTTACCCGCGACGGCGAGCTCGTCGTCACACACGACGAAGAGATCAGCCGCGTGTCGGACGGAGCGGGCTTTGTGCGCGACTATACCTTGCGCGAGCTCAAAGCGTTCCGCTTTAACAAGACGCATCCGCAATACGCGGATGCGCGCATTCCTACGCTGCGCGAGGTCTACGAGCTGCTGGGGCCCGCGGGGCTCACGGTCAACGTAGAGCTTAAAAACAGCTGCTATCTCTATCCCGGCATGGAGGAGGCCTGCATCGAGCTGGCCGCGAAGATGGGCATGACCGGTCGCGTGCTCTACTCCTCCTTCAACCACTACAGCGTCCTGCACGTCAAGGAGATCGACCCCTCGCTCCCCTGTGGCCTGCTCTACAGCGCGACACTCTATAAGCCCTGGGATTACGCACGGCAGCTTCAGATGGACGCCCTGCACCCGCATTACAGCGCGCTCGTCTTCCCCGACGCCTGTGAGGGGGCGCACGCGCTGGGCATCCGCGTGCATCCGTGGA
Source organism: Bacillota bacterium (assembly GCA_023404715.1). Classification (GTDB taxonomy): domain Bacteria; phylum Bacillota; class Clostridia; order Christensenellales; family Aristaeellaceae; genus Beduinella. Next base: position 35,295 of record JAEYAR010000214.1, on the reverse strand, counting down.
CCGTCAATCGCGAAGAAGACATGCGCCTGTGCCTCGCGCGCGGGGCGGACGCCATCATTACCAACTATCCCGACGTCGCCAGACGGATCGTGGACGGGCAATAAACGGCTCAAGAGGGGCTGGTGCTGCACCAGCCCCTCTTGAGCCAACAATGCGCCTGTATGCATCAAAACCGTTACGTCATATCCCATCCCTGAGCAGTTCGACCATGGGCCTACCGTCGATCTCCCCCATGTCCACCCCCAGCACCCGAGCAAAGGTGGCGGGCTCATCCACGATGGGTCGGCGCTCCAGCAGCGCGCCGGGGCGAATGTCCGGCCCAAAGGCGATGAACGTCGGTTGGGGGCCCTTGTCCGGCTGATGCCCATGGGTTGCCCGGCCGAAACGGTAATCGCTGATATCGTGGGGGCGGCACAACGCCCCCGTGTAATCGTTGCCGAAGGATGTATACCCGTCGGTTTCCAGCACAAAGGCAAATCCGCCGCTCAAGCGCTCTTCCTCCCATGCCTCCTGCGCGGTATAGACGCGGGAAAAACCGTAAAGCCCCTCGGCACGCATCTCCTCCAGCAGCTGTCCGACCCGTTCAATGTCCGCCTCGCGCTTCACATACACCTGCGCGGACGCGCCGGCGGACTTGACGATGGCGACGTAATCGGTCATCCGCCCGCTGTTATCCAAAGTGATCAGGCCACGGCGGGCCAGCTCCACGTTCGGGTGCATCACCCGGTCGATAGGGATCTGACCGTGATCGCTGACGATGAAGAAATCGGTGTCCTCCTCGATGCCCGCGTCCCGCGTCGCCTTGAGGATCCATCCCAGCCAGTCGTCGATCTCGTGCAGGCCATGGGTCACCTTGGGGCTGAACAGGCCCGTCTCGTGGCGATAGGCGTCTACGTTCGCGGGGTGGATCATCAGTAGATGAGGCTTGAACTCCCGAATGATCGAGCAGGCGCAAGCGGTGATGAATGCGTCGCAATGGGGATGCGTGCGGTTTACCTGCATCCACAGATGGGGATCGACGCATTTTTCAACCACCTCCGGGCTGCTGCCAGAGTGCAGGAAGCAATCCCACATGCTCTCCTGCGGGGTCTGCGGCCAATACTCGTCGATCAAATAATCGATGCTGGGGCAGTTGCCCGTCACCGGCCAAAACACCGCGGCGGTTTTCAGCCCCTTTTCCTTGGCGGCGTCAAAGATGGAGGGCGCCTTCACCGCGTCGTAAAACCAATGCCACGGCGACGCGCTCTCGCCCAGACGGGATAATTCGTTGTTGACGATTCCATGCCGGTCGGGATAACAACCCGTCATCATGGAGGTATGACAAGGATAGGTGACCGAAGGGTAGATGGACCGCATCCGTTTCACGCGGGCAACCCTGTGCCAAATGGACCCGAACACAGGCAGCTCCCTGAGGGTGCGGGTATCCTCGTAGACCAGGGCGTCCTCCGAGATGACGATCACATGCTTGCTCATGCTGCATTTCCTCCGTTTTGCGTTTCCACCCTTTACTTCATGCCGTTATAGGCAAAGGCCTGGATGATCTTTTTGCTGGCAAAGATGAATACGATGATCACGGGCACCACCAGGATGAAGTTACCCGCCATGATCTCATTCCACATGATGCCCTGCTCCACCTCCTGCTTGAGCTTTTCAATGTACATGGTCAGCGGCCGGTATCTGTCGCTGTTGGTCATGACCAGCGGCCAAAAATAGCTGTTCCACGTGCCGATGAAGGAGAACATGGCGATGGTGATCATGCTGGACTTGCACATCGGCAGCATAATGCGGGTCATGATCTGCGCCTCACTGGCGTTATCAAGCCGTGCGGATTCGATGATCTCGTCGGGAATCTGCTTAAAGCCCTGACGCAGCATAAAAATGCCGAAGGCGTTGGCGCCAAAGGGGAGGATCTGCGGCCAGAGTGAGTTGATCAGCTTGGCCTTGGACATCATCAGGTAGGTGGTGATGTAGGTAATTTGGCCGGGAATCATAAACGCTACCAGCACAATGCTGAACAGCAGCCCCTGCAAGGGAAAGCGCCGCTTGGCGAAGGCGTAGGCCGCGGGCACCATGACCACCAGTTGAATGGCGATGACCGACAGCGTGATCACGATGGAGTTCATCGCATAGCGGGTCATGTCGATGCCGCGGGAGAAGATGCTCTCAAAGGCCGCAAATGTAAAATTGCGCGGCCAGAGGGTCGGCGGGGTCTGAATGGCCTCGCCGTAGGTCTTGAAGGCGGTGATGATCATCCAATAAAATGGGAATACGAAAATCAACATGAGAAAAATCTTCACCAGGTCGCCGGGTAGTTTGGGCAGATAGTTCCGCATCCGCCGTTTGATCTGCGCTCCGTCCATGGGTTTGTCCTCCCCTCTATTGATAGTGCACCTTTCGCTCCAGTCCCTTGAAGTCCAGCAGCGTAACGAGGATCAGGACGATCATCAGCACCACGCCCGCCGCCGCGCCAATGCCCAGGGAATTATTGCGCTGAAAGGCATAATCGTAAATATACATACACAGCACCTGGGTGGAATCCCCCGGCCCGCCGCCGGTCATAATGCGCATGGAATCGAACACCTTGAACGACCCGGTTGTAATGGTGATTAGCAGAAAAAACAATTGCGGAGAAAGCATGGGCAATGTGATTTTGAAGAATGTCTTGAGCGGGGATGCGTTGTCAAGCCGCGCCGCCTCGTAGATCTCTATGGGGATGGATTTCAGCGAGGCGAGAATAATCAGCGCGTAATACCCGATAGATTTCCAAACGTTCATCACGATCACGCAGTTCATCGCCTGGGCCGAGTCGTTCAGCCAGCGCTGCGGCGCAATGCCCATCCAGCCGAGCACCGTGTTAAACAAGCCGTAATCGTTTTTGTTGTACAGCCAGGACCAGATGAAGGCGCAGGAGATAGAGGCCACCAGATGCGGCGTGAAGAACACCGTCTGGGCCACGCGGTTGATCCTGCGGTCGCGCTGCATCCATACGCCGAAGACGACCGCCAGGGTGATGGTCAGAACCAGCACCATCGCCGTATAGTAGGCCGTATTTTTCAACGCGGCCAAAAAGTCCGTCTTGACGAAAAACAGTTGATTGTAATTTTCCAGCCCTACAAAGCCCTTGTAGGGCTTTAGCGCGTTGCCCTTGTACAGGCTGAGCTGAACGATGTTGATCATGGGATAAACGGTAAACGTCAGCAGAAAGAGGATCGCCGGGGCCACCATGAGATAGGATATGAAGTAGCTTTTGCCCGTCTTTGCGCCCGGCCGAATCGCCCTCCCGCCGCCCGGCTTCATGTTAAGCATCGCAGGTCCCTCCCGCCGCGCGGATCAGCCCGTCCTCGGTCCCTCCCCGGACGGCGCGAATGCGTGTTCCCTCCCGGTCAAAGAAATAGAGGTGGTCGTCTGTCACCGATAAAAAGCATTCGTCGCCGATGTGAAAGCCGTCGTCCACGCTTTTGACCATCACGCCGCGCTCCCGGAGGCGTACCTTGTAGATCGTCTCAGAGCCGAGCATCTCCCGCGTGAGGATTTCGCCCCTGCGGACGTAGTTACGTTCGACCTTTTTCCGGCTCAGCATGGCCTTTTCCGGGCGAAACCCCATCTGAACGCCGTCCTCTCCCAGGGGAAAGATATTCATCGCAGGGGTACCGATAAACTGCGCGGCGAATACGTTGTCCGGATCGCGGTATATTTTCTCCGGCGCGCCCTGCTGCATGATCTTTCCTTTATCCATCAGCACGATCAGGTCGGCCATGGCCATGGCTTCCACCTGGTCGTGGGTTACATAGACAAAGGTCGTCTTCAACCGCTCGTGCAGCTCGATCAGCTCCGTGCGCATAGAGGCGCGCAGCTTGGCGTCCAGGTTCGAAAGGGGCTCGTCCATGAGAAACACCTTGGGTTGCTTCACCATCGCCCGCGCCAAAGCGATCCGCTGGCGCTGGCCGCCCGAGAGGGTGGAGGGCTTGCGGTCCAGGTACTCCGTCAGGCCCACGGAGGCGGCTACCTCGCCGATTCGCCTGGCGCGCTCCGCCTTGGGCACCTTGTTGTTCTTCAGGCCGAATTCGATGTTCTCCCGGACCGACATGGTGGGATAGATAGCATAATTTTGAAATACCATGGCAATATCCCGCTTGCCGGGCTCCAGATCGGTAATATCCTGATCGTCCAGCAACACCTGGCCGGAGGTGGCCGGCCCGATGCCGGCGATCATGCGCAGCAGGGTGGTCTTTCCACAGCCGGAGGCGCCCACCAACACCGTAAACTTCCCGTCCGGTATGATCAAATCCAAATCCTCGATGACCTTCACCTTGTCAAACGCTTTGGTTACCTTGCGAAACTCTATTTGTGCCATGGCGCCTTCCTCCGCATGTATGGTCTTTCCTTTTCTACCGCCCGTTTTCCTTCGGCTGAATATAAGCGGAGGGCGGCGGATACACGGGGCCTCCGCCGCCACTCATTTCCTTTCCAGCAGTCCGGCGTGATGTCCTCGGGGGAATCAGTTGAAGAACTGTGCGCTGTTCTGGCGTATATGCTCTACCGCTTGCTCCGCGTCGATGCTCTGGTCTTGAATCAACAGAGAAACCGCGTCCCAGCAGCACTGGGTGAAGTCCTGCAAATAGGGGCTGTAGGGGTTCTCCTGGCAGCGCCCGGTCTTAACCTGGTCATAGGCTACGCGGAAGAGGGGATTTTCCTCCCAAAATAGCTGCATGCCCTCGTAATCGGCGACGGAGTAGGTCGTGGGCACATAGCCGGTCATGGTCGTGTTGTAGGTCACCATCTCGTCGCTCATCAGATATTGCACGAACGCCCAGGACGCCGCGATCTGCTCGTCGGTGTTCCCCTCGGCAATGATGCAGATGTTTCCGCCGCCGATCTCGGCGATGCGCTTGTCCGCATCATAGGTGGGGTACTGGCATACGCCCACCTCAAATCCCGCATCCTCTGCGTTGCGCAGCACGGAGGCCAGCGACCCCGAGGAGGTGAGCATCGCGCCCAGCTTCTGTTGGTTGAACATCTCCTGCATCACGGCGCCCGCGTTCGTCGCGTCGTAGGGGGAGCACCAGCCTTCGTCGATCCAGGAACGCCAGTCGCTGAGCACCTTGAGCATGGCGCCGTCGTCCAGCGCGGGGCAGGAAGAGCCGTCCTCGCTAAGGAGCGCGGAACCCATCTGATACAAGTGGCAGGCGTTCAGGTAGCCGAAGTCGTTTGTGATCAGCAGGCCGTATACGGTGGTATTGCCGCTCTCATCCTTTTCCCACATGGCCTTGCAAAATGCGACCATATCGTCCACGGTATCCGGCGGCGTCAGACCCTTGGCGTCCGCCAACGTCTTGTTGTAATAAAACAGGGGGGTAGAGCGGATATAAGGCAGCGAATACAGCGTGCCGTCCGTATTGCCCTTGATCTCCTGGAAGGGCTGGAGCAGGTTGCCGCGATCCCAGCCGGTGGACTCGGCGAGAGGCGCCATGTCCGCAAGCACCTCGTCCTCCATCAGGTAGCTGACGAACGTATTGCCGGAAACGACAACCTGCGGGGACTCGCCGGACTGGATGGCCAGCTGGGTCTTGGGCAGGATTTCGTTGTAGTTGCCGACGAAGACCTCCTCGACCACGATGCCCTTTTCCTTGCCGACGGTCGCGTTAAAGCTTTCCACGGAGTGGAGCACGACCTCGTTGTTCGCGCCGGAGCCTCTAGTATGCCAGAACTGAATGGTAATGGGATCGCCCTCGGCCAGCGCGGCGGGCAACATGCAAAGGAGCATCGCCAGGGTGGTCAGGATCGACAGTGTTTTTTTCATTTTGCATTTCCTCCTTGTCGTTTGTCGCAGGCGGCCCCGCCGCAGCGGAGCGGTACTCATATGCTTCTTTCGGCTTACACGCAATCACACGCCTTCACTCCGCCCCCTTTAATCGATCAATTAGCGCCCCTTCCTCACAATAAAACGTTTGAAACAATCGTATTTTGCCATTTCTCAATGCTTTTGGCGCTCATTAACGTTTGTTTCAATCATTACTGTAATCATACACAGAACGCAGGTGATTGTCAATCCCATTTACAAAAAAAAGACCGGCATTTTACAAACTGTTGACAAACCCTGGCGCTCATACGTTGCGTAACCGCAGGAGGTTTGAGGCTGAAGCATATGCCGCAGCGCCTTCCGCCCCATTCGACATCCTTTAGAGCATAAAAAAAGGGGGCGTTTTCGTGAAAACATCCCCTTCATCTATCTTTCTTTCGCTACGCAGACGGCGGTTTATCCCGCTTCTATATGACATTGACGCCCGCGCTCTCCAGCAACTGCCGCGTCTTGCGGTCCATCTCTCCGTCCGTCACCACATAGTTGATCTCCTCCGGCATAGCGTATGTGAATGTGCTGTCCACCCCGACCTTGGTGGAATCCATCAGCGCCACGACCACATCCGTGTTGCGCAGCACGGCCCGTTTGAGCTCGCACTCGTCCTCGCTGCCGCAGGTAAAGCCGTGCTCCAGGGTAAAGCCCGTCACGCCTAAAAAAGCCGTCTGAAAATTGATATTGTCCAGATAGCCCAGGCTCTTGGAGGAGCACGTGCTCTGGCTGGCGCAGTTAACCCTGCCCCCTACCACATGGATCTGCGCCTGCGTCAGATGAAGCAGCTCCTGCGCGCAGGAGAGGCCGCTGGTAAAGATCATAAAGCGCTCGTCTGGGATCAACCGCGCCAGCATCGTCGTCGTGGAGCCCGAATCCAGATAAACGGCCGTGTTTACCCGCAACAGCTCCGTCGCCTTTCGGGCGATGATTTCCTTAGCCGCCATGTTGCGCACGCTGCGTTTGAACAAAAGGTCGTCCGTACCGATGATCACATCCACGGATTTTGCGCCCCCGTGTACCCGAATCAGGCTGCCCGCCTTGTCCAGATACTCCAGATCCCTGCGCAGCGTCATTTCAGAGACAGGGCCGAACTGGGCTTTCAGGCGGCTAAAGCTGACGTTCCCCTCCCGATTCACCATCTCCACAATCTTCTTTCGGCGTTCCTCCATCTTCATGGCATCGGACCCCTTTCCTCTCGCGTCAGGTTATGTAGTTGAACGACCCGATTTATAAAAGGGAAAGCCGCCCCGATTCGTCTTCCTCGTGGTCGGTCGCTCTATACCCGAATCGTTTCTCTTGCCCCTATCCGCACGGGCAAATTAGTTTGTTTCAACCATACCATGTTTTTTTCAATCACATCATACCATGTTTTGATAAAAAGTCAAGACGTGCAATGGATTAAAGCAATGTTTACAACAAGATGCGAAAACGAGCAACCCATGTAGCTGAATACGCCGCTTTGGATTGCCGTCATTTTTGAGGGGCTCGGGGGGCTTACGCGCCGGCGCATCCCGCCAGCTCCCGTACGACCTCGCCCGCGATGATCAGTCCGGCGCAAGAAGGGACGAACGATACGCTGCCCGGCGTCTGCCTCTTGCCGGAGGCTGCGGGCTCGTCCGCCGGGTAAGGCGTTATCGGCGGCTCGGTGGAATAGAGCGTCTTCACCCGGCGGATGCCGCGCTTCTTCAGCTCCGAACGCATCACACGCGCGAGTGGGCAGACGCTCGTATCCTCGATATAGGCGATCTCAAAGCGCGTAGGATCCAGCTTGTTGCCCGTGCCCATCGAGCAGACGATGGGCACGCCCACGGCGCGCGTCCTTTCGATCAGCAACAGCTTGGCCGAAACCGTGTCGATCGCGTCGACCACGTAGTCAAATGCCGCCATGTCCACCTCGTCCGCGGTCTCGGCGCTGTAAAACATGCGACGCGCGTGCACGACGGCCTCCGGATTCACCGCGAGGATGCGCTCGCGGCAGACGTCCACCTTGGGCCGGCCGAGCGTATCCATCGTTGCCACGAGCTGGCGATTCACGTTGGTAAGCGTCACCTCGTCGTCGTCGAATACGGAAAGCTCGCCGATCCCGCAGCGGGCGAGCGCCTCCACCGCGTAGGAGCCGACGCCGCCTGCGCCGAATACCGCCACGTGCGCCCCCCGCAGGCGCCGCATGCCGTCCGCCCCCAAGAGCATTTGCGTGCGTGAAAATGCGTCCATGATCCGTCCTCCCCTAATCGTCCACGTCAAAGAGGCGGCCGGTTCGCCCTCTCGAGCCTCATCCGGCCCAGGAGAGCGCCCAGCCGCCCCTTTCGGTATCGGTTACTTGATCATCTTTTGCGTCGCTTCCCAGCCGGCGATGATCGCCTTCTGGTGCGATACCGCGTACGGCCCCGTCTCCTCCGCTTCGCTCATCTCGCGCGGGAAGTGGATGCACAGGTGTCCGTCGAAGTTGTTGTCCTTGATGGAGCCCGACAGGTGCGGCACGTTGTGCAAAGAGCCGATGTACGTCTGCCCGTCGGGGAACGTAATCCACACCGCCTTGGGCGTCCAGGTGTTCTTGTTGCCGAACGCCTTGTACATGATCGCCGTATCGTCCGCGGTCCTCGGCTGCGAGTCCGCATGCTTGCCGTTGGACATCATCACGCACTGCCAGCTGTAGCCCGTCGAGAAGTCGTAGATCTGCATGACGGTGCCCGCCTTGTATCTGGGTCGGATGACGTTGTACCAGCTGGCGTTTTTCACGCTTGCGGCGCTCGGCGCGGTCGTCGTGGTGCCGTTACCGCCCGTCGTTCCGCTGTCCCCTCCCGGCGTGCCGGAGGAACCGCCCGTCGTTCCACCGGTCGTGGCGTACAGCTTGTTGAGCGTGTTCACACCCGCGATGCCGTCCGCCGAAAGGCCCTGCGCGCGCTGGAAGTCCTTGACCGCCTCTTCCGTCAGCGGGCCGAAGTTGCCGGTGATCGTGCCGTTGTAGTAGCCTAGATCCTTGAGCTTCTGCTGCATGTTCTTCACCAGCGTACCCTGGCTGCCCCGCTTGAGCATCGAAGAGTCCGTAGAGGAGGCGTACGATTTGGCGTTCGCGCCGTAGAGCACGGTTTGCGTGTTCTTGCCCGCGACGCCGTCCGCCGAAAGGCCATTCGTCGTCTGGAAGGTCATCAGCGCCGACTCCGTCGCCGATCCGAACACGCCGTCCGCGCTGCCGGCGAGGTAGCCCAGGTCCTTGAGGCGCTGTTGTAGGTTCTTGACGTCCGTGCCTCGGTCGCCCAGCTTCAGTGTCGCGCTGCTGATCTTGTCCGATTCGTCGCTCGTCCCGCCCGTCGTGCCGTTCGGGCCGCTCGTGCCGGTGGAGGGTGTCGCGTTGAGCAGCGCCAGCGTCTTTGCGCCAGCGACGCCGTCCGCATCCAGCCCCTTGGCCTTTTGATAGAGCCTTACGGCCTCCTTCGTCAGGCGACCGTAGCTGCCCGTGATGTCGCCCGTGTAATAGCCCAAATCCTTGAGCTTTTGCTGCAGGGCCGTCACCTGCACGCCGCTGGAGCCTTCCTTGAGCAGCTCGCCGGCGTTCACGGTCGTATCCGTGATGCCGCCATCCTCTTCCGCCGAGCCGTCTAACTCCTCGCTAAACAACTTCGCCAGCGTCTTCGCGCCCGCGATGCCGTCCGCACCCAGCCCGTTCTTCTTCTGATACTGGCGCACGGCTTCTTTCGTCAAGCGCCCATAGGTACCGCTAATCTCGCCTGAATAGAGGCCAATTCCCTGCAGCTTTTGTTGCAGCGCCGTCACGTCCGATCCCGTGGAGCCCTCCCGCAGCGTCGTGGAGACGGTCGTCGTGGTACTGCCCGTGCCCGTCCCCGTGGCGTTCGTGGTCTCGCCAAAGAGCTTTGCCTGGGTCTTCGCGCCCGCGATGCCGTCCGCGCCAAGCTTATTCTTCTTTTGATATTGGCGCACGGCCTCTTTGGTCTTTCTGCCGTAGGTGCCCGTGATCTCGCCGTCGTAATAGCCCAGCTCCGCGAGCTTTTCCTGTATCATGCGCACGTCCGCGCCCGTGTCATCCAGGTCGAGCGAGCGATAGGCGCCCGTCGTCGTCGTCGTTATGCCGCCGCCGCTTCCAGCCGTTCCGATCTCGCCCAGGAGGAGCACCTGCGTCCTCTCCCCCGCGACGCCGTCGGCCTTTAGGCCGTTTTCTTCCTGGAAGAGGCGCACCGCGTAAATCGTGTCGTCATCGTATTTATTGTTGGGTTCGCCGTCGAAGAAGCCCAGCGTCGCCAGGCGCGTCTCCAGCGCGAGCACGTCGTCGCCGGTAGAGCCCTTCGACAGCGTGCGGTAGGACGTCACCGACGTGTTGATCCCCGTCGTCGCGCCGGTGATCGTGGTGCCGCCCTTCACAGTCACCACGTCGGAACGCACATAGCCCTTTTTAGAGCCGTATTTGACGTAGTACCACTCGCCCTGGGTGTCGAGCACCTCTAGCTGCGCGTTTGGGGCCAGCACGACCAGAATATCGCTCTGGGTGGTCGCGCCCTTGCGCAGGTAGACGTGGCCGTTCGCCAGTACGGTCTGGGCCGATGCCAAAATAGGCGTGGTCATCAGACACACCGCCAACATCGAACACAAAAGCGCCCGGCTCACCGCCTTCTTCCAGACGCCATATTTCCCCTGCACCATCACGCGCACCCCACTTATGATCTTGTGTGAATATTTTATGACGGCGCGCGTGATTTGTCAATACGATTTTTAACATTTCCGTAATATTTAGCTTCAAAACGTAAGAAAAGGAAACTTTTCTGAAATATTCCACCGCTATTGCATGAACGGAAGGAGCATGAGCGACAGAAGGATCACGCAAACGCCCAGCGCGAGCCAGAGCAGCATGGCCGCCTGCACGAGGTCCCCCGCCAGCGGCTCATGCGTGGGCGTCTCCCCGATGCCTATGGCCGCGCAGATTACGCGCGTGAGCCGCCCTTCCCGCCGCGTCCGCAGCATGCCCAGCGCCGCCTCCAGCTCCAGCCCGCACAGCGCGGCGCACAGGGCGCATAACGCGGCGTATGCAGCCTCGGCCCAGCGAAAGCAAAGCGCGCGGATGCGCGCGAGCGCCGGAGCCGACGCGGCCAGGCACACGAGCGCCGCGTAGGCGACGGCGAGCGCAGGCCCCAGCTTCAGCGGGGTAGCGATGAGCGCGAGCAGGCAGCCGGCAAACACGAGGTGGGCCGCATCCCCGCTCGCCTGGCTGGCAGCCGCACGCACGACGCTCTCGTAGGTCTCGGCTTCGCCATCGCGCAGGGCCTCGGCCGCCCCGCGCACGTCGCCCGAATCCAGAAAAGCGCGCACGCGAAGCGCCTGATCCAGCACCGTGCGCATCGGCAAGAAGAGCGCAAGCAGAACGATGCGCAGCGCCGGATGGAGCAGGGAAAGGCCAAAGGCGGCGAATGCGAGCAAGGCGACCACGGCATATGCCGCGATCTCCTGCGCCCGCCCGGGCCGCTTTCGAGCGATGAGCGGGACGAGACCGGCCTGCAGGCGCGCGGGCAGCGAAAAGCACACGGCATGTACCGCAGGCACCTCGGAAAGCAGGCAGGTGAGCGCCAGCGCCAGCGGCAGTTCAAAGATCATTCTCCCATTCCCCCTCGTTTTAGATAGAGGCCGTCGTCTGCATCCGCCCGGCCTTCCTTCTCGATCTATCGCCATTATGCCATGCCGCTGACCGCGTGTCAAATCACAGTTGCTTCCACCGCGCCTTGGTGTTATGATGGAAGAAAGGCGGCCCGCGACGTCTGCGCCGCCCAGCCGGAAAGGAGATCTTTCATGCCCGTTGTCGACGTAAACCATTTATATAAAGCCTATGGGGGCCAGAACGCATTGGCCGACATTACATTTAGCCTGCAGCCCGGCGAGCGCCTCGTCGTCGCGGGCGAGGCGGGCGCCGGGAAGACGCTGCTATGCCGTCTCTTGATGGGGATGCTCGCCCCCACGTCGGGCAGCGTGCGCCTCTTCGGCCACGACGCGCTGCTGGGCGGGCGCATCTGCCGCCAGCGCACCGGCTATCTGCCCGCCGAGGCCTCGATGGACCCGCAGCTCGACGCCGCCGCGCATATGCGCCGCGTGCTCTCGTTTTACCCGCGCGCCTCGCACGGCCGGGCGCAATCCCTTCTGAAAGATTTGGCTATCCCGCCGGACATTCTCGTGCAGGATATGACGCCCGCGCTATCGCGCCGCCTGAGCCTGGCGCTCGCGCTCGCCGCGCAGCCCGAGCTGCTCATTTTGGACGAGCCCTTCGCCCCCTATCCGCAGGATGAGCCCGAGGAATCCGCCCTGCTCGCCCGCGTCATCGAAGAGGCGCGGGGCGAACGCACCGCGTTGATCGTCACCGCCAAGCACGTGGATACGCCGCCCCTCCCCCTCTCCCGCGCCCTGCTCCTGCGCGGCGGGCAAGTCATTGCCGACGGGTTGCTCGAACGGCTCCGCTTTCCCTGCCGCCGCGTTACGGTGCGCGGTAGGCAGCCGGATGCGGCGCTGATCGACCGCCTGCGGGCCTGGGGCGTGCGGAGGCAGGGGGAGCAAACCGTCTTCTTTTACGACGGCGCGATCGACGCGTTGCTCGGCGCGCTGCTCAGCCTGCATCCGCAGGACGTCGCGATCGAAAATGCCTGTGCGGACGACGTGCTCGCCCTCTCGCAGGCGGAAGGGGAGATGGCATGAAACTGCTTTGGATGGAGCTTCGCCGCCTGACGCTGCCCGCGCTCGTACGCGGCGTATCGATCGCTTTCCTGGGCCTGCTCGTCGTGCTCTATGCGCGCCTGAGCGGCATATATAGCCTGCTCGGCGCGGTGCGCCTCCTGCTGCCCTCCCTCTCCTCCGTGCTCATGGATCTCCTCTATCTGTATTGTTTTCTCTTTTCCACCTGCTGGGGCGCGCGTACGCTCTGCCTGGCGGAGGCGGGCGAGCATCCGGAGCGCCTCGCCGCCCTTCCGCTCAGCCGCGAGCAGCTCGCGCTCTCACGCCTCGGCGCGCGGATGCTTACGCTCGCGCTCTTCGCCTTTACGTCAGCGGGCGTGCTCGCCTTGGGCGCGGCGGGCTTCGCCGGGGCTGCCCAGGCGGCGATCTTCCTGCGCGCGGCGGCTTTGCGTTTCCCCGCGCTGCTCTGCGCCTTCTGCGTGGGCTTTGCGTTCTCGGGGCTTTGCGTTCGGTATGAATACGCCTGTCTCGGGGCTTTGCTTACGTTTTTCGCGCTGCACGGGGTAGCTCTTTGCGCCTTCGCCGGGCTGCTGCCCTCAGCCCTTCTCTACCTCTCGCCCGTCTTTACGTTCTCGTCCTCGCAGGCGCTGCTTCCCGCGCTCCTGTGGGCCGCCGCAAGTCTCGCCTGCATCCCCGTCTCGCTCGTGCGCTTCGGGCGAAGGGATCTGCTCTGAGGAGGGATTGCCATGCATAAGCCGGACATGATCCTATTCGACTACGGGGATACGCTGCTGTCCGAGCCGGGCGCCGACCATCTGCGTGCGCAGCGGGCGCTCTTCCCTTACGTCACGCACAACCCGCGCGATCTCACCCCCGAAGAAGTTTGCGCCTTTTCCGCGCAGCTCTTTGAAGAGGCCGGCGCTGCAAGAGCCATCGGATTTGAGCTGCATAACTTTCAATTTCAGCGCGCGCTGTACGAGCTGCTGGGCATCCGCCTTTCGATCCCATGGCCACAGGTCGAGAAGATTTTCTGGGATAGCGCTACGCCCGGCGCCGTTATGCCCGGCGCAGAGGCGATGCTCCGTGCTTTGGAAGAGCGCGGCGTGCGCACCGGCGTGATCAGCAATATCTCCTTTTCAGGGGACGCGCTGCGCGACCGGCTTGACCGCCTGCTCCCTGCGAATCGTTTTGAATTCGTCATCGCCTCGAGCGAGTACATGTTCCGCAAGCCAAGCCCTTATCTCTTCCGTCTGGCGCTGGAAAAGGCCGCGCTGCCCGCAGACCGCGTTTGGTTCTGCGGCGACAACGCGCGCGCCGACGTAGAGGGCGCGCACGGCGCAGGCCTCTTCCCCGTCTGGTATGTGGGTTCCGCCGGCGAGCCGGATGGCGACGTCCCATGCGCCCCGCCGGACCCGCCCCGCTGCCCGCACCTGCACATCCGCCATTGGGCGCAGCTTCCGCGCCTGCTCGATACGCTTTCATGACCGCGCTTTGGCCCAAGCGGCCTTTTGTGCGGAAATTTTCGCAAACCCCCTTTACATTTCCCGCGTCATGATTATAATGGTAAGGTAATAATCAAACGCGATGATCGAGACGTGCGTATGCAAAGCGCAAAGCGAACCGGCGGGGCGATCGCCCGGGGTGAGAGGCCGGAGGCTGAGCATGCGTCTGTATCACTCGGGAGCGGCCTTCGCGATGGCGCGCCGGAGCGTAGGACGGCCTTGTCCCCCGTCAGCGGGACGGGACGGATCTGTATCCGTCCGCAGAGCGGGCGCATTGCGCCAATTTGGGTGGTACCGCGAAGTCCTTCGTCCCATGATCGGGGCGAAGGTTTTTTTCGTTTCCACGGCCGGATTGCAAGGAGGTTTTTGAGTATGTATCAAAAAGTGCCCACCGACATGCGTTTTACCGCGCGTGAAGAGGAGATCATCAAGTTTTGGAAGGATAACGACATCTTCAAGCGCCAGAGCGCGAAAAATCAGGGCAAGGAGCCCTTTACGTTCTTCGACGGCCCGCCCACCGCCAACGGCAAGCCGCATATCGGCCACGTGCTTACCCGCGCGATGAAGGACCTGATCCCCCGCCACCGCACGATGAAGGGGTACGACGTGATGCGCAAGGCCGGCTGGGATACGCATGGCCTGCCCGTGGAGCTAGAGGTCGAAAAGCTGCTGGGTTTGGATGGCAAGCCGCAGATCGAAAGCTACGGCATCGAGCCGTTCATCCAGGAATGCAAAAAATCTGTGTGGAAGTACAAGACCGAGTGGGAGGAAATGTCCGACCGCGTGGGCTTCTGGGCGGATATGGAAAACCCTTACGTCACCTACGAAAACGAATACATCGAGTCCGAATGGTGGAGCCTCAAGCAGATCGCCGAAAAGGGCCTGCTCTACAAGGGCCACAAGATCGTGCCCTACTGCCCGCGCTGCGGCACCGCGCTCTCCAGCCACGAGGTCGCGCAGGGGTATAAGGAGGTCACCGAGACCTCCGCCGTCGTGCGCTTTCAGATCAAGGGGCAGGAGCGCGCCTATCTCATGGCCTGGACGACCACGCCCTGGACGCTGCCCTCCAACGTGGCGCTGTGCGTGAACCCGCAGGTGGATTACTGCCGCCTGCAGTATAAGGGCGACAGCTACGTCATGGCGCGCGCATTGGTGGAGCCCACGTTCGGCGACGAGGCCAAGGACTGCGAGATCGTCGAGACGTTCAAGGGCACCGCGCTCGAGCATTTGGAATACAAACCCCTCTTCGACTTCGCGCATCCGAAGGAGAGGGCCTTCTACGTCGTGTGCGACGGCTACGTCACCACCGAGGACGGCACGGGCATCGTGCACATCGCCCCCGCGTTCGGCGAGGACGACGCGCGCGTGGGCCGCGCCTACGGCCTGCCATTCGTGCAGCTGGTCGACGCGCAGGGCAAGATGACCGCCGAGACGCATTGGCCCGGCGTGTTCGTCAAGGATGCGGACCGGCTGATCCTGAAGGAGCTTGCCGACCGCGCACAGCTCTTCAAGGCGCCGAAATTTACCCATAACTACCCGCATTGCTGGCGCTGCGACACGCCGCTCATCTACTACGCCCGCTCCTCCTGGTTCATCAAGATGACCGCCGTGAAGGACGCGCTGCTGCAGAGCAACCGCTCCGTCAACTGGATGCCGGACAACATTAAGGAAGGCCGCATGGGCAACTTCCTGGAAAACGTCATTGACTGGGGCCTCTCCCGCGAGCGCTACTGGGGCACGCCGCTGCCGGTATGGACCTGCGAATGCGGCCATGTGCACGTCATCGGCTCGCGTCAGGAGCTGTGCGAGATGGGCCATGACGTCGACCCGAATATCGAGCTGCACCGCCCCTATATCGACGAGGTCACGATCGCCTGCCCCAAATGCGGCGGCGAGATGCACCGCGTGAAGGACGTCATCGACTGCTGGTACGATTCCGGTTCCATGCCGTTCGCTCAGTGGCACTATCCCTTCGAGCACAAGGAGGATTTTGAGCGCCGCTTCCCCGCGCAGTTCATCTCCGAAGCCATCGATCAGACGCGCGGCTGGTTTTATACGCTGCTGGCGATCTCCACTTGCCTGTTTGAAAAGAGCCCCTTCGAAAATTGCCTCGTGCTCGGCCACGTGCAGGATAAGGACGGCCAAAAGATGTCCAAGCACAAGGGCAACGTCGTGGATCCCTGGACCGTGCTGGACGCCCAGGGCGCGGACGCGGTGCGCTGGTTCTTCTACGTCAACGCCGCGCCGTGGCTGCCCAACCGCTTTTATCCGGAGGCCGTCTCCGAGACGCAGCGCAAGTTCATGGGCACGCTGTGGAATACGTATGCCTTCTTCGTGCTTTACGCGCAGATCGACGGCTTCGATCCCAAGGCGCATCCGCTGGACAAGGCGTCCCTCTCGCTGATGGATCGCTGGGTGCTCTCGCGCCTGAATACCCTCGTGCGCGAGGTCGACGAGGGCCTCATGCATTACCGCGTCACCGAGAGCGCGCGCGCCATCGGCGACTTCGTGGACGATCTGTCCAATTGGTACGTGCGCCGCAGCCGCGAGCGCTTCTGGGGCAAGGGCATGGCGGGCGATAAGGAGGCCGCGTTCGTCACGCTGTACACCGTGCTGGAGACGCTCTCGCGCCTGATCGCGCCGTTCGTCCCCTTCATGGCGGAGAGCATCTATCGCAACCTCGTCTGCTCCGTGAACCCCGACGCGCCGATCTCCGTGCACCTTTGCGATTACCCCGCATGCGACGAGGCGCGCATCGACAAGGAGCTGGAGGCCCACATGGCCGATCTGCTGCAGGTCGTGCAGTTGGGCCGCGCCTGCCGCGCCGGCGCCAACATGAAGGTGCGCCAGCCCGCCGCCGCCCTGTACGTGCGCGGCGCGACGCTGCCGGAGGCCTTCGTCGCGCTCGTTCAGGATGAGCTCAACGTCAAGTCCGTGCAGTTCACCGACGATACCCGCGCGTTCACCACCTACAAGCTCAAACCGCAGATGCGCACGCTCGGCCCGCGCTACGGCAAGCTGCTGGGCAAGATCGGCGGCCACCTGCAGACGCTGGACGGCAACGACGTGGTGGATGCCTTTGCGGCGGGCGAGACCGTCTGCTTCGAGCTCGAGGGCACGCAGGTCGAACTGGCGAAGGATGACGTGCTCACCGAGCCCTCGCAAAAGCCCGGCTTCGTCGCCGAGACCGACAAGGGCTTTACCGTGGTGCTCGACACCAACCTGACGCCGGCGCTGATCGCCGAGGGCTTCGCGCGCGAGGTCGTCTCCAAGCTGCAGACCATGCGCAAGGAAGCCGATTTCGACGTGACCGACCGTATCTGCGTCACCTACGAGGCGGAGGAAAAACTCGCCGCCATCATCGCGGCGAACGAGGAGTCCATCGCCTCCGGCGTGCTTGCGCTCTCCATCGAGCGCGGGGCGGCCCCGGCGGACGCCTATCAAAAGGAATGGAACATCAACGGCGAGAAGGCGGTTCTCTCCGTGCGAAAGGCTTAAGCGAAAATGAAAATCGTCATCCTGGGCGCGGGGGCATATGATCTTGCCCCCGCCCTTTTGGACGATCTGTTCGTCCAAACCCATACGGTATGCGACCTGTGGCTCGTGGACCGCAGTCTGGACGTGGCCGAACTGACGGCGCGCGCCGCGCAGGCGTTGGCGAAGGCTGCCGCGATCCCCGCGCGCTTTTTTTACACGGCCAATGCGGCCAAGGCGCTTGCCGGCGCGGACTACGTGCTCTGGTGCCGGGATCCCCTGTCGCCCGAGGCCTTTGCCCGCGACCTCAAGGCGCTGGACGACATCGGCCTGGGCAAACAAATGCGCCCCTTCGGCGGCATCGGCGGCGCGCTGGCCACCCTGCGCGAGGGCGGTTTGCTCATGGACCTGTGCGAGCTCATGCAGCGCGAGTGCCCGCAGGCGGTTCTGGTCGTCGCGAGCGGCCCTGTAGCCCGCCTGTGCGAGGTCGCGCAGCGCTTCGGCGGCATCCGGGCGCTAGGCCTCTCCCGCGCGCCCTACGACGCGGCGCAGCGGCTCAGGGCGCTGCTGGGCGCAAGTATGACCCCGGAGGTCGTCTGCGCGGGCACGAGCTGCTTTTCCTGGGTCCTCGCCGCCAAGCTGGACGGGCGGGACGTGCTGGAGGACGCCAAGCGGCGCCTCCTGCAGGACGCCGCCGAGTCCCGCGTACGCGAAAAAAAACACGCCGAAGAGGCGTCAAAAGCGCAGTCAGAACCAGCGAAAGACCTTCGTCTCTCCTTTGACGAAATGCTAGGGGCGCATAAGGAAGGGAAACAATCGGATTTTGTGTCCGCCCAATACGTCGATTGGTACGACGCCATGCCCGCCACCGGCGCGGAATGGCAGATGCTGCGGGATACCCCGGAGAGCCCCCGCCTGAGCGCGCTCCCTCAGGCCTTCGGAGAGGCCGGCCAGGAGCTGCGTCTGCGCCGCCTGGCTTCTATCGCGGTGCACGGCCCCGCGCACCCGGAGGGACGCGCGGCCTTCGAGGCGATGCTGCAAACGTCCGGCCCCCTGCGCCCGATGCAGTTGGTGCACGCGCTGTCCGGCCGCGCGCCGGCGCTATGCGTGCCGGGGCTCGTGCGCCCCTGCGACGGGTCGATCCCCTGCGTGGCGGACGGGCGGTTCATCGAGGCGCCCGCCGTCGTCGCGCAAGAGGGGATCTCGGCGCGGCCTATGCCCGCCTTCCCCATGGCGCTGGAGGAGCTGCTCGACCGCGTGACGCAGGCCAACCTGCTCTACGCGCAGGCGGCAGCCTATGGCGACCGCGTGGCTCTGCGCGAAGCGCTCGAGGCCGACCCGGCGACCGACGGCATCGACCTGCTCTACGCCTTGGACACGGTGGACGACATGATCGAGCAAAGCCGCGATGCGCTGACGAGATTTTAACGGATCATAAGGAGTTTCAACATGTATTTAGCAAGCAACTGGCGCGACTACGAGGTGCTCGACTGCGGCGGCGGCGAAAAGCTGGAGCGCTGGCAGGACGTGATCCTCCGCCGCCCGGATCCGCAGGCCATTTGGCCCCAGCAGGAGCCCGCCTTGTGGGCAAAGGCCGACGCCTGGTATCACCGCAGCGAGCGCGGCGGCGGCGAATGGGAATTCTTCCGCAAGCTGCCCGAGCGCTGGACGGTCCGCTACGGCGCGCTGTCCTTCTACGTGCGCCCCACGGGCTTCAAACATACGGGCCTCTTTCCTGAGCAGGCCGTCAATTGGGATTGGATGAGCGTCCTCGTACAAGCGTCGGCAGCGCAGGGGCGCGTTCCCCGCGTGCTCAACCTCTTCGCCTACACCGGCGGCGCGACGATGGCCTGCGCTCAGGCGGGCGCGCAGGTCTGCCATGTGGATGCGGCCAAGGGCATGATGCAGTGGGCGCGCGAAAACCGCAGCCTATGCGGCATTCCGGAGGAACGTACGCGCTGGATCATCGACGACGCGCTCAAGTTCGTTCAGCGCGAGATACGGCGCGGCAGCTTCTATGACGGCATCCTCATGGATCCGCCCAGCTATGGCCGCGGCCCCGGCGGCGAGGTCTGGAAGCTGGAGGACGAGCTCTACGGCCTCGTTTCCGCCTGCGCGGGCGCGCTGTCGGGCGACCCGCTCTTCTTCCTGATCAACAGCTACACCACGGGCCTGCAGGCCTCGGTGCTTAAGAACATGATCGACATGACCGTCGGCAAGCGCTGCGCCGGCCATAGCGCCGCGGACGAGGTCGGCTTGCCCGTGACGGCGGGCGGCGTGCTGCCCTGCGGGGCGTCCGGCAGGTGGCAAAGAGATGCGTGAATATCGCGGCGTCCGCATCGTCTACGAGGACAACCACCTGCTCGTGGTCGTCAAGCCCCCGAATATGCCCACTCAGGCGGACGCAAGCGGCGATGCGGACCTGCTCTCCACGATGAAGGCTTACGTCAAAGAGGCATATCAAAAGCCCGGGGCGGTCTACCTCGGGCTCGTCCACCGGCTGGACCGGCCGGTCGGCGGCCTGGTCGTGCTCGCGCGCACGTCGAAGGCCGCGGCGCGCCTCTCCGATCAGGTGCGAAAGAAGGCGCTCTCTCGCGGCTACGTCGCCGTCGCGCGCGGGCAAGCGCAGGCCCAGGCGGAGCTTTGCGACTGGCTGTGCAAGGACGGCGCGAGCAATACCGTCCGCGTCGTGCCCGAGGGCACGGCCGGAGCCAAGGACGCGCGGCTGCGCTACTTCGCGGACGGCGAGGCGGACGGCCTGTCGCTCCTGCGCGTGAAGCTCTACACGGGGCGCTCCCATCAGATTCGCGTGCAGCTGGCCCATGCCGGGCTGCCGCTGTGGGGCGATGCGCGCTATGGCCGCGGCCAGCCGGGCGAACAGATCGCGCTATGGGGCGCGTTTCTCGGGCTTTTGCATCCCACCCGGGGCGAGCGCCTGTTTTTCTGCGCGCCGCCGCCCGCGCAGGCTGAGCCGTGGCGCCGCTTTGCGCTGCCCGATGCGTTCCCCGAGCTCGAAGAGGACGATATGCGAAACCAGGAGGACAAAAGATGCTGAAGAAACTGCCCTACCGCTTTGTCGGCTGCGTCGCGGCCTTCCTCCTTTGCGGTTACCTCTTCCCCGGCATCGTGCACGACGGGTTCGCTTCGCTGCTGCTCGCGGGCGCGTTCGCGGGGCTGATTCAGATCCTCCTGCGCCCGGCGCTTTTGCAGCTGCACCGCCTGCCGGGCAAGAACACGGCCCTCGCGCTGGGCTTTCTCGCCGACGTCGCGATCGTGTGGGGGCTCGGGCGCTTCTTGCCCGGCTTCGCGGTGACCCACTTGCTGTGGGCCGTCGGCGTCGCGGCAGTGGAGCTGCTGCTGCGCGGGCTGCCGGTGTTTTAGGGGACGATGGATTCCACAGACGTCTTCTTCATAAGCCAGTCGATCACGTTGACGACCCGAATTCCCTCGTAGTTGCCCGTGGTAAACCGGTCAAGCGTCAGAACCGTCTTTTCGTAGTTGTCATGGATGGTCCGCAGCGGGCGCATCTCGCGCTCGAAGGTCTCCTCCGCCGTCATATCCGCCGTGACTTGGATATAAGATAGCGCGTCCTGCCCCCGAACGACAAAATCCACCTCCGTATTGCCCAGCTTGCCGATGTACACCTGATATCCGCGCCGCAGCAGCTCGAAGTAAACGACGTTTTCAAGCGAGAAGCCCAGATCGTACTTGCTGCGAGGCAAAATATGATTGCGCAAGCCCAGGTCAACCATGTAGAACTTGCGGTTCACCTTCATAAGCTGCTTCCCAACGATATCAAACCGCTCAGCCGGGTAGAAGATGAAGGATTCGGTCAGCGCCTCCATGTAATTGTCTACCGTGTTCGGCGACACCTTTCTGCCGTTGGATACCAGATAATCGGTGACGCTCTTGGTCGATACCGGGCTCCCGATGACGCTGGCCAGATACTTCGCGATGCTCTTGAGCAGCGCGATATCCGATATCTTTCGTTTGCCAGAATCGCTTTCCTTGCGGCTCTGGCGTTCTTCTATGTCGCGGACAATGACCGTATTGTAAATACCCTCCAGATAGGTATTGGCCTTTTCCTCCGTCCTTTCCATGACGGCCAGGTAAGGGAGGCCGCCGTAGCGCAGATAATCCGCAAACGCGCTTTCGGCGGTCAGGCCCGTGGCTTCACAATACTCGCCAAAGGAAAGGGGCAGCATGGCGATTTCGACATAGCGCCCGCTCAACAGCGTCGCCAGATCGCTGGACAACATATAGGCGTTCGAACCGGTTATGTACAGATCCACGTTGTTCTTCACATAGAGACTGTCCACAACCTTCTCAAAGGAGGGCACGCGCTGAATCTCGTCCAAAAAAATATAGTTCATCTGATCGGGCTTCAAACGCTCCTTCAGATAACGATACAGCTTCTGATAATCCAATAGCTCCTCAAACTCCAACTCCTCAAAGTTGACCGAGATGATTTGAGCGGAATTCACCCCTTCCTGCATCAGCAGGCTTTGATACTGCCTCAGCAGCGTCGATTTCCCGCATCGCCGGATGCCGGTGACAACCTTGATGACCTGCTCATTCTTCCACGAATGAAGCTTCTGCAAATACGCCTCCCGCAAAACCATCGGCTTTCCCTCCTCTGCATATTCTCATTTTAGCATAGTTTATTAAAACATGCAAAGAATATTCCGAAATGGGAATTTATTTTTCCCGCGTACTTAAAAGAGATTGGCTTACAAAAAGGGCGCTGTGTGTATAAATCTCACAGCGCTTTAAAGAATGATCTTATTTTCGGGTTTTGCGTGCGGTAAGAATAGGTAAGATTATGCGCTTTCGCGCCCTTCCGGATTTTTCGTATGATGCTTGTTGTCTTGATCCGCAAGCCGCTGCAATATGTTCATTTGAATTTCAAAATTCTGACGGCTCTTTTTCCCTTCCGTATCCAATATCAGTCCACACACAAAGGTTTGCAGAGCAAATACGGCGAAAAAGCCTGCCACGATAAGCGTCGGGAACCGCGGGACCAATCCCGTTCGCGCATACTCACTTAGCACCGGAACGAATAAGCCTATGGCGATAAGCATTAACAATGCAGCTATGATACTGAAGAACGGCAGCGGCTTATAATCCTTAAATAGCCGCGCAATGGTCTTGAGTACTTTAATCCCATCAGACAGCGTGTTCAGTTTTGATACGCTCCCAGCGGGCCGATCGCGATACCCTACGGGGACCGAAGCGAGGCTAAGGTTCTTATCCAGCGCATGTATCGTCATTTCTGTCTCGATTTCAAAGCCTTTGGAGAGCACCGGAAAGCTCTTTACAAAGGTTCTACTGAACGCACGGTATCCAGTCATGATATCCGTCACCCGTCCGCCGAAGATTCCGTTTACCAGTTTTCGCACCAATACATTTCCAGTATTGTGAAACGGTCGCTTGTTTTCCGTAAAATAGGTAGAAGAGAGCCGATCTCCGACGACCATATCTACGCCCTCGTTCAACACCTTCGCAACCATCTCCTGCGCGTTCTCCGCCGGGTAGGTATCATCCCCATCGATCATCAAATAACAATCCGCCTCGATCTCCCGAAACATCGATCGAATGACGTTTCCTTTTCCTTGGCGGCGCTCGTATCGCACGATTGCCCCGGCCTCGCGAGCGATGCGGTCTGTATCATCTGATGAGTTGTTGTCATAAACGTAGATGTCGGCATCAGGCAGCACTGCGTGGTAATCGGCGATGACCTTGGCGATCGTCTGGCTTTCGTTGTAGCAGGGAATTAAGACGGCGATTGTCTTCATGGCTCCATTTCTCCTTTTACACTCCGATTTTGCGTTCCCTCATTGCGCAGGCAAATTGTGATAAAGGCCAAAGCAATCGTAAGCACTTGAATGAAGTACACGTATCGGAAGCTCTGATGATAGACCACAAGCAACGAGCCCGCAATGTTGCCAACCAAAGGGAGCGATGCACACCAGATATACTTCATATGGTTTGCGGCCCAGAATAGCAGCAGTGTAAGCAGCAGCACAATGTAACTGCCCGATCGCCAAAGCAGCATATCGGCAACCTGACCCGGTTGCGTATTGACCGCTTTACGATATAATTCCGCAATTGAAGACTTGTTGTAATAATCCCCCCATGAAGATTGGGTGAGGTTTTCAACGGCGAACAGCTCTGCGGTTTTCTCCATGTTACAGATTACGTCATGGGTCTTAGAATTGAAACTATCATCTGCCTGACGGATACTCCAAAGGATGTCCATTCCGTCCAATCTGTCCTTTATCACCACATCTGGATACTTAAACAGGGCATCGAAATACATTGAAAATGCCAACTGGGCAGTAATATGCGCCGTATCGAACCGCGCGTCTTCCCCACGTCCCCACAAATATTGATCGTGCCCCTCAAAGCGACTATAGAAGTCACGCCAATCCTCTATTGGCATGATGGTTTCCAAAGTCTGTGTTGTGTCATCGGAAAGCGGAAGGTTCTTGTTCACACAGGATCCGACCGCGCACAACATAGTCGTATACGTGGAGGCAGTATTGGGCGCAACATGAAGTAACGCGAAAATCGGCCCCTTGTATATCGCAAAAGATACAACCCCTATCAAGGCCGCAACAAACAGACGAAATCGCTCACGCTTGAAATGGCGAACCGTACGCCAAAGACAGAAGAGCACAATAAAGGCTGCCGGAACGATGCCATTATGACGCAAAGCAAGGATTAGGAAAATATCGATACGTTTTGAGGCGCCAAAAAGAAAACAACGGATGCTTTTGGACCTTAAAAATGTCCTCCAAGCACCCGTTATACGGTGTCAATAATTTTATCCCTTAATTGTCATTCTATTCTACCATATTCAAACGTTTTTTCAATACCGTTCTCCGAATTATCATGCCTTTATCGTCCGAGTCCGCAGCCAGCAGTTGAGCCCTCAGAAAAAGACTAAATGGCCATGCTCTGTGTAAATCGCAATAGCCGCTGAAACCCTTTTCAATCAAGGCTTTCAGCGGCCATTCTTATTCTTCAACCGTCAAAGACCGAAGTTTACCCTATTATCGGCTGATTGGCAATGCTACTACGCCTAGTTCTACATAGCGTATGCCCCAAATTACGCCCGGTCTTCACCGTTATTTTTACATCGCGCTATCGGCCACCTTGGAAATGGCTTCAGCGACCTTGCCGATGGCATCGCGCTCCGCAAGGAGCACTCTGCCCGGGATCCAAATTATCGTTTGTGCCAGTTTTTCTGCGTTGGGAAGCTGTACGCCGTCGATAAATTTTTGTAGCGGCGCGCGCTTTGCGTCACGACGGCGCGCGGTATGTGTCACAGCGGATATACAAAAAAAGCGGCCTGTTTATGCAGACCGCTTTTGTCAACCATATGCATTTTTAAGGCGTCAGCCGAGCGGAACGGGCGCTTGCAACGCGCCATTTTCGGCGGTCGAATCTAGCATCGCCTCTCCAAAATACACCGCAGAGCCCTGCTCCATCCGCTTGATTTCGGAGTCGACAAGCGCTTTAAGCGTTTGCGTATCGAGACGAATGCGATGCTGGGCAAGGAGCGCCTCGACGTAAGCCAGCTTGGAATCTCCGTTGCCCGCGCCGTAGAGCTTTTCGGCAGCATAAACACCAATTTGAACCCAATTTTGAGCCTTTGTAAGCTGCTCGGCGCTGAACCTGGTCTTGAGCCATGGGATAAGGAAACCGGTGACCAGCACCGATGCGATGCCGATGATCGCCTGGAGCAGAGGCGTCAGATCGACGAGCGCGGTGCTCTGCACGGCGGGCTCAGCAAGGGCCAAAAGCGGCGTATACAGCAGCAGCAGACAAGCAAATACAGCAACAATCTTATACATGATGTACCTCCTGAATCGTCCGCAGAGGCACGCAAAGGCGCTCTGCGGCGGTCGTTGCGATTTCGGTCGACAACTCTACGCCGATGGCGTCATAACCCTCAGCGTGAGCAGCCGCTAGTGTAGAACCAGAGCCTGAAAACGGATCAAGTATGAGTCCGCCCGGTACGCAAATCTTGACAATCTCGCGCATCAGGGCGAGGGGCTTTTGGGTCTGATGCAGTCGCTCGGAGCCTTGAACGTTGGCGTATCGAAACACGCCTGGCAGAACTGGAACAGGTCGATCAATCGGGAGCTTGCCGTTGCTGGCCCAGACCGCGAACTCGGCTTGTTGTCTGAACCGGCCCTTATGCGGCCTGCTGCTCATTTTGTCCCAAGTGAGCGTGCCTCGCCATTGCCAGCCTGCCCATTGGATTGCATCGGTTAATAAAGGTAGTTGACGCCAATCACAAAATGAAACCATCACTGCACCATCGTGACAATAAACGCGCGCCGCCGCGAATACATCGGACATCATGTGCAGCCAGCTGCGGGAATCGAGTTGGTCACCTGCAAAATCAGGATAAGGGCATCGCTTTTTGGTATCCGTATACTTATTTGACGTCGAAGCAGACCGCTCTGAAAGCGTTGCGCCGCCACTTGCATACGGCGGGTCGGTGATGATCGCATCAATTTGTGGGCCATCGTAGGACCTGAGAAATTCCCGGCAATTACCTCGATAAAGTTGAATCAAAAAAGTACTCCTTTCGCTTGCCACAACTACTTGGTAGTAGTATAATAAAATCGAAAGGAGGATGAGTCATGGGCAGTACAAAAACTGCTGATACCGTGACGCCGAATCACGATACCAGCAGCGGCGTGCAGCGTCGGGTTTCTTGGTCGGAGCACCGACGTCTAAACACAATAAGAGTATACCATAGCTGCCCAGTGGAGCAAATACCTCTTCGGCGAGAGGAGGTGAAAACTTTGAAGCTCTATCCACAGAAAGGTGGGAATGGTTTCGTCTCGTGTTATCTTGCGCCGATCGGAAGCCGAGAAGCGAAACGGGTCGGCTTTGTCAGAGAAGATGGGACCTCACGTATACTGAAAAAGCAGATCGACGAGTCGGCCCAAACCATCACGATCAGCATCAATCATGATGCGGAGGATCAGTCAAACGAATCATAGCAACCTCCAGGGGCGGCAGAAGTGCCGCCCCTAATCGTTGTCATCGGCGAAGCAGCAATACTCGGCGCTGACCCAGCCGTCATGACGGTTGTATCGCGTCTTGATCCAACCGTCGCAGTGGTCGAGCGATTGGATGCGTGTCCCGTCCGGGATCATCTGCATGTAACGACCGCCCGGCGTCGCCCGCTGGCGCAGGCCGCCCTCCGCGCAGACTATGTAATTGCCGCCCATCTGCACCGGCATGGTCTCCGTGCGATCCTCCTCGCCTGCCGCTGGCATGATGTGCCGATGAGTGAGAATGTGCGTCCATCCGTTGTGGGCCGTCAGCGGCGTGCGTATCACCATACCGCGCGACGCGCTTGAGTGGATCACCTCGCCTGTGCCAGTGCAGATCCCTACATGCGAGCAGTCATCGCCCTGTCGAATTACAGCCAGCTCGCCTGCAAGTGCGGAGCCATCTCCGATCGGGCGGCAGGCTACAATGTCACGGTACTTGGCGCTTGCCGTCTGGCTGGACCATAGGGCGTTGGTGCCTGACGTTGTGTACTTAGGTACCCCGCCTACACCCTTGCGAATGATGTGCTTGATCAGGTTGATGCAGTCCAGCTCGCTATAGGGCGTACCTAAAAGGGAGGCGGCGATACGCACCGCCTCATTGCCTGATACCGCCATTATTGTGCCTCCTCCTGTGCCTCGGTCCATTGCGTGATACCCGCCGCACCGGGCTCCCAGACATTGCTGTCAACCGTACTGATCCACGTCTTGCCATCATGCGATACTTTGTCGCCGGTCTTATACGCATCCTGTGCGTCGGAAGGTTGTACCCACTGAGGTACGGCATCAGGATTGTTCGCCGTCAGCCCCATGCGCGACCAAAGCGCAGGAGTTGCAGGGGGTTCCCACCCAGCCTGAGACGTGTGCGCCTGCGCACAACGATAGAGCAGTCCCTCGTCGGATACAACGGCTTGTAAATCATAGGCTATTCCGGGCTTCCAAGGATCGAAAAGAGGGGCTACATCCGCGATCTCGCTTGCGACCATGGTATCCGCAGCGTCTAGCACGCTGCGGCGCGCTACATGCTGCGACGCATCTAGCCGCCTGCGTAGGTTACGAGAATTATCAAGCCTGCTGGTCATTAGGCTGCACCTCCTCATTGCCGGTCGTTGGTGATAGGCTGTCAATCGGCGCGGTGATGATGTCGACGGCTTGTTTCAGCTCGTCGATCTGCGCTTGCTGGGCCACGATGGTCTGCTGCTGATCGTCGATGGTCACCTGCTGCGTGCTGATCGTATCCTGCTGTCGCTCGATCTCGGCCTGCTGGTCTGTGATTTTGCGCTGCTGCTCATTGATGGTTGCCTGCTGCGTGCTGATCGTCTGCCGCAGTTGCAGCGTGTTCTGCTCCTGGGCGTCCAGACGTTCTTGTAGCCTTTCCGCGACGCTCTGCTCGATGGGTTCAACTTGTAAGGATACGACCGCGCGCCGGTCTTCGCCGTCGATGCGCACCGCCACCTCGACAATCTTGCGGTTACTATAGATGGCCGCCGTCAGCCCCTCGTAGTCGAGCACCCGCACCTCCGGGGCGGTGCCAGGTGCAAACAGCGCCGCCAGCTCGTCCAGCGTCTGCGCTGTATTAAGCGTCAGCGTGAGGCGGTCGCTGGTCTGTGCCAGGGTCGCTTCAAATTGGGTATCGTTGATTTTAATTGTCGCCATGTTCTTATCTCCTTATAAGTCCGCTTATACGGGATGTAATGGTATCCAATCCGTGATGGCATTATCAACTGTCACGACTGTATAAACCTTGCCGTTGACCGTCAGTTTGTCGGCCCCCGCGCCGCCAGACGCAAAGAGCAGCGCCGCCATGCGCGTGGCATGACGGCGAAAGAGTAATAGGGTGGCATACTGCAAGGGAAGCTTATTGCTGGCGTCGGCATAAAAATCCGATGCGTCCCCAATATAGATACCGGGGTTTGGAAGTTGTGCCCAAACGTCCAATATGCGTTTGCTTGTGACACCTAATTCTTTGGGTGATGTAAAAATGCCTAACGCGCGTTGAATTTGAATCACACTTGTGCATCCTGTACCACCTTTGGAGAGCGGTAAAACGTCAATTGCCGGTTCATAAGCGCTTGCGGTTTTTCCGCCCAATTTTTGAGCGTCTATGGCCTTGGGTGCGGGTATCGTCCCTTTCATGGGCAGACACCCCCCGCATCAATAATCAGGCCGTGCGCCGCCACATATAGCAGGTCACGTAGGGCTGCAAATTGTTGTGCGCGGAGTTGCCGCCCGCGCCATGCAAGGATGCTTCGTAGTATGTTGTTTGAACGCCATCCACGTATCGATACAAAAACACTTGATTTGGCGGAAGCCATTCCGGCTGCGTCGTCTCGTCCGGCAAGGTTTTCATCGTGTGCGTGTGTATGGGCATCTCGGTAAGGGACAGATAATGCTGTTTTTCGCCGCCTTCCACCGAAGGACCGGAAAAGTCGTTGTCCGTCTCGTCCACTCCAACGGGTACGCGCCCACGTCCCCAGCGCTCCCAGGTGCCGCCATAGAGCGTCGCTGGGCTCGCGGGAGATGTACTCATATAAATGCTGCCTACGGGATGGGCGGCGAGAAACCATGCCTTGGCCGTCTCGGGGATGCTGCCGGTCATGCGGACGCACCCCCAAATTTGGGGTTATCTGTATTTTCGGGGGGGGTAAATACCTTGTTAATCATAACGATCCTCCTTATGCTATGCGCTCCCAAATGTAACACGCGATGTAGGGCGGCATATTGTTGTGATATTGGCCGCCGCCAGACGGTTCAGTTACGACGGTAAATCGTCTGTCACCTTCTGCTGTTAAGCCGCCAGCAACGGGGGCATTCACTCCGAACACCATTTGACCTGCATCATTCTTTTCCCATGCAAATATATGACGGTGCGGCGGCAATTCGCTTTCTGTCAGCACATGCTCTTTTTCGCCGCCATATTGATATGGTTGCGAAAAATTACTGTCTCCCGGTCGCACGCCGACCAGCACACGGCCTGCGCTTGTTTGCCGCCATGTGCCGCCAAACAGCTGTCCGGGGTCTGTTGCCTCGAAAGTGATGTACACGCTGCCCACCGGATGCGCGGCGAGCAGGGCCGCCTTGATCACCGGCGCAAAAAATGCCGCGAGCGATCCGATCATGCGCTCGCCTCCCCAAGTATCAAGTAGCCCTCAAGCGCGCCGGTGGGCTTGGTTGTCGTGCTCAGTGCCATCTTACCGGCGCTCGTCTCCCAGTCGATCGCCGCCGCCTGATTGAGCTGCGTGGCGGCTGTCGGCACCCACTCGACGATCACTGTATTGGCGGTTATCGCGCTGTCGCTGATTGTCGCAGCATAGGGCCCAGCGCCAGACCAGGCCGTTGTGGGCAGGGAAAAAGACAGCTTGCGCAAGTCGGAATTGCCGCGCGGTCCTTGGGCTCCCTGCGGCCCCTGGAGACCGGTCGCGCCAGTTGCCCCTTTGGGTCCTTGCGGGCCGGTCGGGCCTGCCGCTCCCGTATCGCCCTTGGGACCTTGCGCGCCAACCGGCCCTTGGGCTCCCGTGTCGCCCTTGGGGCCCTGCGCACCGGTCGCACCCTTGGGCCCGGTGTCTCCCTTTGGGCCCTGGGGACCGATGACGCTGCCCAAATCCACCTCTTTAAGCGCCATGCCATCACCTCCTACTCGTCCCAGGTGGCAATCAGGTGCCCCGAGGCGTTGATGGCAAACGTAGGCGTCTTACCGTCCGCGCCAGCGGGACCTTGTGGGCCTGTCGCCCCAGTCGCGCCTTTCACGCCTGTTGCGCCTTGGGGGCCGGTATCGCCCTTGGGGCCTTGGGCCCCGGTCGCCCCCTTGATCGATCCCTTGTACACCCATTTGGCGGCGCTCGCCGCCCCGGCCAGCGTACACTGATAGGTGAGTCCCGTGCTCGTGTTGAGATACCAGTCGCCGACAAGGGCGCTCGTTACCCCCGAGCTCGCATATACCGTCGCCGTGGTGGATGTGCCGGTGATACCCGTGCCCGCCCACCATTGCGAGCCGCGCGTGCCGGTCGCCCCAGTCGCGCCTTTCACGCCTGCTGCGCCTTGGGGGCCGGTATCGCCCTTGGGTCCTTGCGGTCCCGTCGCCCCGGCAGGCCCCTGGGCTCCCGTGTCGCCTTTAGGGCCCTGGGGACCGATAACGTTGCCCAGGTCCAATGTTCTCGCCATTTTGCCGCCTCCTTAGTCGATTGTATAGATGAGATGCCCACCCTCAATGGATAGGGCGGGCGTCGGATCACCGTCGTTATGGGCCAATATCAGATGACCCGTGTCGTTGACATACATCGCAAACACGCCCGGATCGAGCGACGTCGATACCATGCTGCCGTCCCGCCCCGGATCGCCCTTTTCTCCCTGCAGGCCTTGCGGGCCGGTTGCGCCAACAGGCCCGGGTGCACCCTTATCGCCCTTGGGTCCCTGCGCTCCGACCGGCCCCTGCGGGCCCTGGGGACCCGTGGCTCCCGTCAATCCCCGCTCGCCCTGCGGACCTTGCGGACCGGTTGCGCCCGTAGCCCCTCGCGCGCCTTGCGGCCCTTGCGGGCCGACATTCCCGCGCGGAATCGTCAGCGCAAAGCGTGTCGTGTCCGCCGTCTGCGTGACGGACGCCTGCGCGGTGCTGCCCGGCTCGCCCGTCGCGGCGCTGATCTCGACCTTGGACAGCTTGCGCGCCGCGTCCTGCGCGGCGGTCGTCGCGCTGCGCAACACGTCGATCTGCGCCAGCAGGTCGCTGAGGCTCGGGATCACGTTGCCCGGATCGACGATCTCGTCGGTCAT
Organism: Bacillota bacterium; assembly: GCA_023404715.1. Lineage (GTDB taxonomy): Bacteria > Bacillota > Clostridia > Christensenellales > Aristaeellaceae > Beduinella. The sequence goes on along the minus strand of JAEYAR010000214.1, from coordinate 3,961 downwards.
CAGCGCCGACACGGTGCAGACCGCCGCGTAGAGCGGTATGCGCGCCTTGGCCGACTCCGCGCGGATGACGATGCTCATCCGTCCTTGGACCGCATAGCAAGCCGGGTCGAGCGTCACCGTCACGCAGCCATTATCTGCGGTGCCGTGCAGGGTGACGGTGCGTCCGTCGCCGCGCACGCAATAGGCCAGGATCGACCGGCCCGTCAGGTCGACGGCCTCGCCGCCCGCCGTCACGGCAAGCGCGATCGTGTGGGCGTTGGCGTCGCCGGTATACATCAGCGGTCCCAGGTATTCGGCGCGGCGATCCCAGGTGAGCAGGTCAACATTGCGCCGGATCGTCCAGTTGTCCATCGCTGTGGCTCGCCTCCTCGTGCGCGTCCGCCCATCGGTAGCCGTCGTCCGGCACGCCCCACATGCGGTGCCAGCGCTGGTGCATGCGGTCCGCGTGCTCCCAGGTCATCTGCTCCGGCGTGATCGCCGCCGAGCCGTCCCGCGCGCCGGTAAGCAGCTGCTCCAGCGCGATCTCCAGATCGACACCGCCCGCGCCGGTGCCCAGCAGCGGCATATATAGCCGCCGCAGGTTGTGCCGCCGCGCGCAATGGGCAGCAGCGCGCGCGGCGAGGTAGACGTTGTCCGTGCCGCTGATGCCCATCGGTCCCTGCATCGTCGGCGCATAGATAATCGGCTGCCCGTCGGGCGCGGCGATGTACAGCGCCGTGCCGACCGGCATTTCCAGGCCGTATTCGTCGATAATTGCCCGCTTAATGTACAGCTCAAGCAGCGGCCCATGAGCCTCGTACAGCGCCGCGTCAAAGCCGCCATCCAAAATACCAAACGAATTGCCCGGCGAGACGACCGCGCCGTCGCGCGCGAGGCCGCTGCGGTACAGCTCGGCATAGTCGGCGTAAAGCGTCGTGACGCCGGTACACTGAGCGGTCGCGGCGTCAATCGCCCCGATAACATCTACGTCCGGGTGAAACAAGATAATCTCCATGGTACTGTATCCCTCCTCAATAGCTTCCCCCGGCCTGGCCGGATATGAACACCTGACTGTGCCGGTAGATCGTGATGCGGCAAAGGCCCTCGGGGTTTGCCGCTGTCGGCACCGGCGTCACGACGACCCGATGCCAGGTCTCGCGGGTGATCTTGCCCGCGCCGTCCTTGGCGAGATATGGCACGACGTCGACCTGGCTGCTGACGATGGCCGCCGCTGGCACCGCGTTGCCGTCGACCGACACCGAGACCTCGTCCACCGATTCCCCCTCAAAAATCCCGTAATCGATCGCGTGCGTGTGATCCGGCACGTCGACGCTGTGTGTATGGGCGTCGATCGTCACCCGGTGGCTGTGCGCCGGGATCGTCACGTCGTGACTGTGGCTTGGGATTTTAAGCGACTGGGCGGGGATCGTCAGCGATACCTCGACCCGATGATAGTGGTTGTACTCGTGGTAGTGGCCGCCGAGACTATGACTATGGCTGTTGACGTTATGGGTGTGCGTCATGTCGTGGTTATGCAGTATGCCTGTGTGGATGTGATTGCCAGCCGAGTTCGTCGTGAAGCTGTACGTGCTCGCGCCCAGCGTGACCGTCGACGTGCCTGGATTGCTGATCTTGTGGTAATGGCCGATGCTGACGCTGTGATCATGGCCGCCTGCGCTGTTTGAGGCAGACGCGGTATCATACGTGCTCGACCGGGAGGGATTGCCGGTCGACGGGCTGGATGTGCCGGTATTGCCCTCAGCGGGATTAGTATATATCTTTGAACTGCCTTGGCCATCAGCCGGGCCCCAGGTGGCGGCATCGGTCGTCGTTACGGTGCGCTCGGTCGTTACCGTCGTCGCGCCGCCGCTGGTGCTGGTGCGCGTCCCGCCGCCCCCGTCGCTGCTGGTGACGGTCGACCCGCCGCCAGCAGAGGTCGTGCGCTGCGTGCCGCCGCCGCCCTTTGCCGCGCGGCTGTCGGCGCGGTAGCGGCCCAACTTGATTTTGATTAGCACACGGTTGACCCGATAGTAATCGCGCGCTAGGAAAAATTCGAGCTCTGCCGGGTGATCCTTGTCGCAGTTAACCTCGAGCCGGTCGCTGTCGATCGTCGTCGCGCCCTGGCTGTAGAGCTCGGTGATCTGCGTTTTGCGCGCCAGCTCTGCGATCGTCGTCGCCGCGTCGGCTTTGGCCGTCGAGAGCGTGAGGGTTACGTCGCCGGGTTTGCCCAGCACCTCGGGGCGCTCGATCTCGACGACGCGCGTGCGCAGGGCGATGTTGTAATCGGTATAGACGACGCGCGTCATATGCCCTTTCGCAAACCGGTCGAGCGGCTCGCCGGTGATCGCCGAGAGTGCCAAAGCCTTGACCGTAAATGAGGTAAGCGGATTTTGAATATCTTTGAGCAGCGCCTCGGCGCGTGCCTTGAGCAGCGTGGCGTCGGTGCAGGTGGCGTCTGTCCAGGGCATCTCAACCACGCCATACAGCGCCTGTGTCGGCGCGTCGAGGTAAGGCACGCCGCCGCTTACGTCGGCAATGGTGAGCTTGTTGACACCCTCGCCGTAGCCGTAAGGGTAGAGCCGGGTGCAAAACCCGTCCTCGTCCACGGTCTCGCGGATCTGCGTCATGTTGCGCCTGTAGCGCAGCTCGCTTGCGTCGTCATCAGTCAGGCGTATCAGGTGGAGCGTCCAGGGCACGGTAGTCGTATCGGTTGACCACATGTAGTCGCTCAGCGGCTCGGAGAGTGAGAGCAACGCAACGAGCAAGTTGCTGTCCTCGAGGCTGTACTGATAGCGCGTGTCAAAATCGCAGCGGCCCAGCCGCCAGCGCATGGGCGCTTGCCGCGCCAGCACCCACTCGATACACGCGCGCAGGCCCATGCCTACGCCGCCAATCTCGTGGTAGCCCGGTATGAGGTTGTCTTTTAACGTGCAGAGCACCTGGTCGCACGCAAATTTGCACGTGCCGCCTTGTTTGTAGCTCTTGTCAGCGATGCGGGCGACCCGAAACAGCTCAACGCGTTTGTCCTCGTCAAAGAGCTCGACATACTGCCGCATGCTGATCTGCCCGGCATCTTCAATCGGCACCGTAATGGTCGCGGTATCTAAGGGCGTCAGCTTGAGCTTGTAACCAAACTTGGCCGTGCGCAGATCGCCGAGGTATCTTAGATCTCGGTTGTAGAGGCGCGGATAGACGCGGCTCACAGGTATCGCCCCCTCGCGTGCAGGGTGACGCTACAAACGCGCTGCGTCCTGATCGTGACGCTGTTTGTACCCGCCTGCAGCACCAGGTCGTCGTCGCTTGACATGTCGCGCGCGGCCATGGCGCTGTCTGCGGCGATCATGATGCGCAGCAGGTCGGTGTCATCATAACCCACCGAAAGCGTCGCGCCGGGCTTGAGGCCCAGCGCGCTAAAGTGGTACCCGCAGCCTGATGTCTCGACCTGCAGCGTATCTAAAATCGCATTGCTCGTGTTTGTGACATCGAACGCGAGCAGTGTCGGAGCGTTGCCGCGCACGCTTAACGAAACAGTTTTGGCCGTGTTGGCGGCGGTTGTAACGGTAAGATTGTCCTCGTGCACAGCAAATGCAAAGGGCTGGCAGCAGAAGGAGATCTGCGCCGAGCCGTTTGCCCAGTCATCATCCTTAAGCAACGCCTCTTGCTCGACCTCTGCGATGTAGTACCGATCTTGCTGCGCGTCAAGCACGAGCCGACCGCGACCATCGCGGCCACAGAGCCAGGCGGCCACATCGGACATGCGCTGCAGCATCTCGGCGGTGGCGATCGGCCCGGTGTCGCCGATGGTGTCGAGCAGGTACAAGGTGCCCTTGAGGTAGCGTGGCTTGTAGGTGCGGCCTTTGTATCGCAGCGTGCCGTGCCTGCCGGGTATCGTCACGGTCGGCACGGTTTGCGCGGGCACAAATGGGTATTGGGAGGGGATGAAGGCGACGCCCATCTCCTCACAGTGCCGCCCATCGTATGC
>JAEYAR010000020.1 GCA_023404715.1 Bacillota bacterium | reverse complement strand
CGAATTCGCGCAGATATCCGCTTCGCAGGCTGTGGAAGGACGTCAGCGACGGCTCGTTTACGATCATGCTATAATTTCGCACGATGCCGCTGTGGTCGATCCGGTATGCATATTCCGTATCCGCATGCTCCGGATGCGCATCCAGCAGCTCCCTGCGCGCGATTTCATCCATGCTCACCGTGCCGTCGTTCGCCTGTTCTCCGCCCGAGAGCACGAAACGGTCGTTGACCGCGATATAGCTGGCGTAGTTGACGACGATCACCGCGAGCAGCGCTGCGATAAAAGCCTTGCTGCTGCGGCGCTTTCCCCCAAATGCCCAAAGCACGCCATAATTGAGCGCCGCGAGCGCCAGCGCCAGCACGCGAAAGATTGCCGGCGCATAAGCGCTATGGTATTGCTGACGGTAAAAGAAGATTGCGAATTGAACCAGCAGGGCGTTTTCGCCGTCGTACCAGTCTGCCAGCAACCAGTGCGGGATCAAGCAAGGCAATGTCAGCAACGCCGCGAGCGCGAGGCATGCGATGAGCACCGGGCGCTGGTAACGATCCCGCGCGTCGGGCCGGGCGAGCACGTACGCCGTCGCGAGGGCCATCATCAACGTAAGCGCATACCACCAACGCGTGTACTCCACGTTCGATCCCAAGGTAAAAAGGCCGTTGAGCACGGGCACGAAGGAAATGACGATCAGCGTCGCAAGCAACGTCTTCAGCCAATTCCAGCCGTGCCGTAAAAAGTAAAGCCCTACCAGAACGCAGCCCGTCACCGGCAGATAGGCCGCGACGCTAGACCAGTTGGCCGCATCGCCGTAAAATGCGTTCAGCGTATTGCTTTCGATGGGCATAAGCAACACGCGCAGCCTCTCCAGCACATCCGATAGGCTGAATCTTTGAAACAGGTCCATCCCGACTCCGTTCGCCCGCGTAAAGCTGAGCAGCGCCCACGCGGAGGGGACGAGCAGGATCGAGGCCATCAGGCAACCCAAGCCGCACTCAAAGACTACGCTCACGGTCCGGCCCAGACGGCGCCGCCCCCGCCAGTCCGCCGAAAAAAAGCGGCATATGAAGTACAGCGCCGTAAAGAGCGCCGTGCCCGCCATAAAGTAATAGTTGCAAAGCGCGTTGAGCGCGCAGGCGAGAGCCAGCGCGCCGTGCTTTCGCTGCGGCGAATACGCGTTTTCCAGGCCCAGCAGGATCAGCGGGAAGAAGGCGATGACCTCCGTAAAGTGATAGAACTGTGTGTTGATCACCGTAAAGGAGGAGAACGTGTACAATAGCGCCCCGATGAGCGACGAACGCTCGTCCTTCACCATTTTGTGCAGGTACAGATAGCTCGAAAGGCCGCAGACCGCATGCTTGAGCACGGCCATGACGCTGATGCCGTAGGGGATTGCCGCCTCCGGCAGCAGGATGAGCGGCCAGACGAACGGGCTGCCGATCGTATAAAACGAGTAGGAGCCGATGAAGTTCGCGCCCAAAAAGGTGTTCCAGCTCCAATACGGCGTGCCGCTCAGCAGCACGCGGCGCGTCTCCAGGATAAAGGGGATCTGCTGCTCCAGATAGTCGCCCCGGGTGACGAACATGCCGCCGTATGGCGCCATCGCGGGTAATAACGAAAAAAAGGCGGCGAGCGCCGAGAGGGCAAAGGCCCATAGCGCGCCGCTCGGATGTCTGTGAGTCAGGGGGCTCTTATGCATGACCAGCCTTCCTTCTATATGTATTCGTCTGCTGCCTTCGATCTATTCTATCGCGTCGGGCATCCGTTGTCAATGTGTGACGAATCATGCGGGCGTAGAGCGGCCTGTCACCGCCCCGTACGGCTCATAATGAAACCGCATCTGGGTATGCTAAAAAAGACGTTTCTGTTCGTCCTTGAAGCCTTTACATCTCCCGCATTTCGCGTTATGCTAGGATTAACAAAGGCCGGCAGCGCAGATGCGCGCCCGGCCCATCGAGAAAGGGGTTTTTTTATGCGAACGCAGGATGGAAGCTCCATCTGGGTCCTCTACGCGCTGCTCTCAGCCTTTTTTGCGGCCGCCACGTCCATCTTGGCCAAGCTGGGCATCGAGGGGATCAATTCCAATCTCGCCACCGCCATTCGTACGGTGGTCGTGCTCATCATGGCCTGGGGCATCGTCTTCATAACCGGCGTGCAGCATGGCATCGCCGATATCAGCGCCAAGTCCTGGGTTTTCCTGATTCTTTCAGGCTTGGCGACCGGGCTTTCCTGGCTCTTTTACTACAAGGCGTTGCAGATGGGCGACGCCTCGAAGGTCGTCCCGATCGACAAGTTCAGCGTCGTCATCTCCATGGTGCTCGCCTTTCTGATCCTCAAGGAGGCGGTTACCGTCAAGACGGTGGTCGGCGGTCTGCTCATTACGGCCGGCACATTCGTGCTGATTCTGTAGGCTTACGGTTCGGCCGTCGCCTGCGCCGTCCCCTCCGGCGCAGGGGTTGCGTTTTTCGCCTGCGGCGAGCGCACCGTTACCTTCTTTCCTTCCTCGTCCGTCTCAATGTCCGCCTCCATCGCCTCCTCGAAAAAGTCTTCCGGCGCATAGACCACGTCGCCCTCGAATTGCAGCACGCGGTCTACGGGCACGATCATCTTGTCGCGCGCAAAGCTGATATCCGTCGCGGTGTTATCCTTGAGCAGGTAGGATACGGCGACTTCGCGCGACTTGTCCGCCCCTATCGAAAACGTGTGGACCCGTCTGCGCTGCGTGTCCTCCTCCAGCTCGCTGACCGCCGCCTTATAGCCCAGCGCCTCGGCCGTCTCCGTCAGCGGAAGAAACGTCTCGTCATCTTCGGTCATCGCCTTGTTCTTGAGCGTCTTGCCGTCCACCGTGATGTTCAGGTTGGCGCGCGGCGCCTGGGTGGCCGCGGGCGTCGCCTCCGCCGAGGGGGATAGCACTACGGCCCGCTGCGTCTCATCCGCAGCGGCGGAGGCCGTCGCCTGCGCAGAAACGGCCGGCTGCGGCGTCGCCTCCGCCCCGTCTGCCGCACATCCGCTCAGGCATCCGATGATCCCGACATAGGCCGCCAGCAGCAGCGCCCTTTTGATTTGCCTCATATCGCATCCTCTTTTCCATTTCGTCCGCATTGAAAGCGGCGGATGGTACAGGGTATGCGGACAGGCCCCCAAATAGAAAAGCCGCCGGAATTCTTCGTCAATGAAAAATTCCGGCGGCACGAAGCTACATTTCCCTTCTGCCTTCGATCGCCTTTGCCAGCGTCACCTCGTCGGTGTATTCGAGGTCTCCGCCGACGGGCAGCCCGTGGGCGATGCGCGTTACGCGGATTCCCATGGGCTTGAGCAGCCTTGCGATATACGCCGCCGTCGCTTCGCCCTCGATATCCGGGTTTGTCGCCAAAATGACCTCTTTGATGTCCTCCCGGCCCACGCGCTCCAATAGCTCGCGGATGCGGATGTCTTCCGGCCCGATGCCCTCCATCGGGGATATCGTGCCGTGCAGCACGTGGTAGCCCCCGCGGTAATCCCGCATGCGCTCCATCGCCGCCACGTCGCGCGGGTCGCGCACCACGCAGAGGATTCCGTTGCGGCGCGATGCGTCTGCGCAGATGCCGCAGGGATCCTCAGCCGTGTAATTGCCGCAAATGGAGCAGTACTTGACGGCCTTACGCCCCTGCCAGATCGCAGCGGCGAGCTCGTGCACCTGTTCCTCCGGCAACCCTACGATGTAATACGCCAATCGTTGCGCGCTCTTTTGCCCGATGCCCGGCAGCCGCGATAGCTGGCTGACCATACGGGCGATGGGTTCGATCTGCCCTGCCATATCAGAACATGCCGCCCAACCCGGATGCGCCGCCGACCTTCGCCATTTCCTTCTCGCGCGTTTCTTCCCCCGCGCGCAGCGCTTCGTTCACCGCGGCCATGACCATGTCCTGCAGCATTTCCACGTCGTCGGGATCGACCGCCTCCGGTTTGATCGTCAGCTCAAGCAGCTCGCGCTTGCCGTTGATTTTGACGTTCACCATGCCGCCGCCCGCGCTCGCCTCGTATTCACGCGCGTCCAAATCCTCCTGCAGCTGCATCATCTGCTGCTGCATCTTCTGTGCCTGTCGCATGAGCTGCTGCATATTGCCACCGGGTATGCCGGGGAATCCGCCTTTCGCCATATCTAAAATCCTCCTTTTGATTGATGGGCCTGTCTATCCATTATACACCATAGCGCCCTAAAAAAAAAGACTCATATTTTTCTATACAAACGCGTATACTAGAGAAGGTATATCCCCGTCTATCGAATGTTTGAAGGAGGTCACTACAGTGAAAAAATACGTTTGTACGGTCTGCGGTTACGAATACGACGAGGAACAGGGCGATCCGGATAATGGCATCGCCCCCGGCACCAAATGGGAAGATCTGCCCGATGACTACACCTGCCCGCTCTGCGGCGTAGGCAAAGACCTCTTTGAGGAAGCCTAATCCCCCCTGCTTAAGGCCATTCCATCCCGCGCGCGGGCGTTACGCCCATCGCGCGGGATTCTTTTTTCCATCAAACCGTCCCGACACAGGTTGTGGTTTAACCTCATCAGACGATACGCTGCTTTGTCTTGTTCAGCACATACCGAATGATATCGCGCGGCGGGTCGCCGAACGTCACGTGCAGGTTGAATACCCCGCCTGACTCGTACGCCTCGTCGATCATGATGATACGCGCGCTCATCTGCGCCCTCGCCGTCACGATGGTCACCAGATCCCCCAGATCCCATTCCCTCCCGTAGCGCATGGGGCCCCTGTCGAGCACCTCGCAGGTGATCGTCTCCAGCTGCTTGTGTTCGCTCAGCCTGCGCGCGCCTTCATATTGCAGGTCCTCCGCCGCCTCCTGGCCGCCCGCATCCACCCATATTTCTCTGCGCGTCAGCCCCTGTGCGTCCGTCCCTACGGCCAGGATGATCCGGTTTTCGTCTTCGCCGCTTCCGCCTACGTAAGCGGTCGTGCGCGCATCCCGTACGCTCATCGCGTACGCCGTCGCGATCGTGTTGCCCAACTTTATGGCGAAGGTTACCCGTCCCCCGTCCATGTTCTCCTGCGACAGGTCGCGCCCCGGGTTCGCTTCGAATACAAAGCGTTTCGCTTCAAAGTCGGGCAAGATGTCCCAGCCCATGTCCGCGTATTCGGCGATTTCACCGAGCAGCACGTCCAACGCTTCAAATCGTGCCTCCCAGGGGATTTGCATCCCGCGCTTGAGGTTTTCCCCCAGGGCGATGCAGTCCATCCTCCGTTTCGCATCCTCAGGGGCCACCAGATTGTTCCTCACATAGTGGTGTAGCACGCTCTCCGCGTCCGCCGTGATCCGGTCGTAGCCATACGTCGCCGATGCGCTCTCGGGCGGCACGCAGATGCGCCGCGCGGTCAGCCCCTTGAGCATGCGTCCCTTTGCTATGAGCTCGTCTTTGTTCTCCCTGCGCTCCAGGCTTTCGATCAGCATCGCTTTATCCGGCCTACCGACGGGGAATAGAATCCGGTCGACCGCGAGCGCCTCTGCGCCCGTATCAGCAGGGTGCATGTGCAGCTCAAATTCGCCGACGCCGTAATGGCTCCGCTTGATTCTCAGGCTTTGAAAATATACGATAATGCCGATGAGGTTGAATGCCTCGTCGATGATGTGCAGCTCCTGTATGCCCGTCTGGCCGAGCTGCTGTTGCCAGGTTCCCTGCATGTTCCTCCACATGGTATGTTTCCCTCCATTTGGTTATTTGGGCGCGCTCAGCGCCCGCTTGGGGAATTGCCGTTGTCTTGAAGCGTCACAGCCTCTCCGCCATTCGGTATCCGATCCGCTCAATCCGGCGTGCGATCTCCGCCGGGCTTTCCACCGGCTGGTTGAACTCGATGTGGGTTTCAAACTTGTTCTGGGTTATCGGCTGCGTATCGACCCTGTTGGCCGGTCTTGCGATGTAGAATTTGTTGGTCATCTCTTGCATTAGCTCCGCGAACTTGCGTTGCGACTGCTCCAGCTGCTCGTTGATATCCTGCATCCATCCCGATACGTCGCCTTCCATCCCCTTTTGGATCCCCTCAAATAGCCGCTCGCCCAGCGTCTTGCCCGTCGC
>JAEYAR010000123.1 GCA_023404715.1 Bacillota bacterium | reverse complement strand
CCCCCAGACCCCGCGTCTGCACGAAAGGAGTTTCTTCATTTGGTCTACTTCACAGACCCGCAGAAGATGCAAAAATTGCTCGCCGTGCTGCTGGACGGCATGGGCACCACGCTCTCTATTTTTTTCTGGACGCTGCTCTTCTCTTTGCCGCTGGGGCTGTTCGTCGCGCTCGGGCGCATGTCCAGGCGCCGCGCCGTCTCTGGGCCGGTGGCGCTCTACATCCTCGTCATGCGCGGAACGCCCCTGATGCTTCAAATCATCACCGTGCACTTTATTCTGCCGGGGCTGCTGGGGATCAATATCGACCGGTTCGTCTCCACCATCGTCGCATTCTCGCTCAATTACGCGGCATATTTCGCGGAGATTTATCGCGGCGGCATCCAGTCCATTCCGCAGGGGCAATACGAGGCGGGCAAGGTGCTAGGCTTTACGCACGTACAGACGTTTTTCCGCATCGTGCTGCCACAAGCGATCAAGCGCATCCTGCAGCCGGTCAGCAACGAGGTCATCACGCTGGTCAAGGATACGTCGCTGGCGACGGTCATCGCGGTGGGCGAGCTTTTCCGGGCGGCGAAGAACGAGGCCTCGCGTACGGCCTCCATCGAGCCGCTGTTCGTCGCGGGCGCTTTTTACCTGCTGATGAACTTCCTCGTCACCTGCTTCTTCCAGTGGACGGAGAAGAAGCTCGACTATTATAAGTAAGGGGAGACGGTCGCAAATGCTCCGAGCAGAGGGCGTTTACAAGGGCTTTAACGGGCAGGCGGTCCTCAAGGGGATCGACGCCCATGTAGAAAAGGGCGAGGTGGTCGCGATCATCGGCCCCTCGGGCAGCGGCAAATCCACGTTCCTGCGCTGCCTGAACCATCTGGAGCTGGTGGACCGGGGAAGCGTCACCGTCGCGGGGGAGACGCTCGTGCGAAGCGGAGCGGATGGACGCGCGGTCTACCCGCCGGAGCGCGAGATTCGCCGCATCCTGCGTAAGATGGGCATGGTCTTTCAGCAGTTTAACCTGTTTCCGCACTTTTCGGTGCTGCGCAACCTCACCGAGGCGCAAATTCACGTGCTGGGGAAAAGCCGCCGCGAGGCGCGGGACCAGGCGCGGGCGCTGCTTGCGAAGGTCGGCCTGTCCGATAAGGCGGATCAATACCCTTGCCAGCTCTCCGGCGGCCAGCAACAGCGCGTAGCCATCGCGCGGGCGCTGGCGCTAGGGCCGGAAATCCTCTGCTTTGACGAGCCGACGAGCGCGCTGGACCCGCGGCTCACCCAGGAGGTGCTGAGCGTCATGCGCGATCTGGCGCGCGAGCGCCGCACGATGGTCGTGGTCACGCATGAGATGGGCTTTGCCCGCGAGGTGGCCGACCGCGTGATCTTCATGGAGGGCGGCGTAGTCGTGGACGAGGGCGAGCCCGAGCGCGTGATGGGCGGCGGCGCCTGCCCGCAGATGCGCGCGTTTTTGGGCACCGCGTAGACGGCGGCTGGATATGCGGGCGATAGCTGCTGCCCTATGTATATGCGGCGTTTTGCGTCATATTTTAAGGGAGAGGCGTTGAAGCGAAAATGATCGACAAGGTGGCTTATCTGTATTTGAAGGATCAGAAAATCCTGAGCACGCGCTCTAAAGGGAAGGATACGTATTATCTTCCCGGCGGGAAACGCGAAAACGATGAGACCGATATAGAGACGCTTGTTCGCGAAGTAAAAGAAGAACTCAGCGTAAATATTATTCCGTCCTCGGCTGCGCTATATGGCGTATTTGAAGCGCAGGCGCATGGAAAAGCGGGCGGCATAAAGGTCAGGATGACATGTTATACGGCGAAGCATACCGGGGAATTGCAAGCCGCGTCCGAGATCGCTGAAATCGTTTGGCTTACAACCGCGGATATTACGGCCGTATCCCCTGTCGATCGGTTGATTTTTGCTGATCTCAAGGAGAAAGGTTTGTTGGACTGAGACGCGGATGCACCCACGATTTTTGTGTTCGTTGAATAGAGAAGGATACTATGAAAGTTTCGATTGACTTTCACCTCGAAATCCGGTAGAATCGTATATAGATTTTATGAGAAAGGTGGTGACAAGCATGAACAATTCTTTTGGGATGCAACTGCGCTCTGAGCTGTTTCCTGGCAGCGATATCGTGCGCCGGTACACATTCAAGATGATCGATTCAAGGGGTCAATCTGCCCTTTTGGCGAGCGTAAACCGCCAACTCGCGGACAATACCGCCATGTCGGGGGATCCGTCTGCCCATTTTGAGAATCAAGATTGTTTTGAATGCCTGTCGCCACGTGAAATAGCGGCGTAGCACCGCTCCTTTATGTTTGGGCGCCCTGTGCAGTCAAAACGTCTGCGCAGGGCATTTTTATGTCCAAATGTAAAGGAGCGTATTTGTCATGATCGATCTGGCGGCCTATGCGTTGCACCATTATTACGGCGCTCATCATGTAATCGATGGGATTACGTTTGAAATTTTCAGCGGTGAAAAGATCGGCCTACTGGGGAAAAACGGGTCCGGTAAAACCACGCTGTTTAAGATCATCATCGGGGAGGAGCCTTACGAAAGCGGCAGCCTGATCAAGGCGTCGGGCAAAAGGGTGGAGATGCTCGCGCAGATTCCTGCGTTCGGCGAGAAGGATACCGTGGAGGATATCTTACGTTCGTCATTTCAGGAGGTCACGGGCATCTATACCGAGATGAAAAGATTGGAAGGGGACGCGACCCCTGCGGGCCTTTCGCGATACGGGCGGCTGATGGAGGCCTATGAACGGCTCGGCGGATACGAGACGGAGGTAAAGCTGGATAAAGTATGCCGCGGGATGCGTATCAGCCAGACGATGCGGGCAAACGCTTTTGACCGGCTGAGCGGCGGCGAAAAGACGCGCGTGAATCTGGCGCGGATCCTCCTGCGGGACTGCGACATCCTTTTGCTCGACGAGCCGACGAACCACCTCGACCTGACGTCGATCGAGTGGCTTGAAAACTTCTTGCGCGAATTTCGCGGAACGGTCGTTACGATATCGCATGACAGGGCGTTCTTGGATCGCGTAGTGACGCGGATCATGGAGATCGAAGACGGGAAAGCGCATTTTTACGCGGGGAATTATTCGTTCTATGTGGAAGAGCGGAAGCGTCGTTTTCTGACCCAGGCCGAGCGATACAAACAGCAACAGCGCGAGATCGGCCGGCTTGAGGAGGCGATCAAGCGCCAGCGCGTGTGGGCGCAGATCAACCCTTCAAACGCTGGCTTGGCCAAGCGGGCGCTTGCGATGGAAAGACGCATTGAACAAATGGATAAGGTCGATAAGCCGGTTACGGCCCGGTCGCTCTCGGCGCAGTTTGGCAGCGGCGGATATGCCGCAAAAGAGATGGTTTCATTTGATTGCGTCTGCAAAAGCTACGGCGCCAAGGCCCTTTTGCGCGACGCGGACGCAAAAATCAGCAGATATGACCGCATTGCGCTCGTCGGGGAGAATGGCTGTGGAAAGACAACGCTGCTCAAGATACTGATGAACGAAGAGCGGCCCGATAGCGGCGAAATCAAGATGAGCGTCAGCGCGAAACCCGCCTATATGCCGCAGAATATTGAATTTGAGAACGAAGAGGCGACCGTTTTGGAGACGCTGTGCCTTGAATTCGGCTTATCGGTAGAGAAGGCGAGAGGCATTTTGGCGGGATTTCATTTCAGGGCGGACGACGTCCTGAAAAAGGTTGGTACGCTTTCAGGCGGTGAAAAGAGCCGGTTGAAGCTCTGTATCTTGATGCAGCGCAGCGTCAATTTCCTGTTGCTCGACGAGCCGACGAACCACCTCGACATCGCTTCGCGGGAATGGATCGAAAACGCGTTGACAGACTTTGACGGGACGATGCTCTTCGTCTCGCATGACAGATACTTCTTGAACAAGTTCGCTACCAAGGTATGGAGCATGGAGGACGGCGCGATCGTTCCATTTGAGGGCAATTTCGAGGCATATCTTGAGGCGCGCCATCGAAAAGAGGCCGCGCGGGAAGCCGCCCCCAAAAAGAAAGCGCGGCGGATAAAACAGGCGGGGGGCAAGCAGGCCCCGCAAAAGCAGGAGGCCCCGATCGAAACCCGAATCAGCGATGCGGAAGCGCAGCTCGGTGAGGTGAACGCACGAATCGAGGCGGATATAGCAAAGGCTGATTTTTCCGAAATGAGCCGGCTGTGCGGGGAGAAGGACCGGCTTGAACAATGTATCGAGGCGCTCTATCGCGAATGGCTCACGGACGGGGATTGACAGGGGCGCTATGGCCGGTGGAAAGAACGATATGCAGCGGCAACCTCACCGGCCGTGCGCGCCGATCAGGACAAAATGGTTCTTTTGAAAGGCGAGGATCCCCTCATCGCGCATTCTGCCGAGCTCGGCGGATAGGGCGCTACGGTCGACCGAGAGGTAATCGGCCAGCTGTTGACGGGAAAAGGGGATGTCGAATGCGGCGGCGCCATGCCGCCGCGCCTCGGCGGATAGGTAGGAGAGCAGCTTTGCGCGCGTGGTACGCTGCCCCATATGTGTGAGCTTTTCGCTCAGCCGCAGGTTTTTGGCCGCGAGGTCGGAGAGAAGATTGCGGATTACGCGGCTGTGGTGCGCGCAGCCCGCAGGGCAGAGCGTCAAAACGCGCCCGACGTTCAGAAAGAGGATCCGGGACGGCACGTCGGCGACGACGCTGAGGCTTAGCGCCGCGCCGGGGGAGCAGGCAAAGGCCTCTGCGAAGAGCTGCCCCGGCGCGATGTGCGCGATCAGGTTGCGGTTTCCCCAGTAATCCTCCTGCACGGCCAGAGCGCCGCCGGTTAGCAGGAGGCCGACCGACTCCACCGTGTCGCCTTCGTGCAGAATGGTTTCGCCCTTCGCAAAGCCGACGCTCTTGGCGTCGAGGCAGCGCAGCATGGGTGCGAGCGCATCCGCGTGGATGCCGCTAAAGATGGACGCTTGACGGATGATGGGCAAAAATTCGTTCAAAAGAAATCCCTCCGTTGTTTTTACAACAGCTTTATGGCTCGGATTATAATATAATCCATCCGTAAAGGCAAGTAAGATTTGCGCAGGCAAGCGCTGACGATCAGGAGGTTTTCAATGATGAAGCGTAAAATTATACACATCGACGCGGAGAAGTGCAACGGCTGCGGGGCATGCGCCGCGGCTTGTCACGAAGGCGCCATCGAGATGATCGACGGGAAGGCCAGGCTCATCCGGGACGACTATTGCGACGGGCTGGGGGATTGCCTTCCCGCCTGCCCGACGGATGCGATCGCCATCGTGGAGCGCGAGGCCGCCGCATACGACGACGAGGCGGTCAGGGCGCGGCAGGCCGCGAAGGGCAAGCAGTCGGGTGCGCTGCCCTGCGGCTGCCCCGGCACAAAGGCGAAGGCGCTCGCCCGCGCGGAGGCTTCCGGCGAAAGCGCCGGGGACCCTGCGTTGCAAAGCCGCCTTTCGCAGTGGCCGGTGCAGATCCGGCTGGCGCCGGTGAACGCGCCGTATTTCGACGGCGCAAGGCTGCTGATCGCCGCCGACTGCACCGCCTACGCCTACGCCGGCTTTCACGAGCGGTTTATGAAGGGGCATATCACGCTCGTGGGCTGCCCGAAGCTCGATCCGGTGGAATACGCGGAAAAGCTGACGGCCATCATCCGGGAGAACGACATCCGGGGCGTCACAGTCGTACGCATGGAGGTGCCATGCTGCGGCGGTCTGGAAAGCGCGGCAAAGACCGCCTTAAAGGATAGCGGCAAGTTCATCCCCTGGCAGGTCGTCACTTTATCGACCGACGGCAGGATTCTGGATTGACGGATGGCGGGCGGCGGCGGATCGTGGTATAATAAAACAGATATGCAGGCCGAAGAAAGGAAGCGGTTTTATGGGTGTTGACAGTCCGAAGACGGCGATCGTCCTGTTTCCGCACTTTTGCAACTATGAGATCTCCGTGCTGATGGAAGTGCTCGCGCTCGCCGAGAAGCCGGTTACATTTATCGCTTCGTCGCTCGCGTCCTTACGCTGCGAGGAGGGCATGCAGGCCGTAGCGGACGAGGCGTTCGCCGACTGCGACGTGGATGCCTGCGACTCCCTGGTGATCACGGGAAGCTACGCGGAGGGGCTGTACCATAACTTTGCGGATGCGCAACTACATGCCCTCATCCGCCGCTTTCATGCGAAGAAAAAGCTGATCGCGGCGATCTCGTCAGGGCCCATGGTTTTGTGTAAGGCGAGCATTATGGGAGATACGCGGTTCGTAGCGGGCGTGGAGCGCGAGTGGTTTTTATCGGATCCGAAGATGCGCCTTTCCGCGGAGCAGATGCGGGGGCTGATCGACGTGAAGGACATGGAGGCAATGGCGGAGCGCGGCGAGGCGGAGATCGACTACGTGCTAGAGGACAATATACTGACCGCCGTAGGCTGGAAGTTTCGGGAGTGGGCGTTGGCCTTTGGGCGCGCGCTGGGCCTGGATGTTTGGCCGTGTTCCTTCGGAAAAGATCTCGCCTGAGGGGGGACGCACGGCGAGCTACGCGCATACGACCGGGCATGCGGTCATAACATCGTCAGAGGATAAACGGGGAGGTAAGCTTGCATGAAGGTCTTGCTCATCAACGGCAGCCCGAACGAGAAGGGCTGCACTTATACGGCGCTTTGCGAGGTGGCTAAGGCGCTTGAAAAGGCCAGGATTGATACGGAGATCTTCCAGGTCGGCAAGAAGTCCGTGCGCGGCTGCATCGGCTGCGGGGGCTGCGCACGCGCGGGCAAGGGGCGCTGCGTCTTTGACGACGACGGCGTGAACGCGGCGCTCGATCTGGCGGAGGGGGCGGACGGCTTCGTCTTTGGGTCGCCCGTGCACTACGCGGCGGCGTCCGGCATGATGACCGCCTTCCTCGATCGCTTCTTCTACGCGGGCAGGGGCTTTGCGCGCAAGCCTGGCGCGGTGGTCGTCAGCTGCCGCCGGGGCGGCGCGAGCGCCGCTTTTGACCAGCTGAACAAGTACTTTACGATTTCGCAGATGCCCATCGTCTCCTCGCAATACTGGAACATGGTGCACGGCAACACGCCGGACGAGGTGCGCCAGGATCTGGAAGGGCTGCAGACGATGCGTACACTGGGCCGCAACATGGCGTGGCTGATGCGCTGCATCGAGGCCGGGCGCGCCGCGGGCATCGAGGAGCCGGAGGCGGAATCGAAGCTCCGTACGAATTTTATCCGCTAGTCGCTGGCGTCCTACGCCTTCACGTCCATTGCGTATGCGCCAGTATGTTCCGGTTACAGGCTTTGGCGCGCGGCGCTCTTGGGTAAATGAGAAAAAACACGAGCTGTCAAGCGAGGCGGGGGCCGGCAAAAGCGCCGGATTCCCGCCTCGTTTCATTGCGCCCCTCACAATATTAATTCATCAATTCATTTCGCACCATCCTCTTGCCAGACAGCGTGTAGCGGCTGTAATTCACACTTTTCTATGCCTATAGAGCATTAGAACGTATGTTTAAGAACTATTAGACATTGGGATTTGGCGGACGTATACTGTGCATGGAGGGAAGACGATGAGACGAGCGCCAGACATTGAAATCGAGCAGAACCTGAGGGATGCGGGCTGCGATGAAGAGACGATACGCAGGTACTATGCGCTGGAAACTGTGGAGTGCGGGCAGCTTATTTGTCGCCGGGAGCAAGTTCGGCTGCTGCGGGTACATCGGCAGATGCTGCTGGTTCAACTCCATACCTGCCAGCGAGAACTGGATTGTTTAGATTATCTGCTCTACCGGTTGCGGTGCGGGCGGACGGAGGGAAGTTGACGATGAACGAACGATTGGCCGGAATCCTGGCGGATTCCTTTGAAAAGATACTGATTCCTGGCCTGACGATGACCATTCCGCTGACGGTAATATCCTTTTCCTTTGCGATGGTGATTGCCGTGGCGGCGGCGCTGATACAGTTTGCCCATGTGCGTATCCTTACGCCGCTTACGCGGTTTTATATCTGGATCATCCGCGGGACGCCGCTGCTGGTGCAGCTGTTCGTTGTGTTTTACGGCCTGCCGGGGGTGGGCGTCGTGCTCGATCCCTTTCCCGCGGCGGTCATCGTATTTTCCATCAACGAGGGCGCGTACTGCGCCGAAACCATGCGCGCGGCGCTGGAGGCGGTGCCGCGGGGGCAGATCGAGGCAGGCTACTGCGTAGGCATGAACTATTTGCAGATCATGCGGCGCATCGTACTGCCCCAAGCCCTTCGCACGGCTTTCCCGCCGCTGTCCAACTCGCTGATCGCCATGGTAAAGGATACGTCCCTGGCTTCCAACATCACCGTGATGGAGATGTTTATGGCTACACAGCGCATCGTGGCGCGTACCTATGAGCCGCTGGCGCTGTACATCGAGGTCGGGTTCATCTACCTGCTGTTTTCCACGGCGCTGACCAGGCTCCAGCGCGTAGGGGAGAAGCGATTGAACGCCTATGGCGCGCAGAAGGGGTGAGAGGATGCTAAGGGTACGAAACATTCAAAAGGCTTTCGGGGATACGCCCGTGCTCAAAGATGTGAGCTTTCAGGTAGACAAGGGCGACGTGATCGCCATCCTCGGCCCCAGCGGCTCGGGAAAGACAACGCTGCTGCGATGCCTGAACTTTCTGGAAGGGGCGGACGGCGGCGAGATGGACTTTGACGGCGAGACGCTTCGCTTTGGGCAAGTGCGCCGGCGCGACGTCGCCCCCGTGCGGCAAAGGACGGCCTTCGTGTTCCAGAGCTACAATTTGTTCGCCAACAAGACGGCGCTGGGGAACGTGACCGAGGGACTGATCACGGCGCGGCATATGCCAAAGGCGCAGGCAGAGGCCATCGGCATGGAAATGCTTCGCAAGGTGGGGCTTGCGGACAGGCGGGATCACTACCCCATCCAGCTTTCCGGCGGCCAGCAGCAGCGCGTGGCCATCGCCCGCGCGCTGGCCACGCAGCCCAAGATCATCTACTTCGATGAGCCGACGTCCGCCCTCGACCCGGAGCTGACCGCCGAGGTGCTCTCCGTGATGCGCGCCCTGGCGGACGAGGGCATGACCATGCTGGTGGTGACGCATGAAATGGGCTTTGCGCGAAACGTCGCCAGCAAGGTGATGTTTATGGAGCATGGCGTGGTGGTGGAAAGCGCCGCCGCCCGCGACTTTTTTGAAAACCCGGCGCAGGAGCGCACAAGGGCGTTTTTGCGCATGCTGCACGGGCAGACCGGGGCCAAACCGGCGGCGCCGCCGTGAATATAAAGAAACGAAAAAAGGAGAAACGACACATGAAAAGATTCCTTAGCTGCATCCTTGCCTTTGCGCTCGTCCTGGGCGCGGCCGCGGCCTTCGCCGAAGCGGGCGACCAGCTTACGCGCATCGCGCAAAGCGGCGAGATCATCGTCGCCACCGAGGGCGCGTGGGCCCCCTGGACCTATCATGACGAAAGCGATACATTGGTCGGCTTTGACGTAGAGGTGGCGCAGGCCATCGCCCAAAAGATGGGCGTGACCGCGCGGTTTGTGGAATCCGAGTGGGACGGCATCTTTGCCGGGCTGGACGCCGGCCGCTACGACATCGCCGCCAACGGCGTGGAGGTGACGCAGGAGCGCGCCGAGAAGTACGACTTCTCTACGCCCTACGGCTACATCCGTACGGCGCTGGTCGTACGCGGCGACAACGAGGACATCAACGGGTTTGAAGACCTGTCCGGCAAGCGCACGGCCAACTCCATCGCCAGCACGTACATGACCCTGGCCGAAAGCTATGGCGCGCAGGCCGTAGGCGTGGACACGCTGGATCAGACCATCCAGATGGTGCTCTCCGGCCGCTGCGACGCCACGCTCAACGCCGAGGTCTCCGTCTACGACTATCTGCGCGTACATCCCGACGCCAACATCAAGATCGTCGCGCTGACGGAGGAAGCCTCCCGGGTTTCCATTCCCGTGCGCAAGGGCGAGGCGGCGTTCCTGGCGGCCATCGATCAGGCGATCGAGGAGCTTTACGCCGAAGGAGCGCTTAGCGAAATATCTCATAAGTATTTTGGCAGCGACATCTCCGGCGCGCCCGTGCAGGAGTGATGGGAGGCGGCGCTTCGATGAAAAAGGTCTGTATTCTTGCTTTAATTTTTAACCTGCTCGTCTCCTGCGCGCTGGCAGAGGGGGATGCGCCCGCCGTCTATAGGACGGCGGACATCTCGCCCGCAGGACTGATGGCCGTGTATGAAGCCCTGGGCCGCGAGGCTACGGGCGAGAGCGTCGCCGTGAAGATATCCACCGGCGAGGACGGCAGCAATTATCTTCGCCCCGAGCTGATCGGCGGCTTCGTTCAGGCCGTGAATGGGACCCTCGTGGAGTGCAACACCGCCTACGGCGGGCGGCGCGCATCCACCGCCGTCCATTATCAGCTCGCCGAGGATCACGGCTACACCGCCATCGCGGAGGTGGACATCTTGGATGAAAACGGCTCCATGACGCTGCCCGTAGAAGGCGGCGCGGTATTGACCGAAAACTACGTGGGCGCGAATTTGCGCAACTACGATTTTCTGGTGGTGCTTTCCCACTTTAAGGGGCACGCCATGGGCGGCTTTGGCGGGGCGATGAAGAACCTGTCTATCGGCTGCGCCTCCTCCGAGGGCAAGTCGCACATCCATTCCGGGGGCACGGGCGGCAGCATGTGGGGCGGCGACCAGGACGCTTTTCTGGAGGCTATGGCCGAAGCCGCCAAATCCGTAGCAGATTACTTTGGGGACGGCGAGCGGGCGCTGTACATCAACGTGATGAACCGCCTGAGCGTGGACTGCGACTGCGACGGCGACCCCGCCGAGCCGGACATGCACGATATCGGCATTCTGGCCTCGCTCGACCCTGTGGCGCTGGATCAGGCATGCGTGGATCTGGTGTACGCCGCCCCAGACGGCGCGTCGCTCATCCGGCGCATCGAGAGCCGCAACGGCATCCACACGCTGGAGCACGCCGATGAAATCGGCTTTGGCAGCCGCGCGTATACGCTTATCGACATCGATGCGGCGGAAGGTGAACCCAAGGAGAATGAAAGCATGTACATCTATGCCCATATTGGCGGCCAGGTGCTTCCCATCACCCCTGAGGACAATTCCTCCGTGGACGCGCTGAGGGCGCTGCTCTCGCAGGGGCCGCTGACCGTTGAAATGAGCGATTACGGTGATTTTGAGAAGGTCGGCTCCATTGGCACGACGCTGCCTGCCAATGACCGGCAGATCACCACCGTGCCCGGTGATGTGATTTTGTATCAGGGCAACTCTATCACGATGTATTACGATACGAACACATGGAACTTCACCAAGCTGGGGCATGTCGCAGGCGCGACCCGCGATAGCATGCTCGGCGTGCTGGGGGGTGGAAACGTGACGGTGACCTTTTCGCTGGAGCCGTAAGCCATGGGCGATTGGATGGACATCCTGCGCCGCGAGGGCGTGTATCTGTGGTACGATTTCACGGTGCAGCTGGAGCAGATCGCGCCGTACTGGGTCTTGGGCATGGCGCTGGGCTCGGTGATCTCGGTGCTGGGCAAGGGCAGGCTTCACGCCGCCTTTGCCCGCCTCGGGCAAAAGCGCTTCGGTGCGCTGGGGTTGATCCCCGCGAGCCTTTTAGGGATCGCCTCACCCCTGTGCATGTATGGAACAATTCCGCTGGCCGCCTCGTTTTCCCGGCAGGGCGTTCGGGATGATTATCTGGCCGCATTCATGATGGCGAGCGTCTTGCTCAATCCGCAGTTGATGATGTACGCTATGGCCCTGGGACGGACGGCATGGTGGATTCGCATAGCCGCCTGCTTCCTTTGCGGTATCACGGCGGGCGCGCTGGTGCGCCGCTTCTTTCAGGGCAAAGCGTTCTTCCGGTTTGACTGCTTTTTAGAGCCGGTCAGCCGCGACACCGACCCCAATCTTAACCTTCGCTTACTGAAAAACCTGCTGCGCAACGTGCAAGCCACCGCGCCGTGGTTTTTGCTGGGCGTGACCCTCACGGCGCTGTATGGGCGTTATGTGCCGGCCGAATGGGCGGAAAGCCTCTTTGGCGCGGAGCGGGGCTTTGGCGTGCTGATGGCCGCCACGCTGGGCGTGCCGATGTATATGTGCGGCGGCGGTACTATCCCGCTGCTGCAGGAATGGCTATGGCAGGGCATGAGTCTGGGCGCCGCGGCTGCCTTCATGATCACCGGCCCCGCCACGAAGCTGACCAATCTGAGCGCGATGAAATCCGCGCTGGGAAACCGGCACTTTCTGCTGTATCTTGGGTACGTGCTGGCGTTTGCGCTGATTACAGGGCTTGCGGTCAATACCGCAGGGCTTTCATCGTAGAAGATCAAAAAAGCAACGGCTGCCTAACCGCTGCTTTTTTGATTTACAGGTTTTTGCCGGCTTCTGCGGCTCGTTGCAAAGCCTCTTGCCCTTCGATGTCCCCTGCGTCGTTCACGCCGCCGGCGAACACCGTGCCCGCCAGCCGCGCTTTCTCAAAACAGGCGATCCAACCCTCAAGGCCCTTGACCGCGCCTTCAATCGTCGATGCTTCCGCCTCGGCGGCAGTAGCCAGCAGGTAGATATCCCGGAAAGCATAATCCGCGCCGTTTCTTCATGATGCCAAAATCTCCTTCGTTTTTATCAGCTCCGCCGGCAGCGCGCGTCTGCATTTCATCCACAGCAGCACGCCGGCAGGGATCGTCAGCAATTCGGCTACGGCCAAAGCCATCCATAGCACGCTCAGGCTGCCCAGACTGCGCGCTATCAGCACCAGCACGAGGGGCAGGAGGACTTGACGGAGCATGGTGAGCGCCATGCTGTAAGCGCCTTTGCTCAGGGCTTGAAATACGGCGGCCAGCACCAGGCACGGGATGGACAGGAGCCATGTCACGGCAAAGATCCGGATAGCGGGCACACCTGCCGCCATCATGTCCGGGGACGCCTCAAACAGGCGCAGGACCGGCTGAGGCGCAAGCTCCAGCGCCGCCAGAAAGACCGCATAGAGCAGCGCCGCGTCGAGCACGGCCCAACGCAGGCAGGCATGGATGCGCTCCGTCTTTCGTGCGCCCAGATTGTAGGCCACGATGGGGATCAGCCCATTGGTCACGCCGTGGACGGCCACGGTCATCAGCCCCTGCATGCGCGCGCAGATGCCGTAAACGGCCACCGCCGTGGTGGAAAAGCCGATCAGGATCGCGTTTATCGCCATGCCCACAAAGGAGGTCACGCCCTGTACCAACGCTGTGGGCACGCCGACCCTCAGGATTTGCGCGATGCTCCGTCCCTTGGGGCGAAGCGCAAAGGCGATGGGAATGGCTTTGTTGTATCGCCTGTTGATGAAATAGCCCGCGACCGCGCCCGTGATCTGTCCGATGACCGTGGCCCACGCCGCGCCGCGCACGCCCATGGCCGGCAGGCCGAAATAGCCGAAGATCAAAATGGGATCGAGCACGAGGTTGGTGAGGGACGCGGCGGACAGCGTGAACAAGAACAATCCGGACCGGCCGCTGGCGATCACCAGCCTGTCAAAGACCCATTGCCCCATCTGCCCAAAGGAAAACAGCATACAGATCATCAGATAGCTTTGCGCGTAGGCCGCGATCTGCGCGTTTCCACCCGCTTGCCAGCACAGATAGGGCCCCACGCATAGAACTGCGCCGACCGCGATCAATGCCCAGGAGCAAAATGCGATAAACAGCGAGGCGGCCACCGAGGCTTTGACCTCGCCCTCATTTTTTTCGCCCAGCGCCCGCGAGACCGCCGCGTTCAGCCCGATCGCATTGCCGCAGCCCAGCGCGGAGACAAGCGTTTGGATGGGGGCGGCCAGCGAAAGCCCCGTCAGCGCCGCCTCGGATACGCGCGATATGAAGACGCTGTCTACAAAGTTATAAAGGGAATTGATGAGCAGCGAGAGCATGAGCGGCGCGGCGCTTTTTAGCAGCAGCCGATTGACAGACTCCGTCCCCATACGCGCGTCCATGGACATCCTTCTTTCAGATAAATGTTTCCCTATCAAGGATAACACGCACCGGAGACAGAAAGCAAATACCTATGGGACATGCCATGCTATGCTTTTCATGCATTACACCGTGCAGGCGGCATTCTCCAGGTTAATTGCAATTCTTACTATGTGCCTTGATTTCACGGCCTACGGTAGAGCGGTCCTTACCGATATTCTTTGCAATTCGGGCGACCTTCAGCCCCTGCTGTAACCCTGCCTGGATTGCCAGCCTGTCATCAAATGTTAGGTGTTTGTTGTTCATGTGCTCCTCCTATCTGAAGGCAGGACATGAACCATTATAGCTTCACGATATCCAGACCACAAAGCCATGAGGTCGTTACTGCAATCCTCTGGCTTTAACATCAGATGTTTCTAACTGCTACACCTTGTGTTTCAGTTAACTTTTCAACTAACCGCGGCATACTCCATCCGAATTGCGCCGTAAGGCTTGGCGCCGACGGCCCGGCGAAAATGCAAGCTTTTACCCGTTGACAAGCGGGCGCAAAAGGGCTATAATGCGTAAAAACAAGCGGGAGGTCAGGGCGATGCAGCGATTTATCATGCGCAGGGACGACGATAGAGGGCGCTTGCAGCTTTGACCGACCGTCACAGGTGCAAGCGCTGCTTGGCGTCGCACCTGTGCAGACACGTATGCTTTGTGGGCCGCACAGGTTTCTGTGCGGTCTTTTTCTTTTACGGTTTGAAAGGGGGTGATGGGGTGCGGCATATGGACGATGCCCGCATGGATGCGCGCTTTGAACGAAGCGACCGCAGAAAACATGCAATACGGGAGGAATGGGAGAATGGAAATGCTATCTATCGCCCCGCAGTGCGAAGAAATGACGGATTTGGCTGCCCATGAGGGCGAGGCGATTAGGCTTCACGGAAGCATCCACAAGATACGCAGGATGAGCGGCTTTGCGTTTATCCTGCTGCGTACACGGCGCGAGACCATTCAATGCGTGCTGGAGGAGGCGGCGGGCGGCATCGCGATAAGCGAACTGCGCGAGGAGATGTGCGTGCGTATTTTGGCCCGCGTCGTGCCCGAGCCGCGGGCGCGGCAGGGCCTGGAGCTGCACGTGGAAAGGATAGAGGTGCTGAGCGCGCCGGCGGAGCCCCTGCCGGTTGCGGTCAATACGAACAAGGCCGCGCCTTCGCTGGAGACGCTGCTCGACCTGCGGCCCGTGACGCTCAGGAGCGAGCGCGAGCGCGCCATCTTCCGCGTGCAGGCGGCGCTGTGCGAGGGCTTTCGCCGCTTTCTGACGCAGGCGTCGTTCGTGGAGGTGCATACGCCTAAGCTCGTAAGCGAGGGGGTAGAGGGCGGCGCAAACCTGTTTTCCCTCGCTTACTTTGGGCGGCAGGCCTATCTGTCGCAGAGCCCGCAGGCGTACAAGCAGATGCTGGTGGGCGCGTTTGAGCGGGTGTTTGAGATCGGGCCCGTGTTTCGCGCGGAAAAACACGATACATCCCGCCACCTGAACGAGTACACCGGCGTAGACTTTGAGATGGGGTACATCGAGGGATTCGAGGACGTAATGCGCATGGAAGTGGGGATGATAAAGAGCGCCCTGGCCTGCGTCAAGGAGACGTGTGCCCCGGAGATTGCGCTGCTGGGCGCGCATCTGCCGTGTGCAGACGCGATCCCCAGCTTGACCTTCGATGAGGCCAAAGCGTGGCTAGCCAAAAAGGAGGGCTACGCGCCGGGCGAGGCGATGGACCTGGACCCGGAAGAGGAACGCGCGCTGTGCGAGATTGTGCGGCAAAAGACGGGAGCGGAATTCGTCTTCGTCACGCGCTATCCCAGCGAAAAACGCCCCTTTTACGTGCTGGACGACCCAATGCGTCCGAAGCAAACGCTGAGCTTTGACCTGCTCTTTCGCGGGCTGGAGGTGACGACCGGCGGCCAGCGCATCCACGACTACACGCAGCAGGTAGAGAAGATGAAGCGGCGCGGCTTGAACCCGGATGCATTCTCCGACTATTTGCTGATGCACAAGGCGGGCATGCCGCCGCACGGCGGCATGGGGCTCGGGCTGGAGCGCTTCACGGCGCAGCTGCTGGGGCTCGGGAACGTGCGGCGTGCGACGCTCTTCCCGCGCGATACGCACAGGCTGAGGCCGTAAAGCGGCGGCCTGCGCACCGTCTTTTTTGCGGCGTGGGCGCATACCATGCCCTTGAGGTGAAGCATCATGCGAAAGGGCAGTACGGCGCTGGCGTTGCTGGGGGCGATCGTCGGGGCGGGGTTTGCCTCCGGCAGGGAGGTCCTTCGCTTTTTTACGCGCTACGGCGGCGCGGGATGGCTGGGGGTGCTGATCGCCTGCGCGTTCATGGGCGCGTGCGCCTATCTCGTCATGCGCGCGGCCGGCCGGCGGCAGGCGGGGTCCTTCACGGCGCTGTGCGGGGCCTATGGCGGGCCGCGCGCCGCCTATGCGGCGAAGGCGCTTTACGGCGCGCTGATGGCGATGACCGGCGGCGCGATGACCGCCGCCTTTGCGGAGCTCATCGCGCTCGTCGTGCCAATCCGCGGGGCCTATCCGCTCGGCTTCGCGCTCGCGGTCCTATTGGGCGTGCTGTGCTCGCGCAAGGACCTGGCGCTGCTCTCGCTCATGGGCCGGCTGCTGCTGCCGCTCCTTGGGGCAATGCTGGTGCTGCTCGTCCCCCTGCCCGTGCAGGACGAAGCCTTGCGGATTGAAACCGCGGGCCCGGCCGCAGCGCCGGTCCTGGGTCTCTTCTACGGCGCGCTGAATATGGGCATGGCGGCGGGCATCCTGTGCGAGGCGGGGCGCAGGATCGGGGAGCGCGAATGCAGGCGGGAGGCGGGCGGCCTCACCGTGATGCTGTTGCTGCTCATGGGGCTCGGCAATGCGGTGCTTTTGCGTCATGGCGCCTCGGTGGAGCGAAGCGCCTTGCCCTTCGTGGCGTTGTCGATGCGGCTAGGCCTCGCGGGCTACGGTCTGTGCGCCGTCGTTCTGGGGCTTGCGGTGCTCTCCACGCTGACGGCCGCCATGCGCGCGCTGCGCGACGAGGCCGGCTTTTCCGCGCGCGGTGGGGACATCCTTTGTGCGGCTTGCTGCCTGCTGAGCGGGGCGCTCGGCTTTGACCGCCTGATCGGCAAGGGGTATCCGTTGCTCGGCGCTATGTGCGCCTGCTTCCTGTGCGCGCTGCTCGTGCGCGCGGCGACTGACCGGGGAGATAAAACAGGGGCGCAGGCGCGCGGCGGAGCGCAGGGAAAGGGAAAGCGGGCCTTTTCAAGCAAGGCCCAATAGGGTATAATAAGAGGTAACCCATACGAGATAGAGGCGCTTGATCGAATGTACAGAACGAACTATGTGGAAATCGACTTGGAGGCCATCCGGCATAACGTGCGGGCGATGCGCGAGCAGCTGCGCGCAGGCACGCAGCTGCTCGCGGTCGTCAAGGCGGACGCCTACGGGCACGGGGCGAAGGCGGTGGCGCTGGCCGCGCTCAAAGCGGGCGCTTCCATGCTGGCCGTCGCGATCCCGGAAGAGGGCGAGGCGCTGCGTGCGGCGGGCATTCAGGCCCCCATCCTGATTCTCGGCGGCAGCGAGCCGGAGGCGGCGGAGGCGATCGTAAAAAACCGCCTGATCCAGACGCTCTTCGACGAGGGCATGCTGCGGGCGCTGTCGCGCGCGGCGGGCCGCCTCGGACTGGAAGCTCAGGTACACCTGAAGCTGGATACGGGCATGTCGCGCATCGGCGTGCGCAGCCCGGAGGAGGCGGCGGCGCTCGCGCAGGCGGTGGACGCCGCGCCGGGCGTGACGCTCGCGGGCGCGTTCACCCATTTTGCGACCGCGGACGAGCCCGACGCGCGCGCCACGATCTGCCAGATCGAGCGCTTCGAAGCGATGACTGCGGCGATCAGCCATGTGCACCCGGCGGCATTTTTACGCCATGCGTGCAATAGCGCGGGCATTTTTCGCTACCCGCAGGCGCACTACGACCTGGTGCGCGGGGGCATCGCGCTGTACGGCTATGCGCCCTCGCCGGACATTACCGGCTTGCGCCCGGCGATGCGCTGGGCGACGCGCGCCGTATACGTCAAGGACCTTCCCCAAGGCGCGCGCATCAGCTATGGCGGCACGTATGAGGCCGAGCGGGACATGCGGGTGATGACGTTGCCCGTAGGCTACGCGGACGGATATCGCCGCGCGTTTTCCGGGAAAGCGCAGGTGCTCGTGCGTGGGCGGCGGGCGAATGTGGTCGGCCGCGTTTGCATGGATCAGGTCATGGTCGACGTGACGGACATCCCCGGCTGCGCGGAGGGAGACGAGGTCGTGCTGATGGGCGCTCAGGGCGAAGACGCGATCGACGCGACAGAGCTGGCGGCTTGGGCGGACACGATCAGCTACGAAATGCTGCTCGCCCCTAGCGCGCGCGTGCCGCGCGTCTACAGATGATGGACAAGCAGTCGATCCGCCGCGAGATCCGCGCAAGGCGGCAGAACCTGCCGCTGGCGGCGCGGGCTGAGGCCGCGCGTCAGGTGGTTTCGTGGCTGCGCGCTTGGGACATATACCAAAGCGCGCGCACGGTGCTCGCCTACGCGCCGGTGCACGGCGAGCTGGACGTGACGGAGCTGCTTGAGGACGCGCTCGCCGGCGGGAAGACGCTGCTGCTGCCACGCTGCGAGCCAGGCGGAGTCATGACGGCGCGTCGCGTCGCGAGCCTGCGGGCGCTTTTGCGCAGCGCTTACGGTATTGAGGAGCCGGGGGCCGACGCGCCCCTATGCGCGCCGGAGGCGATCGACCTGGCCATCGTCCCGGGCATCGCGTTTGATGCTGGCGGCGTGCGGGTCGGCCAGGGCGGCGGCTACTACGACCGGTTCCTGCCGCGCTTTCGGGGCGTGGCGGCGGGCGTCGGCTATACGTTTCAGGTCTTTGAGGCGCTGCCGGCGCTGGCGCACGATGCGGCGGTGGACTATGTGATCCATCCGGCGGGCATCCTTTGCTGCCGGAAACAGGAAGACGGAGCGCCGTGAAAACACGAATAGAAAGATAACGGAGGAATCCAAGGTGAACAACGCAGAGAAACAGGCGATGGTCCGCGGAACAATCGGGCCGAAAAATGTGCTCGCGATGGCGGGGCGCGTAGCAGGGTCCATCATACTCGTAGCGGTCGTGGGGCTGCTGCTACAGGTCATCTCGATGATCGGCAACGCGTTCTTTCGCACGCTGTTGGCCTGCGCGGTGATCGCCGGTTGCTTCCTGATGCAGTTTTCCAGCGGCGGCGGCCAGGGCGAGCGCGACGTCACGTTCGGCTATATGCTCGGCAAGCGCACGCTGGAGGGCTATCAGCCCACGAAGGATGAGCGCGCCAAGTGCTATAACCCGCTCAAGGGGTTTCTGGGCATGCTGCTGGGCGCGGCGCCCTTTGTGATCTGCGCGATCGTCGTCGCCGTCGCGGCCAAGCCCTATACCTACGCGCTGCAGGATCTGCCCTCGTGGGTAGGCGCCTACGACTACAGGGCGGACATCGCAAAGCCGCTCCAGTATTACGCCGTCGCCGCCGGCGCGGGCATTGCGGATTATCTGCGCATTTTGGTGCGCGCGTGCAACATGCTGTATCTGCTGCCGCTGGGTGATGCGGTATCGGCCTATAGCTTTACGATCGACCGCCTGGGCCCGGTGCTGCTGCTGATCCTGCCGCTGGGCTTTGCGCTCGGCTATCTGCGCGGACCGGCCCTGCACAAGAAGCGCATCGAATACAACGAGCAGGCGAAAAAGGCGCAGCTCAAGAAGATTAAGCGCAATAAGAAGCGCGAGCAGGCCGCCAGAAAGGCAAAGGAGGGCCAAAAACGCAAGGGCCCGGAACAATTGATCTAATTGATTGTTAAAACTCGGAAATCCTGATATAATAACGGGGAGGGACGCGTTTCCCCCGGAAGTACGAAGGCGGGAGGATGCTTTGCGGATCATCAGCGGAACCGCTCGCGGCTGCACGATTCAAGCGCCGCAGGGCATGGATACGCGGCCAACGCAGGATTATGTGCGCGAATCGCTGTTCAATATTCTGCGCGAACAGGTCGAGGGGGCCGATGTACTCGACCTGTTCGCGGGCTCCGGCGCACTCGGGCTGGAGGCGGTCAGCCGCGGCGCGCGTAGCGCCGTGTTTGTGGACAGCGGACGCACGGCGGTTCAGTGCGTGAAGCGCAACATCGCTGCGCTGCGCATGGAGGACAGCTGCGAGGTATACCCCTGCGACTGGCGCGCTGCCGTCAGGCGGCTATCCGGGCGGCGGTTTGACATCGCGTTTATCGATCCGCCCTACCGCATGGAGCAAACGGGCGAGATGTGCGCGGCGCTGGAGACGGCCGGTCTGCTTGCACCGGAAGGCCTTATCGTCGTCGAACACCGCAAGGGGAAAGCGCCCGCGCTGGACGAGCGCTTTGTAGCCCAAGATACGCGCCGCTACGGCGACACGGAGATTACGTTCGTCCGCCGAAGGCAGGAGGAATCGCCATGAGCTTAGCGCTTTACCCGGGCAGCTTCGACCCGCTGACCGTCGGCCATCTGGATATCATCGAGCGCACGGCAAAGCTGTTTGACGACGTCGTCGTCGCCGTGCTCGTAAACCGAAGCAAACAGGGGGCCATTGCGGCCTGCGAGCGGCTCCGCCTGATCGAGCGGGCCTGTGCGCACATCCAAAACGTGCGCGCGCAGCAGTTTGACGGCCTGCTCGTAGATTACGCCCGCCAGACCGGCGCCTCGGTCATCATCAGGGGCCTGCGCGCGGTCAGCGACTTTGAATACGAGTTTCAAATGGCGCAGATGAACAAGAAGCTTTGCCCGGGGGTAGAGACGCTGTTTATGATGACCAGCCCGGAGCATGCGTACATCAGCTCGAGCGGTGTACGCGAGATCGCGGCATGGGGCGGCGATGTGAGCTCATTTTTGCCGCCGTGCATTTTAGAAGACGTGCAGGACGCGCTAGACGCGAAGAGGAGGGCTATGCATGGACGCTGAACTCAAGATTTACGATGCGATCGATGAACTGGAGCGGGAGATTACCGCCAGTAAGAAGGGACTTCTATCCAATATGTTCCTCGTGGACCGCGACTACCTGCTCGATCTGTGCACGAAGATCCGCGCAGACGTGCCGGACGACATCAAAAATTGCCAGAACATGCTGCGCGAGGAGCAGCGCATCATCGCAGAGGCCAATCGCAGCGCGAACAACATCGTCACCGAGGCGGAAAACCGTGCGCGCACCAAGGTGGCGGACGCGGAGGCGCAGGCCCAGCAGAAGATCGACGACGCGGACCGCTACAGCGACCGGACGCACAGCGAAGCCGACGCCTATGCGCAGCAGACGCATGCGGACGCGGACGCCTACGCGGCCAAGTCGCGGGCGGATACGGAGCAGGAGGCCAGCGCCCGCATCGCCGAGGCGGAGCAGCATGCGCGCGAGCTGGTAGAGAACACCGAGATCATGCGCCAGGCGAATCAGCGCGCGCGTGAGACGGTCGAGCGCGCGGACGCACAGGCGCGCGACATGTTCCTCAATACGCTCGACGAAGCGGAAAAGATGCTCAAGGATCTGGACGATTGCTTCGCGCGCCACTCGAACGACCTGTATAATTACCGTGTGAAGCTCAGCCAATATAGGGGCTCGTGAGCAGAAAAAGGCGCCCGGGCGGATTTCCGCCCGGGCTTTACGCATAGAACACATGGAAAGAGCCGTTAGATGAAGAAAACGCAAGCGTTTGAAATCAATACCTATCGGATCGACCTGCATGGCGGCGCAGGCGGCAAACTGCTGCGCATCGCGCTGGTCGCCGATCTGCATAACCGCGCCTGCCCGGGGTTGATCGAGGCCCTCGCCGCGCAGCAGCCGGACGTCATCGCGATCGCAGGCGACCTGATGGAGAGCGTAAAGCCCTTGACCCACGCGGACATACCGGAGGGCCTGGAGGCCGACAACCCGGACGATCCGCTGTGGAAGCGGGCGATGTACCGGTTACTCTTTACGGCAGACACGATCTACGGGCGCATCCGGGGCGTTCCCCTGATCGATCCGGAAAACCGCATCGCCTTCGCTTTTTTGAGACAGGCCGTCGAGATTGCGCCGGTTTATTACGGCCTGGGCAACCACGAGCGGTTCATCACGCGAAGGACGTACGAGGCGATCGAAGCGACGGGCGCGACGCTTGTGCACAACGCCTATGTCCGCACATGGGCCGGGCAATGCGAGTTGATCATCGGCGGCCTATCGTCCAGGCGTCACGTGCGCTGGCTGGAGGATTTTCGAAAAGCCGGGCGCAGCGGCGGCGACCCGGCGGTCAAGGTGCTCCTCTGTCATCGACCGGAGGTCTACGACATGCTAGCGTTGCCCGGCGACGTGATTTTGTCCGGCCACGTGCACGGCGGCCAGTGGCGCCTCTTCGGCAGGCCGGTCTTCGCGCCGGGGCAGGGGCTCTTCCCCCGCTACGCCGGCGGGCTTTACCACGGGCGGCTGGTCGTCAGCCGGGGGCTGAGCAACACGGCGCACGTGCCGCGCCTTGGGAACCCCATGGAGTTGGCGATCGTCGAGGTATGGGGATAAGACGCTTCCGTTCAGATCGGCGCAATTTCATGTGGCCCCTGGAGGTGCGAACTGTCTTTGGGAAAGTGAACGTGAATATCCAATAGCCCGTGTTCAAGGGTCGCAGCGCATTGGCCGCCCATCTTTTCGGTTAGCTGACGCACGAGCGCCAAACCCAAACCGCAGGCCCTGGTCCGCACATGATCGGCGGTGTAAAACCGGTCGAACAGCCTGTCAGCGTCCAAGGAGATATCGGGGGAGACGGGGTTTCGGATGGACAAAGACACCGTATCGGCCTGATCGTAAAAGGCCGTCTGTACGTCCCCGACCGAGTAATCGATACAGTTTTGCAGGAGATTATGGAGGATTCGCAGGCAGTATTCTTCGTCGGCCAGAACGAAGATGGGTTCCTTCTGCATGAAGAGGACGGATTTCCCTTTCTCGTCAAATTGCGTTACATGATCTGCGATGCATTGAGCGACGAGGTTCGTCAGATTGATTCTGGAAAGGACCATAGCCTGATCGTCGGCGGAATAATACGCATACGCCCAGAGGGTGTCGACAAGCTTTTCCATTTCATTTACGTGGTTATAGATGACCGTGAAATGCGCCTGCCGCTGTCCCGCCGCTTGGTAATGCTCAAGCAGTTGCAGGTTGCCTTTGATGGCCGTAAGCGGTGTGCGCAGATCGTGAGAAAGGCCTTCGATCGTTTCTTTTAGGGCTTTTTCCTTTCGGCAGCTTTCAATGGTGGTGCACTCCATTTTGTACAGCAGCGCATTGACCAGCGCGAGCAGGCGATTGAGCTGCGTATAATTGAGCGCCAAAGAAATCGGCTCCTTGGTATCGCCGGCTATACGAGCTTGCAAGAGCTTCCGAACGTCTGCAAGCTGCTTATGGATCATTGCCTCACGGATGGAGAGACCGAGGATAACGAGGCAGAGTGCTACGATGAGAAGGCTCATTTTAACTCCGCCCTGCGAAAGCAAAGATAACACAGGCCCAACGCCAAGCAGATGCAGAGCAGGTCGATCACGGCGGCCTTGGCCAGCATGGCGGGTTCATAATGGGCAAGGGATAACGCCCTGAAAAAACCGACAGGGGTATTGGCCATCAACGCGCCCAGCGCCGGCGTGGTCAGCGTAAAGGACATGAGCGCCGTTCCCCCCAGAACGACCGCTATAAAACCGATGCCGGTCACCAAGACTGCCCTGCGTAATGTAAAGGCCAAGAAAAAGACGACGCTGTTCACGGCAATGCCGGTCAGAAGAACGACCAGAAAAGAAGCCGACATGTGTAGGATCGCTGTAAGCGAAACAGGCGCGCCCAGATCAAAGAAGAATCCCTGCAATACGGCGCGTCCGAGCGGATAGGGCAGGTATGCGACGAGGTATGCGAGCGAGAAAGCGAACATTTTGCTGATCAAGATTGCGATACGGCTGTGTCCTGCAGATATCTCCGCCTGCAAGGTGCGGTTTTCAAAATCAGCGCAGATAACAAACGCGATGGCGATGACGCCGATCATCGCGATGGTCGGCATGTCGCGCATCGAAGAAAAGAACGCATCAAATCCGCTCAGCGCGATCTCTAGCTCCTTTTGATAAGGCGAATTAACATAGCTGAGACTGGATAGGGAGGATACAACGGAGAAGGCGAGCATTAGTATGGATAAAACCCTCAGGGGTAGGGACTTTCGAAGCTTCATCCATTCACTTTTGATGAGGTTACACATTTTCTTCCCCCCTGACGATTTGCAGATAATAATTTTCTAACGTAGTGCCTTCTATTGAAAGGTTCGTGACCAGCAGGTCATTGCTCTTAAACAATGCGGCGGCCTCTTCTACCCGGTCATCACAGCCGTAGAGGCGTATGGAGTGATCCGGCATGACTAAAAAGTCCTTTGTACCCAATGCGTTCTCGATCAAACTCACCGCTAAAGCGGTATTATCGCAACGGATTAGCAAAAAACTTTTACATTGGTCTACGAGCTCTTTATGCGTCATGACTTTTCTGATTTCGCCATGATCGATGATGATATAATCCGTAGCGGTCTGAAACAGCTCCGGCAGGTTATGGCTGGACAACAAAATAGCCAGGTCTCTTTCCTCGCAAAGACTTTGGAGCAATTGCCGTATCTCGACGACGCCGATCGGATCGAGCCCGTTGATCGGCTCATCCAAAACGAGCAGCTCAGGGCGGCCGATGAGCGATAAGGCGATGCCCAAACGTTGCTTCATTCCCAAGGAAAAGTGACGCGCTTTTTTTCTTCCGGCATCCTTGAGGCCCACTTGATCCAAGATTTGCGCGTCCCATTCCTCGTTCGGTATGCCCTTGATTGTGCGATGCAACGCGATATTTTCGTGCGCCGTCATCGAAGCGTTGATGCTCGGCGCTTCGATCATAAACCCCACGCGCTTTCGCGCCCTTTGCAGCGCGGCCGCCCCTTGCTGACCGAATAGACGGATCTCGCCGCGCGAGGCAAATTGCAGCCCGGCGACCAGCCGCATGAGCGTCGTTTTGCCCGCGCCGTTTTGCCCGATGAGGCCATAAATTTTGCCCCTCTTGATGGTGAGCGATACGTCGCGCAGCGCTGTGTGCCCGTTGAATTCCTTACATAGGGCGATAGTCTCCAAGACGGAATCCGACATGTTAGACCCTCCCGCCATTTTATACATACAGTATAGAGGGGAAAGGTTTAGAAAAGGTCAAGGGCAAGTGCTTTTTATTCCTTGTATAATCTATATCCCAAGCCCCAAACGGTTTCAATATACGCCGAGCAGCCGTTCGCCGCCTTAAGCTTTGATCGAAGGTTGCTTATGTGCGTTTTAATGGCGTTGTCGTCCCCCAAGTACGCATCGCCCCAAATGGACTCGTACAGGTTCGCCTTTGTGAAGACCTTACCTTTATGACCGATGAGCAATTCGAGCAATCGGTACTCTTTGGCCGTAAGGTCAATATCCACTCCGTTTACAGTCGCCCGCTTTGACAGCGAGTTGAGAACGATGTCTTTATAGCGCATGACGGCGAACGGCTCGTTTCCGAGCGCGCAGCGGCGAAGCTGTGCTTCAATCCTGGCGACCACTTCGCTCAAATCAAACGGCTTTGTGATGTAATCGTCCGCGCCCAGCTTGAGAAAATCGACCTTTGTGCTCACCCTCCCTTTGGCGGACAGGATAATGACCGGCGTGTCAGCGCGAGACCTGATGAAGGATAGGACCTCTTCGCCGCTCTTGCCGGGTAGCATAATGTCCAACAGCACGAGATCAAACGTCCCTTGTTCAAACAGACGCACGCCTTCGGTTCCGGTTAATGCGTAGAGCACCTCAAAGCCGCTACCGTTCAAAGTCTCTACGAGCAACTGACATATGGAAAGGTCGTCCTCGATGAGCAAAATGTTCTGGGCCATCGCGATCCTCCTTCGTATACGCGGATAAAAAGGATATTTTCATCAAATACGCATATAGGGCAAGCTTGTCATCTCGGCCATCACGCCGTCTTCTTCGCCGCGACGATCAGCATCATCGGGCGGCGCATCTCGTCCTTCATGCCGGGGATGGCCATCATGTGCGCCGGGGGCATCGGCTCTACGACGCGCGTGATCGCAAAGCCGTTTGTCAGCAGGCCGTCCAGGTAGGTCGTGAGCGTCCTGTGGTACTTGCGCACGTGCTCGCCGAGAAAGACGGCGTCGCGCGCGCCCTCGTAGAAGTAATCGTCTACCGGGAAGTGCAGGATGCGCCCCTGACCGTCGCGGACCCAGTCCTGCGGGCCCTGGGCCGTGAAGACGGGGTGTTCGCAGGAAAAGACGAAGTCCCCGCCCGGCGCGAGGCAGGCGTTGACGCGGCGCGCCACGGCGGCAAAATCGGCGACGTAGTGCAGCGCCAGAGAGCTGAGCGCGACGTCGAAGCGGTCCGCCGCGAAGTCGATCTCCTCCATGGGCAAGCGCACGTATTGCACCGCTTCATAGGGCGTCTTGTCCCTGGCGACGGCGAGCATCTTTTCAGATAGGTCTACGCCCACGGCGCTCCTTGCGCCGTGCTCCATCGCGTAGATACAATGCCATCCGTAACCGCAGCCCAGATCCAGCACGCGCCTATTCGTAAAGTCGGGCAGCAGCGCGCGCAGCGTCTCCCACTCTCCCGCGCCCGCGAGCCCCTGCTGCGAGCGGCCCATCTGAGCGTATTTATCAAAGAACTCTGGGTCGTCATATCGATTTTCATACATTGGGCATCCCTCCAAAAAAGCTTTGAAGCGCCTTGCCGGTGGCGGAGCTCGGACAGGCGCAGATATCCTTCGGCGTGCCGCAGGCGACCAGCTCGCCGCCGCGGTTTCCGCCGTCCGGGCCGAGGTCGACGACCCAGTCGGAGGCGGCGATGGCCTGCAGGTTGTGCTCCACAAGGATGACCGTGTTGCCGGCATCCACCATGCGGCGCAGCAGCGTCAGGAAGTGCTCCACGTCGAGCGGGTGCAGCCCTGTCGTCGGCTCGTCGATCAAATACAGGCTCTTTTTTCCCACGCCGCCCAGCAGCTCGCGCGCGAGCTTCAGGCGCTGTGCCTCGCCGCCGGAGAGCGTCGTCAGCGTTTGCCCGAGCGTCAGGTAGCCGATCCCTACCTCTCGCAGCAGCGCGAGGGATTTTTGAAGCGCCGAAATGCCGCGCAGGGCCTCCGCCGCCTCGTCCACGTCGAGGGCGAGCACGTCCGTAATGCTGCGCCCGTCCAGACAGACCGAGAGCACGTCCTCGGTGAAGCGCTGCCCATGGCATACCGGGCAGACGGCCTCGATATCCTCGAAGAAAAGCATGTTGCTCGTGACCGTGCCGAGGCCCTCGCAGTGCTCGCAGCGGCCCCCTTTTGTGTTAAACGAGAAGTGGCTCGCCGTGAGGCCGAGCGCCTTGGCCTCCGGCAGCTGCGCGAAGCGCTTACGGATGGCGTCGTACAGGCCGATAAACGTCGCGACGTTCGAGCGGCGCATGCGCGCGATCTGCGACTGGGCGACCGTCACTACGCGCTCAAACGCGTCTAGGCCGCTCACGCGGGCATCCGTTGTCCCCGGCTGCGCGAGCACGCCGAAGACGAGCGAGGATTTTCCGGAGCCCGATACCCCGGTCACGCTCGTGAGGCACTGCTTAGGGAAGCGGACGGAGAGGCGCTTTAGGTTATGCAGGCGGGCGTCCTCGATGCAGATGCTCGCGTCCATGCCGGGCGGGGCGTCGCGGCACGTAAGGCGAGGCGCGCGCAGCCATTGCCCGGTGGGGGAGCCAGCTTGCGCCGCGAGCGCCTGTGGCGTGCCCTGGCCGACGACGCGCCCGCCAAAGCGCCCGCTGCCGGGTCCGATATCCACCACGTAATCCGCCGCGCGGATTACGTCCGGGTCGTGCTCGATGACGAGCACCGTATTGCCCTGGTCGCTAAGATCCCGCATGACCTGCAGGATGCCCCCCGTATCGCGGGGATGCAGGCCGATCGTCGGCTCGTCGAGCACGTAGAGAAGGCCTGTCAGCGTGCCGCTGAGCGTCGCGGAGAGCTTAATACGCTGCGCTTCGCCGCCGGAAAGCGTCATCGTCTGCCGGTCGGGCGTGAGATACCCGAGCCCGACGCGCACGATACGGCCGATCTTCGTGCGCAAATCCTCCAGATACGGCGCCACGAGCGCGCGTTCGTCGCGGGTTAGGACGGTTTCGAGCGCACACAGCCACGCCCCCAGCTCCTCCAGCGGGAGGACGGCGAGCTCCGGCAGGCGCATGCCCGCGACCGTGGCGCTGCGGGGCAGCGCGCCCAGGCGCTCGCCGTGGCAATCGGGGCAGGGGGATTGCGCAAAGTAAGCGCCTGCACCGCCGCCCGCCCCCTGGTCGGAGAGCCTGCGCCAAAGGATCGGGCATACGCCTTCGTACTTCCCCTCGGAGACCGTCCTGGGCGGGGCGACATGCGGGAAATGCGAGAGAAGCGCCTCGTCCTGCGTGCCATGTAAAAGGATCATGCGCTGCAGAGGCGAAAACGAGGCCAGCGGCAGGCCCGTCGGTACGGGCAGCCCGTAATGGC
Source organism: Bacillota bacterium (assembly GCA_023404715.1). GTDB lineage: Bacteria > Bacillota > Clostridia > Christensenellales > Aristaeellaceae > Beduinella. Next base: position 13,074 of record JAEYAR010000123.1, on the reverse strand, counting down.
GCAGCGCCGCGAAAAACACGCCGATCTGATATTCCTTATACTTCTGCTGCCAGTAGTCGACCGCCCCGTCCTCGAGCGATAGATCCTCGTGCAGCACGCGCGTCTCGTCCACGCGCAGCACATACCCCAGACCCTGGCAGGCAGGGCAGGCGCCCTCGCGGGTGTTGAAGGAAAAGTGCGTGCGCGTCAGCTTGTCCATGCGCCGGCCGCACCGGCAGCAATACATGTAGACCCTGAAATCCTCGCCGTGGCCCTCGGTTTCCTCGCGGCAGTCGCTCGCGCGGATCGCCTCGCCGCAGAAGGGGCAGTTGCGCGTGCACAGCTTTTCGTAGAGCATGCGCAGCTCGGTGTAGATATCCGTCGCGGTGCCGACGGAGGAGCGCGGGTTTTTGCGGTAAGCATCCTGCGTGATGACGATGGCGGGGGATGCGCCGCGAACGCTGTCCACGTCGGGCTTGCGAATGCCCTGATAGCCCATCGCCTCCAGGTATTGGCGTTGGCATTCCTGATAGAGTACGTCGACGGCCAGCGTGGACTTGCCCGAGCCGGACAGGCCGGTCAGGACGACGAGCTTGCCGCGGGGGATGTCCAAATCGATGTTTTGCAGATTGCCCTCGCGTGCGCCCCGTATGGAGATGGCTTCGGAGATGGCTTCCATGATGCCTCCTTATCGATCGCCGGGATGCGGTCAAATGCGTGAATGCATGCATTCGACAAGCGCGCGCCGTTAACCTGCATCCGGACGGATGAAACGGAGGATTTGATACGGGGGCTTTGCGCGAATGGATACGATGGAAGAAACCGGGCGCTACGCCCGTCTTTATATAAAACCGTTTTATGGAGAGGGTGCATTGGCAAATGAAAAGACGGGCGATAACCATCGGGCTCGTATGCGCGGCCCTGATGGCAGGGCCTGCAGGCGACGCGCAGGCGGGGCAGACGCTGTATTACAACGAGTCGGGCGGCAGGCGCTATCACAAAGATGCATCGTGCGCTTCGGTCGATCCGCAGTACCTGCCGATGACGAAGTTCAACGCATCCGAGCTGCAAATTGAACCATACAGCCGGTTAACGGCCTGCAACGTCTGCATAGAGGAAGGCGCGGCGGATAGCGCGGAAAATGCGGCGAAAAAACACGCGCCTGCTCTCCTGTATCATAACCCCGACGGCGGAAAGCTCTACCATATAGACGACAACTGCCACAGCGTGGACGCAAAATACCTGCCGCTTTCGCCATTCCCGGCGCTTTCGCTCGGTCGGGAGCCTTACCGGGATAAGGAGCCGTGCAGGCACTGCGTGAAGGATGGATCGATCCGCTTTTACTACAATGCGCAGGGCGGCAAGCGTTATCACAGCGTCAGCGCGTGCTCGTCGGTCGATCCGGCCTATCTGCCCCTGGCCGAGTTTCAGCTGGAGGAACGGGGGAAGGCGCCGTACGATTCGCTGGAGCCCTGCCCGCTCTGCCTGCAGCGAGACGAAGATGCGATGGCGCAGTCGACGCTCCACTATAATCCGCAGGGCGGTAAGCACTACCATGAAAACCCGAACTGCGACAGCGTGGATCCGCAGTGGCTGCCGCTGAAGGCGTTCAAGCGAGAGGAGCTCGGAAAGCAGCCCTACAAGCTCTTGACGCCGTGCCGGGCCTGCTGCGAGCCGGAGGCATAAAAATGGCCGGAAACGTCTGCATGAAAGGAAGAGGCGGGGATGAGAAGGCTGCTGCTTTACTTGTTGGCGGCGTCCGTGCTGATGCCATCAGGCGCGCGGGCAGAGACGTACTATTACAACCCGGCGAGCGGCAAGCGCTATCACGCAGACGGCCAATGCCCGGCGGTCGACCCGCTGTATCTGCCCTTGGCGACCTTTGACGCATCCGAGTTGCAGAGCGAGCCATACAGTTCCTTGCAAAAATGCCGTGTATGCGAACCGGAAGCGGAGCGGGAGGAGAACGGTGGAGGGACGTTTTTACTGTATTACAACCCGCAGGGGGGAAAATTCTATCATCTGCGGGAGAACTGCGAAAGCGTGGGGGCGGCGTATCTGCCGCTTACGGCGTTCGATCCATCCGATGCGGACGAGGCGCTGCTCGAGCGCTTGAGCGCCTGCCCGGTCTGCCACGGCGGCGCGCTGACATCTGTCTATGGCGAGCCCGCATTAGACGGGCGATACCACCTGGACGCCCTGTGCCCCCTCACCGCGACGGACCGGCTGGCAGAGGGCGCGATACTGCCGGAACAATTGGCCGATACGCCCTTCGACGCGCTGGCGCCTTGCCCGCTGTGCTGCGATGTGCGGTGCGAATGGCTATTTTACGATCCCGCAGAGGCGACGACATATCATAAGTATATCCGCTGCCCCGAGGCCGGGCCGGACGCAGGCCCTCTGACGCCCGTCAAATCCGTGTGGAGCTATAAGCTGGGGAATGCGCGGGCCTGTGAGGCGTGCTTTGGGGAGGAGCCGGCCTTTTATGCGGATGCGAGCGGACGCTTTCACCTGGACGGGCAGTGCGGCAGCGCGCCGCTAGAGGAGTCGCCGCTGCCGCAGGCCGGGCCGGCCGAGCTGGAAAGCCTTACGCCGTGCGAGACGTGCTGCTACGCGCGATGAACGCAAAGAAGCGCCTTCGATCCGCCGGAATCGAAGGCGCCCTTTTTTAGAGCGTCATGAGGTAGGTAAACGTGACGTACATGCCGATGCACAGCAGCAACAGGCCGAAGGAGACGCTGCCGGTGACGAGCCGCCCGCCGCTGCGCATCTCCTCCAGGCCGGCGGCCAGCGCGGCGGTGAAGTCGGTGCGGATCGGACGGCGATGGTATACCGTGCGGTTCAGCACCCAGACGACGCCGTTGAGCACGGTGCCCAGCGTGTAGGTCAGGCGCGTGCCGACGGGCACAGGCTTGTGCCGCTTCGTCTTGCCCAGCGCCGTATGCCGCAGGGCGACGGCAAACGAATCGACCAGCTCGTCGAGCGCGCGGGTTAGGGCGGTGACCGCCGCGGGGACGTATACGAGCGTCAGCTTGCACGACAGCAGGCTGTCCAGCACATGGCTGAAGCCATAGCCTATAGCGGGCAGCGCGCGCGTGAGGAGGGGACGATAGACGAGATCCTCCAGGTCGAACCAGGCGGGCCAACGGTCGACGTATACGCGCAGGCCCTTTTCCTTTTGCATGAGCGCATAACGGATGAGCGCGTAGAGCACTGCGCCGATGAGCAGCGATTTGGAGGCGCCGATCAAATTCGCATCTGAAAAGTAAGCGACCGCATGCTCGGGCGAGACGCCGTGCATGAAGCCCTGCGCGAGCGCGGCGATGCGGGTCATAAACACGTCCGGAAGCATGCCGAGCACGGGCAGCACCGCCGCGGAGCCGCACAGCGCGAAGGCCGAAAGGCGATTCATGTACCGCCCGCGCAGGGCGTCGTACCTCTTTTGTACCGCCGCATCGCCGTTCTTCTCCCAGAAGAGGCAGATGTACAGCTTCGTCATGTAAGCGGCCGTCATACCGCCGGTGACGACGAACACAAGCTCGACAAAGGAGTAAACCCAGGCGCTTTGCCCGGCCTCCCGCAGGAGCAGCACGTATTCCAGGATGCTTTCGTGCAGTAGCGACTTGCTGATGTAGCCGTTCCAAAGCGGCATGCCGATGATGCCCAGCGCGCCCATGAGGAAGGAAAAGTGCAGCAGGGGCTTGCCGCGGCCAAAGCCGCGCACGTCGTTCAAATTCAGCTTATGCAGGTTCATATAGACCACGCCCGCGGCCATGAACAGCGTCAGCTTGATGAGCGAATGGTTCACCATGTGCAGGAACGTCCCCTGCACGGCCAGGGCGTTATGATGGCCCAGCAGGCCCTGCATGCCTACGCCCACGAGGATGAAGCCGATCTGCGACATCGACGAGCAGGCCAGCGTGCGCTTGAGATCGACGGAGAACACCGCCAGCAGCGCGCCCATGAACATCGTGACGACGCCGAAGGCCAACACCGCGTTGCCCCAGGGCGCGTCGTGCAAAAACAGGTTACAGGAGAGGACGAGGATGCCGAATACGCCGCTCTTGGTCAGGATGCCCGAGAGCAGCGCGCTCGCGGGCGCGGGCGCGACCGGGTGCGCCTTGGGCAGCCATACGTGCAACGGATACATGCCCGCCTTGGCCGCAAAGCCGAAAAACGCCAGCGCGCCGGGCAGATAGAGGCTGCGCTTGTCGGGCAGCAGCGCCGCCGCCGCACGCATGCCTTCAAAGGAGAGCGTGCCCAGCTGGTGATAGAGCATGAACAGGCCCATGAGCGTGACCATGCCGCCCAGCACGGCGATGAACAGATATGTTTCCGCCGCGCGCATCGCCTCGGGACGTTCGTCGTGCGCGACCCAGGCGTAGGAGGTCAGCGACATCACCTCGAAGAAGATGAAGGTCGTGAACAAGTCGTCCGAGAGGAAGACGCCGACCGTGGCGCCCAGCGTCATGAGCGTGAAGAGAAAATAGCGGTTGCGGTTGCGGTAGTGGGCGAAGTACTGCGGGGAAAACAGCGTCGTCATCAGCCACATGAACGCGGCGATGAGCGTGTACAGCGCCCGAAAGCCGTCCGCGCGCAGGGAAAGCCCCAGGGCGCAAAAGCCCTCTACGCGTAGGGTCAGGGTGCGCCCCTGCGCTACCAGCAGCAGCAGGACTAGGGCGAGCGCGAATTCCGCCGCCGTCAGCGCACAGCAAAACGCATTGCGACAGGCTTTGCTGCGGCGGCCGATCAGGTAAGAGAGGATCGCCCCGGCCATGGGCAGGAAGATCGCAAGAGGTAAGAGCAGGTTCATCTTCATGCCTCCTTAACACAGCCCAGCGGCGATGGACTGAAAATAGTGAACGAGCGGGGTGGAATATAGGCCGCACAGCACGATGGCCGCGCACAGCAAGACGAGCGGCGCCTTCATACAAAGCCCGGGATCGCGATTCTGAAGGTCGACGCCCTCGCCGAGCGGCGAGAAGGCGGCCGTCACGACCACGTAGAGCAGGTAAACCGCTGTCAGGATCGTGGAGAGGATCAGCGCCACGCTGCCGAAGGTTGCGATGGGGAGCCCCGAGGCCGTGGAGGCGGTAATCAGATTCCACTTGCTGATGAATCCGCAAAGCGGCGGCGTGCCGACCAGCGCAATGGCCGCAAGCGTGTAGACGCCCATGGTAAAGGGCATGATCTTGAAGTAACCGCGCAGATCCTGTACATACTCTTTCCCCGTCCTCACGAGCACGGCGCCTGCGCAGTAGAAAAGCGTGATCTTCATCAACCCGTGAAACACGAGGTGCGACAGGCTGCCGACCAGGCCAGCGGGCGTCATCAGCGCCGCGCCGAAGAGGATGTAGCTCAGGTTGCTCACAGTGGAGTAGGCCAGGCGACGCTTGAAATGCTGCTCGCGTACGGCCATCGCCGAGCCATAGACGATCGTAAAGGCGCTCAGGCAGATGGCGACGCCCTGCGCCCAGGTACCGTAGAGCAGATCGGTGCCGAAGCTGTAGTAGATCAGGCGGATGCAGGCGAACGCGCCGGTGTTGACAACGGCGACCGCATGCAGCAGGGCTGTGACGGGCGTCGGCGCCACGGAGGCGAGCGGCAGCCATGCTTGCATGGGGAACACCGCGGCCTTGGTGCCGAACCCGATGAACCCGAGCAGGAATACGAGCCGAAGCAGCTGCTCGCGGCCGGCGACCGCCTCCGCCGTCAGCACGCCGCCAAACTGAAAGGCCGTGTTCGTTACGCCGAAGGTCATGATAAACACCAGGCCGATAAAGGCGAGCGCCGCGCCGCCGATGGAGTAGACCAGATAACGCCGGCCGGCGAGGGCGGATTTGGCGTCCATCTTATGGGTTACGAGCGGCAACGTGATGAGCGTCAGGCACTCGTAGAAGACGTAAAGGGAGAAAAGGTTTGCCGCCATGGTGATGCATAGCGTCACGCCGTAGGTGATGGTATAAAACGCGAAGAAGGGGATCTCGTGCTCCTCATGCGCCATATATTCAAAGGCGTAGAGGGTGGCGAGCGGCCATAGAAAGGCGATTAGCCCCATGAAGACGCGGCCTGCGCCGTCCAGACGGAAGGCGAGGGCCAAGCTGTCGGTCATGCGAAAGAGCGTATGGGTTTCGCTGTCTCCCAGCAGCAGCAGCGCAAGCACGACCAGGCTGGTCGCCGTGGTCACGGCCTGCACATAGATACTGCGACGTCTGCGGTCCTCCAAGCGCAAAAGCGGGAGGATCGCGCCGCCGACGAGCGGAAGCAGCACAGCGAGCAATATAAGCGCCATAATGTGCCTCCTTTAAAAGACGCTGCCGGCGATGGACTGGAAGAAAGAGAGCAACGCGCCGGGGAACATGCCGATGAGCACCGCGGCCGCCGCGAGCAGGAGAAGGGGCGCGAGCATGTAAGCGGTAGGCTCCTTCTTTTCCAGCGTGCCCAGGTCGACCGCATTGCCGGGGAAGAAGCCGCGGATCGCGATGGGCATGAGGTACCCCGCGGTGAGCAGCGCGCTGGTGAGCAGCACGGCCGGGCCGAACCAGGCGAACACGCTGGACCCCAACGCGAGCGCCCCTTGTGCCAGATACCACTTGCTCACAAATCCGCACGTCGGAGGGATGCCGATTAGGGCGACGGAGACCAGCGTAAAGCACCACATCGTCACCGGCATCTGCTTGCCGATGCCGGTCAGCTCATCCACACGGGTCTTGCCGGTCTTGTAAATCACCGCGCCTGCGCAGAGGAATAGCGTATCCTTGATGACGGAGTGGGCGACGATGTGCAGCAGCGCGCCCAGAAAGCCGACGGGCGTCAGCGTAGACAGGCCGAACAGAACGTAGGAGACCTGACTTACGGTCGAATAGGCGAGGCGTTTTTTCAAGACGTTTTCCTTGAAGGCGAGCATGGAGCCCATAAAGACCGTGATGAGAGCCAACGTCATCCAGGCCGCATGCACAAAGGTGCCGCGCAGGAAGGAGGGGCCCACCAGAAAGAACACTACGCGGACGATGCCCAGCACGCCGCCCTTGGTAATGACGCCCGAGAGCACCGCGCTCGCGGGGGCGGGGGCGACGGGGTGCGCCGTCGGCAGCCAGCCGTGCAGGGGGAACATGCCCGCCTTGGTGCCGAAGCCTACGATCATAAGCAAAATGACGCCCAGCAGCAATGGCTCGTTTCCGGCGACCTTTGCCATATCCAGCGCGCCGCCCGGCGTAAAGGTGAGCGTCGTGCAATAGTGGTTCAGGAAGAAGATGCCCAGCAGAGCGGCGCTTGCGCCGAAGACGGAGTAGATTAAGTACTTGATGCCCGCAGCTACGGCCTCTTTGGTCTGCGAATGCAGCACAAGCGGCAGCGTTAGCAGCGTCATGCCCTCGTAGAACATATAGAGCGTCACGAGGTTGCCGGACATGCCAAGGGCCATCAGGTCGCCGAGGCTGAGTAGGTAAAACGCGTAAAAACGCGGTTCGTTCTTCTCGTGATGCATGTACTCAAAGGAGAAAATACCCACCAGCAGCCACATGACGCTCACGAGCCCGATGAAGAGCTTCGCCATGCCGTCGGCGCGCAGCGTGATGGAGATGGTGTCCGTGAGCTGCCAGAGCGTGAGCTGCGGCTCCGTAGAGATCAGGATGGGCGCCACCGCAAGCACGGTTAAAGCGAGAATCAGTCCGACGAAAGGCGTGCGTACGCGGCGTTCTTGCATGCTGGGTATGAACGCGGCGCACAGCCCGCCCAATACCGGCAAGAGGATAGGCCAAAGCAGCATGAGGTTCATCAAAACCCCTCCTATGCGTTATTTTCAGGCGAAGCTTAAAAGCCCCGCGGCGATGGCGCTGAGCATCGGCTGAGCGCATACGCCCAGCGCGATGTTTACCCCGATGGCTACGACCATCGCAAACACGAAGGACGCGCGCGGCTTGAAGCCGTGGGCCTCGGGATATTCCTGCGTGGCCGGGCGATAGATGGTGATGACGGTGCGCAGGAAGTACATGGTGTTGAGCATCGTGCTGATGGCCAGCACCAGCAACACCAGCAGCATACGGACGCCGCCGGCCTGCATCGCGGCGGTTGCAAAGCATAGCTTTGACATGAAGCCGCCGAAGAACGGGATGCCGACCATGGAGAATGCGCCCACGACAAACGCGACGCCCGCGATCGGATTGCGATAGGCGCTGCCGCGTAGGTCGCGGAAGAGGCGCTTTTCGCCGGAGACCTCGCACAGCCCGCCGGCGGAGAGGAAGAGCATGGACTTTGCCGCCGCGTGCGCGAAGATGTGGAAGATCGCGGCCGCCATGCCCGCATCCGTACCGAGCGCCAATCCCATAAAGATGTAGCCGATCTGGGCGACGGAGGAATAGGAGATCATGCGCCGGATATCTTTTTCCTTAATGGCGGCGACGGAGCCCATGACGACGCCGACCAGCGCGAAGACGAGCAGCACGTTGTCGATGCCCGACGCGCGAATGACGTCCAGGCCGATCACGCGATACATGATCTTGATGAGCAGGAAGATGTAGCCCTTGCTCACGAGGCTGGAGAGCATCGCGCTGGAGGCGGGGGTGGAATAGCCGTAAGCGTCCGGCAACCAGGTGTGGAAGGGGAACAGCGCGCTCTTGATCGCAAGCCCCAGGCACATGAGGGCGATGACCACGGTAAGCGGCTGGTGATAGCGGCCGGTCTCGCTGAGGATCCTGACCTGCTCGCCGATGTTTTCCATCAGCAGATGGCCCGTCAGGTCGTACAGCAGCGTCAGCCCCAGCAGGAACAGGCCGCTGCCCAGCAGGTTCATGACCATGTAGCGCGCGGCGGCGACGAGCGTACGCCCCTTTGTGCGCGCGCTGATGAGCGCGCAGGCGGCGATGGTCATGATTTCGACGAAGACATAGGCGGTGAACAGGTCGTTCGTATACACCTGCGCGAGCAGGGCGGTGAGCAGCAGCTCGCACATGATGAAGTAAAGGTTCTGTTTGGCGCCCTCTACGTGCTCTTCGACCTTGGAGAGACCGCCGAGCAGGGAGATGAGCATGATGAGCGAAAACATGAAGGCGGTGACCGCCTCCAGCATGCCGGCGCGGATTTCATTGCCCCACGGCGCGGGGAAGTGACCCATCATAAACGTGTAGCTTCCGCCGTTTACCTGTAGGAAGCCGACGAGCAAGGCGGACATACCCAGCACGACGGACGTAATCGCGATCGCCGTACGACGCGCGGCTTTCGCGGGCATGATGGAGGTAAAGGAAGCGGAGGCGAGCGAAAGCAGGATGCTGAAGAAGGGGATGTTTTGCCAAAACGCCACGTCACGGTTCCTCCTTTCGCATCATCATGGTAATCTCGTCCAGGTCCAAAGAATGGTAGCGGCGATAGAGCCGCACGGTGAGCGCGAGCATGAGCGCCGAGACGCTGACGGATACCACGATGCCGGTGAGCACCAGGCCGCTGGGGATGGGGTTGATGTACGCCTCGACGGACTGCACGCCGTCGACCACGATGGGGGCGCCGCGCCCTTCGATAAAGCCCTTTGCGGCGAGGAACAGATAGATGGCGCTGTCCATCATGGAAAAGCCGATGATCTTCTTGATCATGTTGCGCTGAAGCAGCAGCGTCGTAAAGCCGATGCCGAACAGGATGATGGCCGCGGCCTCCTCGTAGTTAATCAAAAGGTTGGATAGCATTACATATCCCCCTTTCGGAAGAGCGTGTAAAACGCGTACATGGTGCAGCATACGACCATGCCGACCGCGATATTGAGCGGCAGGATCAGCCCGGAGGAGAGGATGGCGCCGGGCGTGCCCAGCGGAATGCCGCTTTCCAGGTGGTTCGCGCCGGTAAAGAAGGAGTAGCTCTTGGCCAGCGCGTAAAACGCCAGCGCGCAAAAGGAGATGACCTTAAACGTCTTGAAGGTGAAGAAGCGCTCCGTCCTCTCGAAGCCGAAGGCGTTGAGGTAGAGGATCAGGCCCGCGCCCATGACGGCGCCGCCGGAGAAACCGCCGCCCGGCGACAGATGGCCGTTCAAGATGATGTAAATGCCGAAGAGGAGGATCAGAGGGACGAGTAGGGTGGCCGCTTTTTGCAGGATGATGTCGTTCTTGGGCTCGTAGACGCGGTCGTCCATCTCCGCGTCGAGCTTTTCCTGCGAGGCGCTGCCGTCGCGCTTTTTTTCCTGCGTGACGCGCAGCAGGATGAGCACGCTGCAGGCGGCGATGAAGAGCACGTGGCTTTCGCCCAGGGTATCGAAGGCGCGGTAATCGAGAATCATGCCCGTGACGATATTGACGGCGCCCGTTTCCTGAAGGCCGTCTTCGATGTATCGCTCGGATACTTCGTTGTTAATGGGGTTGTGCTCGTCGCCAAAGCGCGGCAGGTCGGATACCGTCACCAATAGCACGTAGATGATGGACAGGCAGATCACAACGGAAAGCAAGGCGTAGAGCGTGTTCATCAGCTTGCGCCCTTTAGTGCGAGACCAGCCGTGCAGCTGTTCGAGCATCGCGTGCTCTTTTTCCCGGGCCGCCTCCTGACGCGCGTCGATCGCGTTTTCCATCTCGGCGATCGTCGCGCTGCTCAGCAGCGCGTTTTCGGGCGCCGGCTCGGTCAGATCTTCCTTCATCTCGGATTCGAGGCGGGTGCTGCCCCGCTTAAGCCAGCGTGTGAAGCGGGCGAAAGGGCTGTTTTCGTAGTCATTTCTCAGCTTCGCCATGGTCTTCGCCTCCTTGCGCTTGTTTTTCCGTGTCGATCGCGTGGATCTTTTTGAGCGTGACGAACATGAGCAGGCTTGTGACCCCCGCGCCGACGGCCGCCTCAGTAATCGCTAGGTCTGGAGATTGCAGCAAAATCCAAATGATCGACATCGCCAGGCTTTGGGACATAAAGATGATGAGGGAGGTAAGCAGGTTTTTCGTCAGGCTCACGGAGACGGCGCACACGATGACGAATATGAGGAGTAAAACGTTGAGAAACTCCATTACCGATGCACCTCCATCTGTTTGGCGAGGCTTTCGTTGGTCGTAATCTCCAGGCGGCAGACCAGATGGCTGGAGACGGGGCTGGTGATCCACAGCATGAGAATGACGAGCACGAGCTTAAGCGAGGTAAACGTCGCGCCCTCGGCGACGATCAGCGAGAGGAGGATGAAGAGGATCCCCAGCGTATCGTTCATGGCGGCGGCGTGCATGCGGTTGAGCACGTATTGAAAGCGGTAGACGCCGATGACGCCGACGATGAGCACGAAAAGCCCAAAGGCCATCAAAGCGGCGGACAGAGAGAAACGCAGGATTTCAAACATCGCCCTTCGCCTCCTTTGCTTCTTTTTGTTTTTTCTCCAGATAGACGCCCATGTAGACCTTGGTGAGCAGCACGACGGCGAGAAAACCTAGCATCGTGTAGATCAGCGCGACGTCCACCAGATAGCCCTCGCCCATGGCCAGGGCCAATACGCAGATGATGATCGTGACGATCGTACAGATCATGTTGACGGCCACGATGCGGTCTGCGATGCGCGGCCCGCGTATGGAGCGAATCAGGCACAGAAACAGCAACAGACCCAGCACCACGAACGCGGCGTTATACATGATTTGATAGTATGGATCCATCATTGATGCCCCTCCATTTCTAGCAAGCGGCGCTCAAAATCAGAATCTTCCAGCCCCTCGCCCAGCGTCTTATCCAGGCAATGCACGAGGAACCGGTCGCCCTCGACCTGCACGGTGATCGTTCCGGGCGTCAGCGTGATGGAATCCGCCAGCACGGCCCGGGCGGTATCGGACCTGAGCCTCGTCTGAAAGCCGCGCAGTTCGGGTTCGACCTCGTATTTGGGGGTCAGAATAAAATGCATGACGTGGATGTTCGCCTTAAAGATCTCGACGAGGAGCGTCCGCGCGTAGGCCAGCGCGCGGGGCAGGCGTTTGACCGCGCTCCACTCCTGCCGGGGGCCGTACCCCATAAATTTCCACGTGAATAGATACAGCGCGGCACATAGAAAAAGCCCCAACAGGGCAATTTCGGTGGTCCACTGTCCGTTGAAGATCACCCACATCATAAAGAAAACGACGAACATGATGATGCCTCCCTTTTTACCTTATGGCCATCCTTGTTTAATTGTCCGCCCTATTGTACTGCTGAGGGCGAGCCTTCGTCAAGCGCAAGCGCTAAAATTGACTGCTAAATAAAGAAAATGGCTTATGGGCCGAAGATGGCGTTTCACGAAGTGGCATTTTAGATAGGAAGAATTTTCACGGCGCGAGCGTGCGAAAAATCCGCCCGGCGATTGACCGGCGCGGGCAGATCGTTATGGGGATGTATCAAGTTAATCCTGGCGGTAGGCCTGGGGGCCGGTCTGATACAGATCGTTCCCTTCGCTGTCGACGGCCACGATGAGGGGAAGGTTATGGACCTGCAGCTCGCGGATGGCCTCGGTACCCAGATCGGGGAAGGCGACCACGCGGCTCGATTTGACGCACTGAGCAATGAGCGCGCCGGCGCCGCCCGTAGCGGCAAAATAAGCCGCGCCGTTTTGCCGGATGGAATCGACGACCGCCGGCTTTCGGAAGCCTTTTCCGATCATCGCGGCGAGGCCTAAATTGAGGAGGCGCGGGGCATAGGCGTCCATGCGTCCGCTGGTCGTCGGCCCACAGGAGCCGATGACGTCGCCGGGTCTGGGCGGACAGGGGCCGACGTAGTAGATGGCCTGATCGCGTATATCGACGGGCAAGGGTTCAGATGCGTCGAGCAGGGCGCACAAGCGCTTATGCGCCGCATCGCGTCCGGTTAGGACGACGCCGCTGAGCAGCACGCTGTCGCCCGCGCGCAGGCGCCGGAGCGCCTCGCGGTCAAAGGGAGCTGTGATGTGGATAGGCATTTTATCATTCCTTTCAAGAACAGAGCAGAACCAAGCCCGCCCGTAACCCGGAGGAGCAAGCGAAGCGAAGGTCCGCCCGTAACCCGGAGGGGGCAAGCGAAGCGAAGGCCCGCCCGTAACCCGGAGGAGCAAGCGAAGCGAAGGCCCGCCCGTAACCCGGAGGGGCAAGCGAAGGCCCGCCCGTAACCCGGAGGGGCAAGCGAAGCGAAGGCCCGCCCGTAACCCGGAGGGGGCAAGCG
>JAEYAR010000117.1 GCA_023404715.1 Bacillota bacterium | reverse complement strand
GGGCTGGAAGCCCCCGAGAGTGGCCGCTTCAAGGGGTTACAGGGGAGTCCAGAGGGGACGAAGGGGGAAATCGGAATCCCCCTGTCCCCTTTGGCCCCAGCGGAGCGCGTTCCCCCGCCGGAGGCAGTGACGAATGTGCACAAAGTTTGGAACGACCTCTCAGTCAGCTTCGCTGACAGCTCCCCTGTCCAGGGGAGTTTCTGAGATACGGGCGGGCGACCTAATGCGCGCCCATACATGTGCGCCGATGCATTAGGCGATCATCCTATTCTTTTATCGAATGCCGCGAAAGAGGCGCGGCCTCACCTTTTTGACGTAATAGAGCGCAAAGACGTTTAGCGCGCGATCGTACACGAGCATCGTGAAGTTGGCCAGCAGAAAGAGCGCCGCGGTCATCGCCCGCGCGGCGGTTTGGAAATCGCCTGCGACGTCCTCCATATGCAAGACGAAAAAGAGGAAGGCGTACATCGCGCCGATGGCCAGATTGAACAGCAGCAGCTTCAGCGCCAAGCGCAGGGGCCTGGACCGCATGCGGTCCAGGCGGGGCTTGAGCAGCGGATAATACCCGAAAAAGACGAGCAGAAAAGCGGCCTCCTTGTCGGGACCCATCAACACGCTGAGCACGCTGACGGCGACATAGGCGGCAAGGCCCAGCTTGGGGCCGCACTCCAGCACGATGGGGATGAACAGAATGCCGACGACGACCGGACAGCAAAACGTAGCCAGCGGGATCAGGCCGCCCATGAGCATGACGACGACGCTGAGCGCGCAGAGCATGCCACAAAGCGCCATCTGGCGCGTCTTTTTATGCACGATGCCTCATTCCTCGATCTTTTGATTCGGCTGCGACCAGCCCTCCGGCGATGCGATGCGCCGATAGTCCTCAAAGGAACCGGGTCCCTTGAAGTAGTATTCATACGTATTTTCCGCTTGGAGCTTTACGCCTACAGGGCTGGTAGTTCGGCGGATCGTGAGCGTGCCTCGCGGGGGCGCCTCCGGCTCCGATACGAACGTAAAGACGAGGGTATCGTCGCGCAATGCGGAGGAGACGACCGAAACGCGCGTATTGTTCGTCGTCAAAAGGTTGTAAAGCGGGCCCAGGTTCGCGCGGTCGATCAGCGTCTTCGTCTCCCCATCCTTTGCATAGACCGTGAGGGTTGGGTCGCCGGTCAGGGCGACGAGCTCCGTCTTGAAGCGGTTGAACGTATAGGCGGCCGAAAGGACCCGAAGGACAGAGATGAGCAGGACAGCGAGCAAGACGAGCGCGACGCCGATGAACAAGACGTAACCTTTTGTACCGTGTCGTTTGGTCTGGGGCATGATACCGCCTCCTTCTCTGATTCTTATTTGCTTCCTTCGACGCGAAGCCAATCGATCCCTGCTGACCCGGCTAAAACGGCGTAAGCACTCCGCGCGGCCGGGCCCGGGAAAAAAGGGGCGGGGCTGCGCGATTTCGCAGCCCCGCCACCCGGCGTCCTTAGCCCTTCGCGTATAGCTTGACGATCTCTACGAGCATGCGCGCGCATGCGTCCATGTCCTCCGCCGCGATGTGCTCGAAACGCCCGTGGAACGCGTAACCGCCCGTGCACAGGTTCGGGCAGGGGAGCCCCATGTAGCACAAGCGCGCGCCGTCGGTGCCGCCGCGCACGGGCACGTCGCGCGGCTCAAAGCCCGCGGCGCGCATTGCCGCGCGCGCGTTTTCGACGAGGTGGAAGTGCGGCTCGATCGCTTCTCGCATGTTGCGGTACTGATCCTTGATCGTAAGCGTCACTGTGCCCTCGCCGTAGCGGTGATTGACGGTCTTTTCAATGTGCCGCAGCTGCGCCTTGCGCGCGTCAAAGCGCGCGGCGTCGTGATCGCGCACGATGTAGCGCAGCCGCGCGTGTTCGACGTCGCCCTGCATATCGGTCAGATGGAAAAAGCCTTCGCGCGCCTCGGTGTCGCGCGGCGTCTCGGCGGCGGGCAGCATGGCGGCTACCTCCATCGCGACCAGCGAGGCGTTGACCATCGTATCCTTGGCGCTGCCGGGATGCACGCTGACGCCTTGCACGTCGAACTGCGCGCCGCAGGCGTTGAAGTTTTCATACCCGAGCTCGCCCAGGTCGCCGCCGTCCACGGTATAGGCGAAGTCCGCGCCGAACCCTTCGACGTCGAAATGCTCGATGCCCTCGCCGATCTCCTCGTCGGGCGTGAAGGAGACCGCCAGGCGGCTATGCGGCAGCCCGGAGTGCACGATCTCCTCGCACGCGGTCAGGATTTCGGCGATACCCGCCTTATCGTCCGCGCCCAGAAGCGTGGCGCCGTCGGTCGTGATGAGCGTTTTGCCCGCGAGCGCGCGAAGCGAAGGGAATTGCGCGGGCGAGAGCACGTCGCCTGAACCGGGGAGAAGCACGTCGCCGCCGTCGTAATCCTCGATAATTTGCGCCTTCACGCCCTCGCCGCTAAAATCGGGCGCGGTATCCATGTGGGCGATGAGCCCCAGGCACGGCAGCTTTTTAAGGCCGGGCGACGCGGGCAGATGGCCGTAGACGAACCCGTCGCCGGACACGCGCACGTCTTCAAAGGCGAGCGCGCGCAGCTCGTCCGCGAGCAGGCGGGCCAGCTCCAGCTGGCCTTGGGTGGACGGGGTGACGCCCGCGCTTTCATCGGAGGTCGTAGCGATGCGGACGTAGCGCAGCAGGCGTTCATAAGCGCGCATAAGGGATTCCTTCTTTCTTTCAGGTAGTCGTGCACAAGCCCATGGCGGGCGGCGCTATTTGTGATACCGCTCGTTTGCGCCGATCTTGCGGGCGCGGTATAGCTGCTCGAGCAGCACGACGCGGGCGAGCTGATGGGGGAACGTCATTTTGGAGAAGGAGAGGCGCTCGTTCGCGCGGCGTATCACCGCGTCCGATAGCCCCAGCGAGCCGCCGATGACGAAGACCGCCCGGCCGACGCCGCGCCCTTCCAGCGCGGATATACGCTGGGCGAGCTGCTCGGACGAGAGCTGTGCGCCCTCGATGCACAGCGCGACCACATGATCCTGCGCACGGATGCGGGAGAGGATGGCCTCGCCCTCTCTTTCGCGGATCTTCTGCTCGATCGCGGGCGATGCATTCGCGGGTTCGGGCAGATCCGGCAGCTCGACCTCCTCGATCGCGCCAAAGCGCTTTAAGCGCTTGATGTATTCGTCCGCCGCGTCGCGGTAGAAACGCTCCCGCAGCCGTCCGACGCAGAGAATGCAAAGGGTCAAAGGAAAAGGCCTCCCCACGTGTTGAAGATGTAGGTCGCCACGAGCAGCGCGACGGCGGCGGCTAGCAGACAGCGTTCGTGGACCGGCCGCGGGGCGGTCTGCGTCGGGACCAGGTAAAAGTCAAACCGGCCTTTCAGATCTTGATAGCGGGCGCGAAGCGGAAGCACGATCAACAAGAGCCAGAGGAATAGCAGAAACAGCATCGAAGGCAGCAGCGAGAGCGTCTGTGAAAGGGAGACGACCGCGTCCGCCTCCGCCTCCGCCTGCGCGCCCTGTGAGAGCAGATAGGTTGCGAGCAGGGATGCACCGTTGTGAAAGGCGTGATAGAGCATGGGCGCGTAGATGGAGTGCATATAGATGGCCATATAACCGAAGAGAAAGCCCAGAATCAGGTGCACCGGCAGCGCCGTGAGCTGGCCGTGCATCAGCGCGAAAAGCAGGGCGCTCCACAGCAGCGCGCGGCGCGTACCCCCTTCCTCAAACGCCGAGAAGACGAAGCCGCGGAAAAACAGCTCTTCGCACATGGCGGGCAGCGTGGCGATCGCCAGCACGGAGGAGAGGAATTGCACGGGCCCGGAGGGCGCGGGCACGGACGAGAGCGTCAGCGGGACGCCCAGGCGCTGCAGGAGCAGCATCCATAGATTGGAGAGGTAGGAAAAGACGAAGACCCCGAGGATGGCCGCAAGCGAGAATGAGACCGCTTCGCTCGCGCGCAGCTTCGCCGTGCGAACCGATAAATGCGACGTGGGATAGCGCACAAAGAGCATCCATATGGCGGGCAGGGCGAAGAGATTGATTTCCTGCAAAGCGGAGATCATATAATACAGGTTTTCGCCGATGCCGCTGGGAAACAGCACGCCGTACAGCCAGGAGAGCATAGGGCGCACGCAGACGATCGCGAGCAATAAAAGAAGCGCCGCATGAACCGGCGGGAAAAAGTCCGTGCGGCGCTTGTCATACATGGTCATACCCCCTCCGGAGGCGTATTGAGCAGTTCGTGAAAGAGGTTTTTATTGCGCGTCCAGTTGGTGCTAAGCACCGACGAGGAGCCGAGCATGCCATAGGAGAATGTGCCGTCGGCCGGGATGTGGTATTCCGTCAGGTCCGCGCTGAGCATGCTATAGCCGATTTGAATGGCCGAGAGGATCTCCAGCGGGTTCATATCGGTCTCCACCCCGTCTGCGATGGCGTTATACACGGCGGAGAGGTCGCCAAGGCTCATCGACCGGCATTTGCGCAGCAGCTCGGTCAGCACCTTGCGTTGGCGTTGCGTGCGGCTGAAATCGCCGCCGTTGCTGCCGTCGAGCGTATCCCAGCGGTTGCGCATGTAGGCCAGCGCGATGCGACCGGTCATGTGCGTCATGCCCGCGCCTGCGGGTAGGTTGGGATCGTCGTGCAGCAGAATGCTGGAGATGGTGCTGGCCTCGTTCTTGGTGATCTCGATGTCCACCCCGCCCAACGCGTCGATGAGCAGTTTGACGTTCTCGTAGTTGATGAGCACTGTGCCGGAGATGTCGATATCGAGCTGCTTTTCCAGCACCTGTGTGACGCCGTCGATGCCGTAATTCTTATAGAGCAGGTTCATCTTCGTATCGTTTCCCCTGGGGTTTTTTACCTTGGTATCGCGCAGGATCGACGTGAGGATGAGGCGCTCGTACTTCCGGTCCATCGTGATGAGCAATATGGTGTCCGTACGCGCATCGTGGGCGATGGCGTCCGTATACGTATCGAGCCCCAGCAGCAGGTAATGGTGCACCTGGGTATTGACCGCTAAAGGTTCCTCCTCGCACAGCGCCGGTGCGCTAAGCGCGCAGAGGAGCACGATAAACAGCAAGCATAATTTATGGCGCAAGGCGCGTTCCTCCTTATGGATCGAATATAAATCCGGTTTTCTATAGAACGCGCCGGGCGCGCGAATCACTGCAAGGGAATAATCTCTATCATTATACGCCTTGCGCGCGCGGGGGGCAAGATAAAGGTTGACGAAAATGGGAAATTTTAAGGAGGCTGTCTTCAAAGCTGTTATTTGTGGGCAAGACGACAAGAAAGGACGTTCGAAACGAACGTCCAGGGAATAGCGGTTAGACGGCGCCTACGCCATATTCCCGCTTATTTCGCGCTTTGCTGTATTTTCATGCCGGCCGTGAGCACCCCGGCGTGTGCCAGCAGGGCGGCCCCGGAGGAGGGCAGGCTTGCGCCCAGGATTCTTTGCGCGTCGGCGAGCCGCTCGGGATTGCCGGTAAAGCGGTGCGCGAGCAGGAGGCTTTCCATCAGCAGCGCCGCGCCGGAGGGCACGCTTTCATCGGTGACGGCGCTGATGCGCACCGGCAGATCGCGCATGTCGCTACCCGTAAGCGCGGGCCGGCCGTCCGGCGGGACGAAGAGGCGCATCGTCTCATCCAGATAGTGCAGCGCGCTCTTGCGCCAGGGGGTTTGCTTGTCGGCCTCGGAGAGCATGAAGAGCGCGAGGGTATAGGCGGCGTAACCGTCGATCGTCGCGGGGCTGGAGGCGGAGCCCGCCGACCAGGCGCCGTAGAGCCGTCCGCGCTCCACCATGTATTCGCCGACGAAGCGCGCGGCCTGGGCAGCGGATTGCACGTAGTTCGACCGGCCGAGCAGGCGGCCCAGCACGGCGAAGGCCATGATCGCCAGCGCGTTACCCGTCAGCGTCGCCTGCTCGATCACCCGTGGGGCGGGCCGTTCCTTGCGAATATCCTGCAGCTTCGGGATCACGCCGCGTAGGAAAGCCTCGTCCGCCTCGCGTAGGCCGTCGTCCAGGTAAGGGAGCACGCCCTGCTGATGGCGCTCACCGGGCGCGTGCAAAATGTGCAGCAGCGCGCAGCAGCGTGCCCCGTCCTCCGGGCCAAGCGCCGCCTCGACCTCCTCGGGCGTCAGCATGTAATACGCGCCCTCGCCGCGCGGGTCGTCCGCATCCTGCGAGGAATAAAAGCCCCCTTCTTTAAAACGGAGGGTCGACAGGATGTAGTCCGCCGCGTCGACGGCTGAATCCGGCATGCCGCAGGCCAGGAAGAGCAGCGCGAGCTGCGCGTTATCCACGAGCATCTTCTCATAATGAGGCGTGCGCCACATCGCATCGACAGTGTATCGAAAGAAGCCGCCCCCGATAACGTCGTGAATGCCGCCGTAGGCCATCGCGCGCGCCGCCTTGTGCAGCATCATGCCCGGGGCGGTCTCGGACGGTTTCTCCGCGGATTCGCGTTGCGCGCGCTCCAAAAGGAAGCGCAACGCGGGCACGTTGGGGAACTTGGGCGCGGCGCCGATGCCGCCCGCGCGGTGATCCTGCGCGGAGAGCAGGTCGCGCTCCAGCTGCGTGCACAGGGCGTCCATATCCGCGTGCGCGCCGGCGTGATTTTGGAAGACCACCCCGGACAGCTGGTCCGCCCAGGTGACGATGCGCGCGCGGTCGCTCGCCCACAGGCTGCTAAGCCGGCTGAGCAGCGCGCGCAGGCCCGTCTGCCCGCCGCGGGACTGCGCGGGAAAGTAGGTGCCCGCAAAGAACGGCCGTCTGTCGGGCAACAAAAAGACGGAGAGCGGCCAGCCGCCCTCGCCGTTGAGCGCGATGCACGACTCCATGTAATACGCGTCGACGTCCGGCCGCTGTTCGCGGTCGACTTTAATGGAGACGAAATGCGCGTTTAAAAGCTCCGCTACGATGGGATCCTGAAAGGCGTCCTGCGCCATACGATGGCACCAGTGGCAGCTCGCGTAGCCGCTGGAGAGGAAGACGGGTACGTCCCGGCGCGCAGCCTCTTCAAACGCTTCATCGCCCCATGGATACCAGGCGATCGGTTGGGCGGCGTGTGCGAGAAGGTAGGGGGATGTTTCGCCTGAAAGGCGTGAAGATGCAAGCTGCATGCGGTCACCTCCTGCAATGATGGGCCTAGTATGCACGGACGCACGCGAAAACATGCGCGCTCTGTGTGGTTTTGAGACGAACGAAACGACATCAAGAAGTTTGCCTGTCGCCACCGCGTCAAAAGCGTGTTATACTATATTCAAAATAGATGAGGGGGGAGTGACACTGTGAAGGCGGTCTGCTTATCCGCAGCCACCGGCGGCGGGCACAACGCGGCGGCACAGGCCATTGCGCGGGCGCTGGGCGATCTCGGGGTGAAGACCGCGAGCCGGGACTGCCTGGAGCTTGCAGGAAAGCGCGTGGCGCGCGCCGTAGAAGGGGTCTACGTGGGCGTCGTGCGCCACTATCCATCGGTGTTCGGAAAAATTTATCAAGCCGGCGCGTTTGTCTCCTCCCCCCGGCACAAGAGCCCGATCTACTACGCCAATGCGTTGTATAAAGACCGTTTGGCCGCTTACCTGGATGAGCAGCGGCCGGATATCGTGGTCTGCCCTCATATCTTTGCCGCACAGACGATCAGCAGCCTGCGCGCGCGCAGGCAGTTGCCGCTGACGGCGGGCGTGATGACGGATTATACCTGCGCGCCTTTCTGGGAAGAGGTGGATCTGGACGTCTTTTATACGCCGAGCGCCGCCTTGACGGAGGAGTACGTAGCGCACGGCATGAAGGCGGATCGCCTCGTGCCTCTCGGGATTCCCGCGGATCCGGTCTGTCAACCCTGCGCGAACGTACGCGCAGCCAAGGCGGCGCAAGGGCTAGCGCCGGATGTGCGTCACGTGCTGCTCATCGGCGGATCGATGGGCGCGGGCAACCTGCCGGAGGTGCTGGACGAGCTGCTCACCCTGCCGGACGATGTGCACATCACGGTCGTCTGCGGCAGCAATGCGCGCGTACGCGCGCAGATCGAATCCGCATACCCGCAAGGGGGCAGGCTGCGCGTTTTGGGGCGGGTGCAGCCGCTCTTTGAGCTGCTCGACAGCGCGGATGTGGTGGTCACCAAGCCCGGCGGGCTGACCAGTACGGAGGTCATGCAAAAGCGCCTGCCGCTTGTTTTGATTCACCCGATACAAGGCGTGGAGACGCAAAACGCGGCCTTCTTTGAGCGAGAGGGCGCGGCATGCTGGGCTAAAAAAAGCGGGGAGGCGGCGGCCGTTGTCGGGCGTTTGTTGGATGACGCGGGCCTGCGCGCGGCACAGGGGGCGGCGCAGGCGCGGCTGATATCGGGCACGGCGGCGATGGATATCGCGCGCGATTTGATCGCGCGCGCGGCGGACGGCTCTTTTCACCGATAAATAGGGTTGCGAGGAGGCGGGCATTTATGGGACTGCGGATGGTTCTCTTTTCGCTGGCCGGATATCTGTCGGGCAGCGTCATGTATTCCTATTATATCCCCAAGCTGCTCACGGGCGGAGATGTGCGCACGCAAAACGACGACGGCAACCCTGGCGCGGCAAACGCGTTGCGCCTTTGCGGCCCGGCGGTCGGCGTATTTTGCGCCATGCTGGATGTGCTCAAGGCTGCGGTTCCGGTCTATGCAGCCATCGTCTGGGGCGGCATTGCCGGTTGGGCGCTCGTGCCTGTGGCGCTCTCGCCGGTTCTGGGCCACGCTTATCCGGCGACGCTGAAATTTAAGGGTGGAAAGGCGATCGCTTCGATGTTCGGCGCGCTGCTCGGGCTGTGGCCGGTAACGCATGCCGTGCTACTGCTGGCCGCGATCGTGCTCTTGCTATTGCCTATTTTGCACAACCATGCGATGCTGATGTTCACGAGCCTGTGCGCGTTTGCGGCATTTACCATTTTGTTGGTGTCGGCGCCCCCGATCCGATTCATCGCGGGCGGGCTCCTCGTCATCGTGGGGAGCCGCCATGTGCGGGAGGCGAGCACTGCGCTCGAGGAGGCGAAAGAGCGGATCGAAAGGGAACGGGAAGCGCGCAAAGCAGCCTGAAGACAAAGAGGCCGCAGCTTCGACTGACGTCGAAGCTGCGGCGTTTTGCGTTGAAAGGAGATCCTGTTAAGGCATTTGACTTTCGATGCCGGTATCTAGGGATGCGAGCCGCCGGAAAAGATCCTCGAACACCGCGTCTCGGCGGATTTGGTATACATAGTTCAAGGACGGCCGATCCGGAGAAAAACTATAGTGATGGTCATATTGTAGAATGGGACGATGCTCACAGCGGTCCAGCACTGCGCGTCCCTCCGTATCCAGTAGCCATGCCACGGCTGAAATATCCCAGATGACGCGGCTCCAGGGCTTGTTCCTTGCGTAGGTTTCGGCCTCCTCGACGGTGTGAGAAACGAGATAATCACACAGCGCGTTTTTTCCGGATAGCCAATAGCGCAATTCCGGTTCAGTAGTAGTCAGCGTATCGACGACGCCGACACAAGGAAGCTGCACGAGGGCTGCATTGCTGTTAAATACGACGCGTGCGGCGGCGACATCCTGTTTAGCGTTAAATTCAAGGTTGTTTTTATGGTGATAGGCATGACCGCCCAGCCATACGATGACCAGATTGGCAGCTATAGCGGGATTGATCAACAGCGCCGAGGCGACGTTTGTGATCGCGCCGATCGCCAGGACGTATAATGGGCGATGTGGGGTGTGGCGTTCAGCCCGCTCACAAAGATCCTGCGCCGCCGCGCTGATGATAGGTGTTTTTTCATCCGGCAAATAGCGCGTGCTCCCTCGAAAGAGACTAACGGCCAGATTCGGTTTTTGGGCAAGGGTTAAAAGCTTGAGGACTTCATGATAGCTTTTTTCCATGCCCTCTGCCGGGCTGGTGGCCTTTTTATTTTGAAAAGGCGCAGCATAAATCGCTTCTAAATTGACTCGGTCGGGAGAGGCCAAAAGATAAGCGATGGCAAACTGGTCATCTATTTCGTTGTACGCGTCCGTATCCAGGACTGCGTCGACGCGTTCTTGCGGGCGCATAACATAGGCCGTACTTGTCATAGAATGATGTTCCTTTCTCAATGATCTAGCTGAGACAGTTCAAAGGAGTATACGTGAACGTCCTCCTTGTTGACGGAGCAAATTATGTACATTCGTCCACCTTCAATGTAAGAATGAGGATATCCGTAGATGCCTCCTTTGTACTTCCCTGGATGGCGCAAAGGGCGGTATGTTTCATCGATGATGTACTCCTGATCAAAGACCGCCCCGTCGGCAGAAAGGGATAAAACCAATGGGCAGCGGGCGCTTGCAGGGTCAGGGTTTCCTACCCAATAAAAGCGCCCGTCCGGCAGACGGCCGAGATGAAATTTTGAATTTGCGCAGATAAAGCCCGTTGCGATGGGCTTGCTCCACGTTTCACCGTCGTCGATGCTGACGGATTCATAAAGCCTTCTTTTGTCCGAACGCAGCAGCATATGAATCGCACGGTCGTCGGTTTGATAGAAGCTGCCTTCACACAGCATTACGCCGTCGTCCCGCAGCGCTGCATGGCGCATGACGCCTTCGGAGTCGTCGCACATATCCGTCCACGGGCAGGGATCGAGGCCCCTGACGTTCCAGCCACCCAGACCGAATGGATCGTCCGTATAAGGGAATGTTATGCCGCCGGAGAGGAGAAGACGGCCAGAATGTAGTTTTTGCGGCCCGTGATTGGGCACGACGGGAATGTGAAGGTCTATAACCGGCCCCCAGGCAGCGCCGTCGCTGGTGGATTTAGCCAGCAGGGTTGTGCCTCTGTGTTGATCGTTGATGGTTATGTAGCGGCCACAGGCCACATTTTGTGGGGCATACGCATAACTGCCCGCATACGCGACCAACATGCCGTCATGAATGTGAAAGCCTGCTGCAGTCATCACATGGTCCGTCTCTGAAGGAAACAAAACCTCATGGCGCGACCAATGCACGCCGTCGTGCGAGACTGCATGCAAAACGCGCTGGCGCAGGTCGTCTTCGTCGCGTTCTCCGTTGGACCAGATGGCGTGATATTGCCCGGCAAAGTTACAAATTGAGGCGTGGTGGGAATAGCTCCACTGGAGATCCTGTGGCTTGTACAGCACAGAAAGCGTACAGGAAAGCATTTGGCGAACCTTGGTATACACCTGATTGGTCATTCTATTTCGCTCCTCGTCCATGGTATTTTTCACAGTATGTGGCGGTGGCGCTGCTTTGTCAATAACGGGGAACGGAGCAATTGACACCGACGGATAAACGAAGCCTGAATGCGGAGATTTCAAACACGCAAAGGAATTATGATACATGCGCGGACACCATTTGAGCCGTCGGAATGACAGCTGGAGGATGGTTACCTCAAAGACGTCATGCTATAATTTGATCATCAGATAGCATGAAAATAGTACCGATTCATTTGCTGGTATAAAGTGAATGCAAGTTTTTAATCGATGCGTTTTGTGCGGTATCGCCTCGACGGGTTGTCGCGAGTTATACTGCATAATGTATAAAATGATAAACAAGAGGCGAGATGTATGAAAACGTATCCGGACGGCGTATGGCCGGTCATGCTCACACCCTACCTATCTAACGGTTCGGTCGATCACGAGGGGCTTAAGAGACTGTCGGCATGGTATGCTTCGCACCGCGTCGACGGCCTTTTCGCCGCCTGCCAATCCAGTGAAATCTTCCACTTATCAGCGCTAGAGCGAGCGGCGGTCGTTTCCACGGTGGTGCGGGCTGTCGACGGTGCGATGCCTGTGGTCGCCTCGGGCCATGTATCCGAGCGGGTTGAAGATACTTTGGAGGAGATGCGGCGAATGGAGGATGCCGGGGCGGATGCATTCATCCTCATCAGCAATCGCTTGGCTACGCATGAGGAAAAGGACGACTTATGGCTGGAACGGATGGGCGAAATCGTGGGGAGGAGCGACATGGACCTCGGCATCTATGAATGCCCGTATCCTTATAAGCGGCTTCTCTCACTGGACGTTTTGAAAGCATGTGCCCAAAGCAATCGCTTCTTTTTTCTCAAGGACACCTGCTGCGATGCCGCCCGAATCGCACAACGCGCGGCCTGCCTCTCGGGCTCTACGATGAAGCTGTTTAACGCCAATTCCGCAACGCTGCTCGCGTCACTGCGCAGCGGAGCCGCGGGATTCAGCGGTATTATGGCCAATTTCCACCCGGAGCTATACGTTTGGCTGTGCCGCCATCCCTGGGATAAAAATGCGCAAGAGGTTCAGCATCTGCTTACCCTTGCATCAATGGCTGAGCACCTATGCTACCCCGTGTGCGCCAAGTACCATCTAAAAGAATTTGCGGGCTTACCCATTGAAATCAGCAGCAAGACAGCCAACGCGCAGCTGTTTACGCCGGCAGATAGGGAAATCGTACGGCAAATCGCGGAGGCTTCCCATTACGCTTATAGCCAATATTGTGGAGAGGAGGACGGCAAATGACTGCGCGGCCTATTAGCCCAACCCGGATTCGACGTATTTATACCCGTATCAAACGAAGCAGGTATCTGTATCTCATGCTGCTCCTTCCGATCGTCTATTACGTGCTCTTTCATTACATGCCCATGTATGGGGTGACTATCGCCTTTAAGAAGTTCAATGCGCGTCAGGGAATCTTGGGAAGCCCCTGGGTTGGGTTTAAACATTTTGCCAAGTTTTTATGCGATCCATATTTCTGGCAAGTGCTCTCTAATACGCTGACAATTAACATTCTCGACCTCATATTCGGCTTTCCGGCGCCGATTGTCTTGGCATTGCTGCTTAACGAGGTGCGCTCACCGCGCTTTAAGCGTACGGTGCAGACGATTAGCTACCTTCCTCATTTTCTTTCAACGATGGTCATTTGCGGTATGTTGACCAATTTTCTTTCACGAGATGGATTGATCAACGATCTTATCGCGTTGCTCGGTGGAGAACGAACGGCTTTCCTTAGTATACCGGGGGCGTTTCGTATGATTTTTATCGGCTCCGGCGTTTGGCAGGGGATAGGGTGGGGGGCCATCATCTACCTAGCCGCCTTGTCCGGCGTAAACGTTGAGCTTTATGAGGTAGCGGTGCTCGACGGCGCAAACCGCTGGCAGCAAATGCGCCATATTACACTGCCTAGCATTGCCGGGACGATATCCATCATGCTTATCCTGCGGTGCGGTAGCTTGCTCGGCTCTAACACAGACAAGGTGTTGCTGCTATACAACAGTTACAATATGCCCGTGGCTGATGTAATCGGCACTTATGTATATAGACGCGGGCTGCTTGAAAATTCGCCCAGCTATTCGACGGCGGTGGGGCTATTCAATTCGCTAATCGGCGTCATCATGTTGACCACGGTCAATACCCTTTCGAAAAAGATTAGCAACTCCAGCCTATGGTAAGGGGGAAGCAGACGATGCAGTATGCCAAACACATTAAGCGATCCGCGGGATCCAGACTCTTCGACGCCCTCAACATTTTTATATTATGCCTTCTCTCTTTTATAACGTTATACCCGATCTATTATCTGATAATCGTCTCTATCAGCGATGGGTATTACGTCAGCCGCAATATGGTTCACTGGCTGCCTTTGGGCATAAATTTTGATGTGTATACGTCGATCCTTACCTATAATCTCTTTATGAGATCTTATGGCAACACCATTGTGTATACTGCGATAGGTACGGTGATCAATCTTTTGATGTCCACGCTATGCGCATATCCGCTATCGCGTAAGGATCTGTATGGAAGAGGCGTATTTACGGCGCTGATTACTTTTACGATGTTTTTCAGCGGAGGTCTGGTACCTCTCTTTCTCCAAGTGACAAACCTGGGGCTAAGGGATAGCCTGTGGGCCCTTGTATTACCTGGCGCCATATCCACTTATAACGTGATCGTCATGCGCACATTTTTTCAAAACATCCCGGCAGAGCTGCACGAATCAGCCTATTTAGACGGCGCCAGCGACTTGATGGTGCTGCTGCGCATCGTCTTGCCGCTCTCCGGCGCCATGCTCGCGACCATGACGCTGTTTTACGCTGTGGGGCACTGGAACAGTTATTTTGACGCTCTGATCTATTTGGATACGCGTGAGAGATACCCGCTTCAATTGGTGCTGCGCAATATTGTGATACAGGGGTCCGACACGGAAATGCTTAATTTTGCCGGAACGGCCAGCGATGCCGCATCCTCTATCGTCACACAGAACTATAAATATGCTGCAATTGTGGTCGCTGTCTTACCAATCTTGTTGATCTATCCCTTTGTACAAAGGTTTTTTGTGAAGGGCGTCATGATCGGATCCATCAAAGGGTAAATTTGGTGTGTTGTGCGGCTGTCCGCCGTATGATATCATATTAAAAGGAGGTCCTCCCATGAAACATTCCCACTATTTGTTCGTTCCTATCCTGTGCCTGATGCTGGCGCTGCTGCCCATCGCCCCCCTGGCGGAGACGCAGGAGAAACTCTCGCCGGAGCCCATTAGCTATGAGATTATGGTGTATGAACATGCGAGCCAACCCTGGATGCAAGATGCGATCGTCCTACAGGAGATATTCGAAAAGACAAATGTACAGCTAAAGATCAACGTCGTTCCACAATCCGATTACGAAACGAAGCTGAACGTTTTGCTGAGCACCAATCAAATGCCCGACATCGTCAAGACGGTGGTTGGAGGATATAAGACGATCAAGACATATGCGTCGTCGGGTATCTTTCTGAACTTAAGCGACTATCTGGAGACCTATGCGCCCCATTACTATGCTATGTATCAGGCAGACGCCAATATCCAGATGTACAACTTTGAGGGCGCTACCTATGGTTTTTGTCTCCTAAGCGATCCATCTAACGTTGCCCAGGGAGCGAGCTTGGTGCTGCGCTATGATCTGCTTGAAAAGAATGCACTTGAAATGCCTGATACAATGGAAGCGCTATTAGAGACCATGAAAAAGCTGAAGGATATCTATCCGGATTCGCAGCCTTGGACGAGCCGCGGTAGCACGGGCAGCCTGTTGAACCGTATTTCTTTCATTTTGGGATCGGGCTACGGCATGTACTATGAACCCGAGACGAGCAAGTGGCAGTACGGCCAAATCACAGAAAGCTTCCCGTCTGTATTGGATTACTTAAACCGCGCTTATGAGATGGGCGTGCTGGATATCGACTATGCCACCATGAACAATCAGCTTTGGCAGGAGAAGATGAACACGGGGAAATCCTTTATGTACTTTGAAAACCCGGGATTCTCTTTCGGTATGACGGCCAATTTGAAGGCGGCTGACCCTGCGGCGCTTTTAACGCTGGCGCCCGTGCCGACGAATGCAATCACAGGTAATGCGCGCGCATATCTATATAACGCTCCGGAAGACTCGTTTTACCTCTTGAGCGCGGATATCGAGCATCCCGAGATCGCCGTCAAACTGCTGGATTGGTGCTACTCGGACGAAGGAATGGCCGTGTGCAATTACGGCCAAGAGGGCGTTACATTCAACTATGACGAAACCGGCAAACCGCAAATTCTGCCGGAGTTTGCACAACGGTTTGCAGACGATGCGGCCCCCTCCTATGCGATGCAATCCGCGTTGGGGTCCGGGCAGCTGGGCATGGCCCCGCGCTACGTAAACACCGAGTTTGACGCATCCCTAAACTCCGCCTTGGGCATCACAGAAGATCCGGTTACCGCTGCGTATTACGACCTGTTCCGCACGGATCCGGCCTACGTGCCCGGCGTAATCCCGCCGCCCTTTACCGAGGAAGAAAACGAGATCATTACCGATATTTTAACCCCAATCGATACGTTCCTGGCTACGGAATATGACCGATTCATCATGGGAGAGCGGGATATCGACGAGTGGGTGCAAGTCGCGGACGAGCTGAAGAAGATGGGCATTGAGACCGTGGTAGATCTATATAATGACGCATATGCGCGAGCCTTGGGAAAATAGGACGCCCGTTTATTCGTGTGTAAGCGCCGCGGGTTCGAGCCGCCTTTTCCGGCCTCTCCGGACCTGACGAGTGGTAAATGGCAGCATTGTACGCGAAAGCGC
The DNA here is from genome assembly GCA_023404715.1 of Bacillota bacterium. Lineage (GTDB taxonomy): Bacteria > Bacillota > Clostridia > Christensenellales > Aristaeellaceae > Beduinella. Next base: position 96,602 of record JAEYAR010000117.1, on the reverse strand, counting down.
GCAATGCTGCCCGCTTCGTTTTTGTGTTTGCGATATGAAAGGGGGATATGTCCAATGCGTCGCTCATCCAAGCCATGGAGGGACAAGCTATACATCAATATTACGCGCCTGTTTTTGATTGTCCTTATCCCCAACGTCGTATTGGGGGCATATTCATACTTGCATGCGCAAAGGACGGCCTTTGATAACGCGACGCAAACCGTAAACCGACAGATTTCATACGCGGTGGAGGAGATCGACAAGCGCCTTACGGATCTCGTCGCGATGCGAGAATTGTTTATCACTAACTCCGAACTTCTGACGTTAAAGATGAAAGCGCAGGCAGATGCGGACGATACGGCAAGGATGGTGAACACCTACCGCTTGTTTGCCAATGCAATCGGGCTCAACGGTTTTTTAAAGGATATCGTTCTATATAACGGGGCGGAGAAGGTGGTTTCTTCAAGCGGTGTATACCCTACCGGTTACTATTTTACGGAATACCGATGCTTGGAAGGATATTCTTTGGACGCCTATAGAGGCCTGCTTTCTGGCCGGACAAATATGCGGTATATGCCGCCGGTCGAAATGACGGAAAAGAGCTTAAATCGTTATACGCAGTATACGGTCATTCCGATACTAAGCACTGTTACGCTGCATGAAGGCAGGGGTATTCTGATCTTTTTAGTAGATGCGCAGTGCTTTATGGACGTGCTGCGGGAATACATTCCTTTTGGAGAAGCCTATTATGCAATTGAAGGGGAAGAAGGACGGATCATCGCCGACGCGCAAGAAGACGAAAAACAGAAGGGAGATCTCAGCTTTGCCTACGTATCCCTTCAGAACGGATGGCGATATACAGTTCATATTCCGCAGGATATCATAATAGGTACATCGCAGCAAATGCTAAGGCAGGTACTTATCATCACCGCATCTTTACTTGCATTCGCGGTTTTGCTTGCGCTGAGGGTCGGCCGGCACGTCTATCAGCCGCTTAACAACATTCGCAAAATGCTTGAAACGGAAGGCCCGAAAGAGCTGGAAGGGGATAGCGGCAGCCTCGAACGGTTGGAGGCGCAGGTAGCCAAGATGACGGAGAACAGTACCGACGCTAAGGCGCATTTCGACGCCCTTGCCCGGACTTTTGCAAAAGACGCGTTTCTTTCGCAAACCATGACCGAAAACAAGGTTTCAATGTTGAACACGATCATGACGAAATATTTGGGCTTTCATGGAGGGCCCTACCAGTGCGCGGCTGTCCGCTTTACTAAGAAGCAGGACGAGAGGGCGGAGAAAACCGCGCAGCAAGTCTTCTCCAGGTATTTTCCCGTATGCAGTATTGGTTATAGCGAGGATGTCATGCTTTTCGTGTTGGAAACGGAAACTATCCACGGGCGGGCTTTGATTGAAACCGCTGTCCGGGAACTGGCAAGAAGATTGCCCGAGGAGATCACAGGCGTAGCTGTAGGCTACGAGATAGCATCTGTTCAGGAACTGCATAAATCAATTAACGCAAGCCTGACTGTACTGCAGCGCATGCAAATAGGCGATCGCTGTGTCTTGCGGTTTTCTGAGGATTTCGATATTTCAGCCCAGTACGAGTATACGCATAAGGACGAATGGATTTTGGTCGAATCGCTTGCGCGTAACGAAAGCGAACGCCTGCACCATCAGCTGGACAATATCCTGCTTCGAAACTACGAGAAATGCGTATCATACCAGCAGATCCAGCATTTGTTCGAGCAATTACGCAATACGGCTTACCGTTACGCACAGCAGGAGGGTATGCCTATACCGCCTCGTATTTACGACCATAGAAGCTCCTTTGATACCCTACGCGAGGAATTGCACCAACTCTACGCCATCTTGCTAACAGATGCGGACATCAAGGCGCAGAGCACTCATCTGCAGCTTGTCCAACAGGCGGATGCGTATATCGCAGATCATTACATGGAAGATATTTACCTGGATACAATTGCCGGGTCACTTCATGTATCCGCAAAGCATCTATCGAAAGTCTATAAACAGCAGCGAAATATCAACATTAGTGATCAGCTTTGTTTTGTGCGTGTGGAGCAAGCAAAAGAGTTGCTGAAGAACTCGAATTTGACGATTACGGCCATCATGCATCAGACTGGATTTGTGAGCAGGGCCACATTCCTTCGGAGTTTTAAAAAATATACGGGTATTTCGCCCAGCATATACCGTGCAATGCAAAATCCGTCCACCGAAGTGGACGGAGGCCGGGAGGCGTAATGGCATTATAACGGTGTAGAGGCACACGGCTTTCGGACGAACATGGGCGCCATAAAATCACAGCATAGCGCCTCATGACCATGACGGATGTGGACGATACCGCTATCCCAAGCGGCGTATAAATAAGGGCTGTCGAACGCCGGATAATCTAGATCGGCGGGTTTTCCGTCGATAAGGCGCTGATGGCGAGATAGCGTCAGGACACCGTTGCGTCTGGAGCGATAGGTAAGCGTCATACGTTCCTCATCCAAGGAGACCGAGTTTTGAAGCATGTGGGAAATGAACGCATTGAAACTTCCGAATGCTTCGGACTCCCCTACTTCGCAAACAGCACCGTTGCGTCGCCCGTCGCTGATCACCTCGCAACCGGCATAAGGACCTTCCGTCGTCCAATGGTAAGGACGGACCAGGCGCAGCATGATATAGACATCCCCTTGACGCAAAAAGATCGCTCCGTCTTGTTCGACCATCTGTTCAAAGCGTTCTCTTGGAACGTAGGCATGGATGAAACCATAGGTTTGCGTAGCGGGAATGTCGTATAGCGCAAGTACGGCAGTGTGATGCTGGAAATGGGCACCGCAGTTGCAAAGCATATCGCCCGTCCAGTAACCGTGTTCGGCCCCTTCGGCGCCGCTGTGTCCTGGATGGTGCGTAAAGACTCTCCGTTTCGTATCATCGCCCGCGAGGGTTAGGTCCCATTCGTGCTGCTGATGGCCCATATGCCAGGCGGCCAGGGAACCCTCTGCGTAGGCGTCCTGCCACTGCACGCAACCCAGCGCATAACGCGGGGATATGCGGGTGATCTTGCGTAAACTGATCGCCTCTTGGGGCAGTGGACGCTCCGGGGGAAGATACGTGCTGCAGTGCAGATGGACTCTTTCACGCGTCTCATAGGTTTTTTTACGATCGAGCAGAATCTTTCCAATAATAGGGTCCGGTTGAAAACTGCATAACAACGCCTCGGCCAATGCGAGTTCTTGCTTGCATGTCATATTTCCGAAATAAAGGTTTTGTAAAAAGTAAGTGCACTCGTTGCTGTGATCCAACGCCTGTCGCTCATATATGCGCCCGTGTGCTCCGCAGTACATGCCGTCTAACACGTCGACGGACATATCCGCCAGTCGGACGTTCATCATCATTTTGGCGAGCAGGCGCACATCTTCATCCGGGGCAAAGTCATGCAGCGCGCAAAGGCATTCCCAGATCGGCGCAAAATAATTCCCGGAATCGAATTCATCCCATCCCTGACGGGCGCGAAAGCGGATGAAGTCAACCAAATAATCCTTTTCAAGCTGCGCGAGGACTTCGCCGCGTATGCCATAACGGCCAAACACCTCGTTGGGGTAGGCGATTCCCATGAGATAACGGCTGGTATGAAAGAGCATTACGTGATTTTCAGACGTGTATTTGCTTTGAAAATCGTAGGTAAGAAAATACGCTTTGATCGCCTCCAACGTCGCTGGTTCCAGGAGACCCGATTGGCCAAAGCGATAATACGCCCAGGTTAGCTTCATGGCGACAAAGTCACACTCACCGCGTGGATCGCGCCCTTTGGGGTGCGGACGCGTAAACCATTGCGCGGCGATGCGCAGCTTTTCGTTTGCGGAGGCTGAATGCTTTTGACAGGCCAGGTTTAACAGGGCCTGACGGCCATATAGGTCATTTGCGTAGTCCTCTGATACCAGTTGCGCGAGCAGCGTATGTCTACGCTGCTCAAATGCGCTTGTTCCTGACGAATCCATATGCAATTCCTTCCTGCTAATATTGGAAAGCTTTGAAACAATCGATCTCGCTCTCGTCGTACGCAGTCCCGTCGGGGTAGAGCAGGCAATGGAACCATCGCTTGGGCTCGGGGGAACCGGCCGGCCAGCCCCACGGAAAGCGATATTGCGCGCTACCCTCGCACAACCCCCAAACGTAGAACCCGATTTTTTCTTTCTCGAAAATCGGTAAAAAACTGGCTAGCTCGTTGCCAAAGGTGCGGCCCAGACATTCTGTACAAAGCGTCGGTCTGCCCATAGAGAGGGCCTGCTCTACCTCTGCTTCGAATGTTAGCGTGCCGGCAGGATACGTTTCGCGCGTCGAATTGGGCTCCATATAACAGTGGAATGTGACCACATCTGAGATGTCCAGCGCCTGCCAGCAAGCCGTAAGCGGTTGCTTGGGATTGATGGCGCGTGCGATGGAGAAGATCTCGTGTACGAGAGAAACGCGTTCTGCAGGCGCTTCATTGTAGAGATCCCATATGGCGACGCGGTCATCTTGCGCGTAACGCGTGACGATATCGCGTACAAATTCATGGATAACCTCGCGGCACTGCAGCCAGGTATCCTTGCCTCCGACCCCCTCATACTTCCATCCTGCGTCGTGCTTGCCCATATTGGGGCGCAGGATGAACGGGTCGGCGTATTGCTGCGTATAGCCGGGCTGCATGCAGGTTCCGGCGGCCAGCGACAGCATGATGGAAAAGCCCATGACCTTACACGTATCCAGAAAACGCTCAAGGTTTTGGTATACCAGATCTCGGTGGGTCTGCCATTGCGCGGTATTGACAAATATACGCAGGCTGTTGAGACCGATTTCTTTTGCCCATTTGAGCTCGCGGAGGATGACCGGCTCGTCATAATGATGCCAGATTTCGATGTATCCATAGCAGTAAGACGGCACGAAGTTCGTTCCTTTAATGACGCCCAGCGCTTTCATATAATCTTCGGCGCGCTCAACCGTCCAGCGTGCAGCGCGAAGCTGATCGTGATTCATTTATTCATTCCTCCACCTATTTATTTGTTACCGGCCTGCGGGGCCGCGCCCCGCAGGCCTAAGCGAATGCTTACTTCGCCTTCGCATAGAAGCGGTCATAGGCTTCCTGATAGATCTCGCGTACGCGGTCAGCCTGCATGGCGTCAAGCTGTGAAAGGTAACTGTCCCATTCCTCCGCTACGCCGCCTTCGGTAACCCAAGTGGCAAAGCGGTTACCAATATAGTTGAAGATATCTGCCTTGAGTAGTGCGAGCTCAGCGGCGGTATCCGAGTCCATCTTCGCAGAGGACGGATAGAGTGCGACTTTGCTGTCGCGAAAGTAGGGTTTATAATAATCGCTCTCGGTAAGGCGTGCGTAATATCCATCGAGGAGCTCGATGCGCTCTTGCGTCTCTCGTGAGATATAATAGGCGCCGTTATCCGCCACACCGTTAATCCACTTCCAGCGATCTACGTCCGATCCGTCGTCGGGCTCCACCATCGTATACTTGCCGTCGGCATAGGCGAGCGTATCGCCAATAGCGCCTAAGAACATCTGCACGGATATTTGCTCGTCATAGCACGCATCCAGCACGCGGACAGCGGCGTCGATTTCCTTACAGGTGGTAAAAATGGCGCCTTTATTCGTTCCAACCATATTGCCTTGTAGATAGTAGGGGGTAATGGCATCGCTGGCTTTGAATGGACCGCAGACGATATATTGATCCGCCCACTGCGTGCCTACGCGATTGGCGATCGAATAACCGTTGGTTACGCCCACGAGCGGGATGTCAGGGTTTTGTGCGTTTGCTTGAAACATGGTGTAATCCTGTGTGAAGGATTCCTTGTTAATCAAGTTTTCGCGCCACAGGTCGTGCGCGTACTGTACCAGCTCCTTATATTCTGGCGTCATATAGGACAATACGACTTTTCCTTCATCCGTGACAAACAGTTGATTGTCCATCGAAGGCATCCCCCAGGAGCCCAGATGCTTGAGGATGCTGTAATGGCTTGCATAGTCGATCGCATACATGTCCATTGGGATTTCATCCGGGATACCGTTGCCGTTTGGATCCTGATCTCTAAAGGCGATCAGAACATCCTTGAGCTCGGCAAGGGTTGTCGGCACTTCTAGGCCGAGTTTATCGAGCCACACCTTGTTGATCACCGTGCAACCGCGACTTTCGCCGCCAAAGAAGGATTGCGAAGGCACGGTGTAGATGATGCCGTCCAGCTGCGTACTGGCTGCTTTGAGCGCAGGCGCTTCTTCAAATACGCGGCTCAGATTGGGCATGTCCTTCAGGTGATCGTTTAAAGGTACGAAGTACTCGGCATTTTGGGCGATATCCTCATCCAGAATACCGGAAGTCAGGATCATGTCGGGAAGATCGCCTGAAGCGAGCATAACGGCCTTTTTATCGGCCCAGCTGGGCGAGCGGACGACGTTAAACTCCAAATTGACGCCGCACATTTCCTCAATCTGGTCAAATACCCCCAATTCCTCCGGAGATTTCGTCAGCTCATGCAGGACCAGAAGCACGCGCAGCGTTGGCTTGTCCTGCGCATCCGCTGCGGGTGCAGGCGCAGCGGAGACGGCGAGCAAAAGGGAGAGAAGAACCGTCCAAAGTCGTGTACGTTTCATCGAGATATGCCTCCTTTTATTTTTCCGGCACGCGCCGGCAGGATTCAAGATCACCCCTTCAGCGCGCCGATCATCACGCCTTTTTCAAAGTACTTTTGAATAAAGGGATATAGGACGAGGAGCGGGAGCGCCGATACGATGATGACGCTGTATTTGATCAGATCCGCGAGTTGCTGCGCCGAATCGCCGCCGGAGACTCCGCCTTCAAAGGCTTGGTTCCGGCAAAGAATCTCACGTAAGATGACTTGCAGCGGGTAAAGATTCTCGTCGCTCAGGTAGATCATGGGGTTAAAGTATTCATTCCAACGACCGACCAAGTAATACAGGGCGATAACCGATAGCATGGAGCCGGAGAGCGGGAGCGCAATACGGACAAAGAACTGGTGAATGGAGCAGCCATCGATTCTTGCCGCATCGTATAGCTCGCTTGGAAGACCTGATTGAAAAAAAGTTCTGGCGATGATCAGGTTATAAACGCTAAGGCAGAATGGAATCAATATGGCCCAGACGGTATTGATCATATTGAAATTTTTAAGGGTAATATAAGTGGGAATAAGACCTCCTTTTACAAACATCGTGACGACGAAAAACGTCATAAATACGTTTCGTAAATAGAAATCGCGTCGCGAGAGCGCAAAGGCCGCGGGAATGGTGACCGCCATGCTGATGGCCGTGCCGACAATCGCATAAAAGAGCGTATTGCGGTATCCCGTCCAGATTCGCATATCCCGAAAGACCTCTTGATACCCCGCCAGCGTAAATCCCTTCGGGTACAGATACACCTGGCCGGTTGAAACGAAGCGTGAGTCGCTCAATGAGGCGATGACGATGAAATAGAGGGGATAGATCACGACGAGGAGGATCAACCCGATCATTAGGGATACAAAGCACGTAAAGGCTCGGTCTCCGCTTGATTCGCGCAGGGAATGTCGTTTTCGGATGGTCATCATGTATCACCTCACCAAAGTCCTGTATCTGAGACGCGCTTAGAAATCGCATTTACGCTGATGAGCAGAACGGAGTTAATCGCAATATTGAATACATCGATCGCCGCGGAATAGCTGTACTGCTGTTTTTGTAGGCCGATTTTATAGACATAGGTGGATATGATTTCCGATGTGGTAATGTTGAGCGTGTTTTGCATAAGAAAGGCTTTCTCAAAGCCCACGCTCATGACGTTGCCCATGCGCAATATCAGCAAGATAACGATCGTCGGCAGGATACAGGGCAGATCGATATGCACAATGCGTTTAAATCGGCCCGCGCCGTCTACCATGGCCGCATCGTAAAGCTGTGTATCGACAGCAGAAAGCGCGGCGATGTAGATAATTGAATCCCATCCGCTATGCTGCCACATATCCGTAAGCACGTAAATCGGCCTGAATAGCCTGGGATTCGCCATCAAATTATCCGGCTTGCCGCCGAAAAGGCGGACCAGATTACCGTATAGGCCGCTGTTGGGAGAGAGGAACATGATGATGATGCCGACCATGACCACCGTCGATATGAAATGCGGCATATAGGTGACCGTTTGAGCGATGCGCTGAAAACGTTTATTTCTCACTTGTGAGACCATCAACGCCATTATAATGGGAAAAGGGAAATTCAACACGATACTCATCGTCGAAAGGCTGAGCGTATTGAGCAACAATGACTGGAACTGATAGGAACCGAAGAATCGTTCAAAGTGTTTGAAGCCTACCCAGGGACTGCCGAAAATCCCTTTGACAGGTTTAAAATCACGAAAAGCAATTTGAATGCCGTAGATGGGGATATAATGAAAGAGGAAGATGACGAGCACCGCAGGAACCAAATAGAGGTATAGCGTACGATGGACGCATAAGTCGCGCATCAGCATGCGGTACCAGGGGGAAGCCTTTCTTGCGATGCGCGTATCGGTAAAACGGGCGATAGGTCTGTGTGAGCTGTGAGACATCTTTGAACTCCTCGCTTTTTAGTATAAAAAATGGCTACGCTTGATGTGGCCATTGTACAAAAAATGCGTTTGGTTGTATATATGCCGATTTGGAAGTTTGAAAACGGCTGGTTTTTGTGTATTCCATGAACGATATACCGATTTTGCAGCATGCCCAATCTATAAATTTCGGTAACTGCCGGGGGTTTTCCCCGTGCTCTTCTTAAAGAATCGGATAAAGGCGGAGGCGTTTGAAAAGCCGACCTCTTGGGCGATGACATCCAAAGGCTTGAGCGTATGCATGATCCGAAACACGGCCTGCTCAGTGCGGTAGTCGTCGATGAATTGTTTACAGCTCATGTCGGTCTTACGCTTAAAAAAATGACAAAAACTTGAATACGACATACCGAATTCGTCCGCCGCTGTTTGTATTGTAAATTCGTACTGTAAGCAGTTTTCGCGAATAAACGCTTTGACCTGCTCGATATCTACCTCCGGCTTGCCCTGTGCCTCGCGGTAGAGCTGCTCTACGAGCACCGCACAGGCGTTCTTTAGGTTTAACTCAAGCTCGTCGAACTGAACGGAGAGAGCGGGAGATTTTAGCTGCTCGTATGGGGCAGGGTTGCCGCCGTGCGTATCCAGACCGTGTAACAAGAGCGTGATGGTATTTTTATATACGGTATGGATGATCTGCGCGGGGAGCACGCTGCTCTTCATATACTGAATAAGACCACTCACGAACGCTTCGATTTGCGGGATGTCTTTTTTTTCGACTGCATAACCGATCTGATAGAGCATTTCTGTCGTTGCCACAATGCAATCAGGCGAAGCGGAGGCGGCGGACTGAACGCCCGTCTGGTTCAATACGCACATGCGGTCTTGCGTAGCCATCGCTTCGCAGTAGGAGGTACACAGCTTGGATGCGTCAAGGACGTCGCTTCCGATGGCGGCACGCACCGTGCATTTTTGGGTGGAACGGATGTCGGCGCATATATCAGTCAGAAAAACATGAATGGATTGGTCAGATTGACCGGCGCTGATGACGAGCAAATCGCGCCCGTTCAAGGCCGGAGTACAATACCCCTCTAACCCGCAAGGCGGGCTTTGCAAGAAACCGTCGATGATATCCTGGGTCTCAAAGGGATCCTTTTGCGCGATACTCAACACGCTGACGCACAAGTGCGGCAATGAAAGACAAAGATCTACCTCTTTAGATGAAGCGTTGAAAGCCGAAATGGACTCGTAGTGACCGCCGATAAGCGCAAGTAGTTTATTTCTGCGCAATTCCGGCAGGGAATCGCTTACGCGGCTTTTCAAGTTTTCGGTTTGCTGCTGTAGATGCTCAAGCGCAAGGCGGACGACTTCAAATTCGTTTTTGCTACCTGCCGACTCGCTATAACGCTCCGCCTTGTCTGCGAGCGAGCGGATCGGAAGGTATTGCGTTCGCAAGGCCAACATAAATACGGAAATTCCAGCTATCATGAGAAGCGCGAGGATGGCGTATATATTTCGTTGAACCGCCGCGATGTCGTTGGTCAGCGATGCCATGGGCGTCAAGCTTACGCAGCGCCAGAATGTGCTGCCCGCACCAGCCGAAGCATACACGTATTCCTCTGCGTTGATTTCTAGAATGCCAACATCTTGTAACGGTATGCTGGAAAGCGCCGCGCTTACGGATTCGACATCAGGCGAGATATTGGCGCCATGTTGTGCCAGTATGCATTGACCCGTATGATCAAAGAGGAACGTGCTTTCGTTGGAATCGGCTTGAACGGGGGATATCAATTGGATTAACGCTTTCTGGTCCACCCACATGAGCAAAACCGCATAGGGCTTCGTGCTGGTAGTAGGGATGGGAAGCATTACCGTAATGACAGCGCTTTCTAGATTGGTTGGGTATTTAACCTTCTCCATCGGACGTACGCGGATGGCGTTTAAGGCTTGTAAATCCCGATACATGGACTGCTCATCCCAATTTATGTAACAGTATCCATACGCCGTATCCGCTACCCAAGAAAGCGGGTAAACGCCGCCGCGCGAAGTGAGAAAGCGATTGCTGTCTTTTACGTAGTAGAAAAAGTCCGTGACGATCGTGCTGGGGGATTTGCCTTTTTGCAATAGCTGCAAAGCTTCATATTCGCTGCCGGCGCTGCGCTGGAGGGCGTAGGGGGTTAGCTTGGCATTATGACCCAATTCTACTGCGCTAGAGATCATTTCGGACACATGCAGATCCAACGTCGCACTCAGACGCGCGACGTTGTTTTGTTTACCCATCAATGCGCTATCGATGATGTGCTGACGCATTTGGGGGAAAAGATAGAGCAATATAATGCACAGTGGAAGCAACAATAAGATGGAGTAGGATATTAGCATCTTTACCCCGACGCTTCGGCTCTTAAGGATCGTATGCATGGCATCCACCCTCGACACGAATATTACAGATTTTGTGTCCGAAGAGAATGTGAAACATTAGAAGCGTCAGAGGATATAATCTGTCGCAATTGTATCAATAAACTTGTGGCATATATTCTGTACTATATAAGTATACCAAAATACTATACAATTTACAATCCATCCTTCTTCGTCGCACAAAAAGAGCCGCCCCCTTCACTTATCGATAGGGGTGCGGCAGTTTCCCGTTTTTATTTATTGACACTTGTTACGGTCTGAGGATGCACGCCCGGGGCCTTCTCAGGCAGGCTGTCCGCGCGCGCGGGGGAAAAGAGCGTCAGAAAGACGAGAAGCAAAACGGCGGCGAATTGGCGCATGACAAACCCTCCTGTTCTAATATCAACCATGGAAACCTTTTCTATAATATTAGACGAAAAATAAGGACGGAAGGTTTCATGCGGATGACTTTTTTTTGATTTTTACGTCTTATCCACATAATATAATTTGACAATGATGTCCTGCAGATGGTTTCCGAAACCTTTTCCAAACAGCGTAACGCCGCCCGGATGCTCGGCTTTAGGATCGATGGTAATGCGAAAATCGATAAAGGGGCTTTCCATCAGTTTTAAATCGTCCAGCTTTATGAGGGAGAGCACCAGCCCGTCGATGTTGGTATGGGCCGGATCTACCCGAAGGTGCTTGAGCAGCCCGTATTGGCTCAGGCCGTCAACCCACCAGTCCGGGGTATAAAAACCCCGCACATCGGAAAAATTGCCCGGGCAGGTCCATGTGCCGATCTCGACGCCATTGATAGAAAAGGTCATGTCGCTCGGCCAGATATTGTTGGAAAACGGGAACTCGGAAGCAACTTCAAAGCTGATCTCCAGCAGCTTGGGCTCTTGCTCTGCCGTCAGGTAGCAGGGCACCTTATAATCGATATAGCCGGTAGAAAACCAAAGCAACGACGCGTCCACCCGATCGGGTAGGGCAAAGGATACGGGGGTGTCAAACTCCCCGACAGGCTGCTGAACCGTCGCCAGCCCACAGGTGGGCGTCACCTCAAAGCCGCTGAAATGCCCAATCTTGATTTCGCACGTATGCGCCTGATAAGAACGGTAAATCCGAGCGGGAAAAGTGATGCCTATGGTGTCTACCGCGAGATGGGAGATCTTTTGTATGCCGGAGCGCCCTGGCTGCTTTTGCGTTTCAATCAGCTTAGCCGCCTCCAGCTGCGCTACATGCTTTGTTACAATCGCCTTGCTGAGGTGAAGCTGCTCCGCCAGTTGGGTAATGTTCAGTCCGCCTTCGCTGAGGAGTCGAAGAATCTGCAAACGAACCGGGCTGGCCAAAGCGCTGTAGACGGGCAAAGAGTTTTCACTGAGATCAAGTTGCATAAGAACACTCCTTTCAACACAAAATCGTTTATGTAAACTAAATAGTTAACGTTATTCGGCAGAGATCTGGGTAATGAGGGCGGTGGTTGCGTTTTTGGTTAACAACTACAAATATTTTTGCGATAATCATTGACAAGACGGACAATATGCGCTATTATCATGTTATATTTAGGTGAGAGAAGAACAAATAATTGCGGACTCGCTACATATAATTATGCATACTGTATGCTGGTTGTCAACCAAAACATTAATGTATTTGCAAATCAAATTGATGTTAGATGGGCGACCCGGGGAAAACCCCGATACGCAACAATATATTGAGGAGGAGAACCCATGTCGAAAATTTTGAGAGCAGCCCTTGCATTGATGTTGGCGCTGGCAATAATGCCTGCTGCGACAATTGCTTTGGGCGAAGACGCACCCACCATCGAATTCTGGAACTTTTTCACGGGACCTGACGGAGCCAACATGAACAACCTGATCGAGGCGTTCAACGCGACGAACCCCGCATATCGCATCAACAATGTGACCATGGCTGGCGGCGATATGTACACCAAAATTCCTACGGTCGTGAACAGCGGAACCGGCGTGCCGGATCTATGCATCGTCGACGTTTCCCGCATCCCCATGTTCCAGGCCCAGGGCTTGCTGGAAAGCGTGGAGCCCATCATGGCGGCCAAGCCCGAGATTAAGAAGGAGAACTACCGTGACGCCGTGTGGGAAACGGGCGCCATTGATGGCGTTCAATATGCCATTCCGCTGGATATGGGCGTGACCGGCCTGCTGTACAACAAGGATCTGGTCGCGCAGTATGCGCCCAACGTGCTGGACGACAACGTGGTCACGGTGGATGAGATCATGCAGATCATTCCCGTGGCGTCGGCGGACGGCATCATCACCCTGCCGGTCAGCTTTTTCACCTATGAGCAGGCCCTTTCCCTGGCGGCGCAGGAAGGCGGGTACATCTTTGCCAAGGATGGCGTGACCCCCACGGTGAACAGCCCCGAGTTGGTGAAGGCCTATCAAACGCTCGTGGACATCCAGGCGGCCGGCGGCGGCGCCGAGGACGGCGACGACGTGCTGCAGCTGTTCATCAACAGCCTCTCTATTTTCTGCCACACCGGCGTTTGGGACTATAACGCGCTGGTTCAGAACCCGAACCTGAACTGGGGCATGACCAATACGCTCGCCTATGCTGCCGACAAGGTCGTCAACTACGCCAACAGCAATCAGTTTGTGCTGCTCAAGAGCGAAGAGCGTAGCGCGGAAAAGTTGGCCGTCATCGCGGATTTTCTGGATTTCGTACGGGAAAACACGCTGGAGTGGGCCCGCAGCGGACAGGTTCCCGCCAGCCGCGGCGCCGACGGCGAGGCTGAATTCCAGGAGCGCCCCGCTTACTTCTACGTGTCTTCGCCCGAAATTGAGGACACCATCACCTTCCGCAGCTACCGCTACGGCGGCCTTGTGGACGACGCGGTGTGGGGCATTCACATGAAGGCTATCTGGGGCGAAATGACGCCGCAAGAGGTGCTCGACCAGGCGCAGAAGGAAGCCGAGGATAAGATTGCGCAGCAGCAATAACAAGGAAAGCATCGGGGGACCGGGCTATCATCGCTCGGTCCCCTTCTGCTAAGGGCGGAGGTGTTTGTATGACCAGAAGTGAGATGCGATCAACGCATTCGGTTAGACCCGGACATAAAAAGGGCAGATGGCTGCCGTTGGCGTTTATTGGCCCCCACCTCATCATCTTTATCATTTTTATTTTAATCCCCATCGTATTTGGAATTTACGTCTCCTTTACCCAGTGGGATCTGATCGGCGCGCCTAAATGGGTCGGGCTCGACAACTTCCGCGAGATCCTGTTCAATACCGAATCCTCCTTTCACCGCATGTTCAAGGACGGTATGAAAAATACGCTCCTTTTCGTGGCGTTGAACGTGCCGCTTTGTATGGTGGTCCCCCTCGCTTTTGCCCTGGCGCTACACATGCGGCCCTATGGCAGCAGGCTCTATCAGAGCATATTGTACATGCCTACGCTGTTTTCCATCACCGCCGTGGGCATTATCTGGATGCAGCTGCTTAACCGCCGCTTTGGACTCATCAGCATTTTTAACCCGGCAAAGCCGCCGCAGACGCACATGCCCGAAGCCTGGATCTGGTTGATGGTCATGACGGTATGGTGGACGATGGCCAGCAACATGGTCATCTATCAGTCCGCACTGTCGAGCGTCTCCAAGGATTTATACGAAAGCGCGCAGATCGACGGCGCAGGGCCTTGGGCGCGATTTACCCGTATCACGCTGCCCTCCATCAAATTTCAGCTTTTGTATACCCTGGTGATCACCCTGGCGGGCAGCTTTAACGTGTACGGCCAACCGACCATCATGACGAAGGTGGATCCGGCAAGCGGACCGGCCATTCAGGTATTGGTCTTCTATATTCGAGGGCTCGCGTTCGGCTCAGGCCAGGCGGTAGCGGGCATCGCGTCGGCGATGGCGATGATGCTGGGCATTTTCATTATCATCGTTTCGGCCTTCCAAATCCGTCTGATTACCCGCAACGACGGATATTGAGGGGGCTTGCATATGATCTATAAAGAGAAATTTCGCCCGAGCCGGCTGGTAATCGGGATCGTCATGACAGCGGTATGCGTGATCTGGGTAATGCCGCTGGTATTCGGCGCTTTCACGACGTTCAAAAGCGAAATGGAAATCAAGAGCGTCAACTTTCACATGATCCCCGAGCAGTGGACGCTGGACAATTACCGCAATGTGCTGGGCAACACCGGCAATACGCCGATTGTGCGCTGGTTCTTCAACTCCCTGATCATTTCTACCGCTACCTCGATCGGCGTGGTGGTGCTCATCTCACTGGCGGCCTACGGCTATACGAGGCTGCGCTGGAGGGGGCAACATACCTGCTTTTATTTGGTGCTGGCGCTTTCGTTCTTCCCTCAGATCGTGAACATCATCCCGCTCTTCTTTATCATGACAAAGCTGGAATGGGTGAATACCATGATGGCGGTGATCGTGCCGGCCCTTGGCGGCGTGACGAATATCTTCCTGGTCCGCCAATTTATGCTGGGCATCCCCTATGAGTTTGACGAAGCGGCCCGCATCGACGGCGCAGGAGAGCTTACGATCTATGCGCGCATCATCCTGCCCATGCTCAAGCCGATTTTAACGGTGGTGGCCCTGTTCAGCTTTACGGGCCAGTGGAACGATCTCTTATGGCCGCACATCGTGTTTAACGACGTGCAAAAGATGCCTCTGACGCCCGGATTGCAGCTTTTGATGGGCGCATATGGGAACTTTTTTTTGGGTTCTATCATGACCGGCGCCGTGCTGGCGGTCATCCCCACCTTTATCCTGTACATCTGTGCGCAAAAATACTTTTTGCAGTCCCTCTCCCTTTCGGCCGGCGTGAAGGGGTAAGCGAACATATCAACAGGCGCCTGGGGCTAGCAAGCGCGAGGCTGCGCCCCACATGGAGGAGGTTTTATGCCCACATATACAGGCGAGCACACACGGGAGATTTCCTTTCCCCTGGGGGGACTCGGCAGCGGATGCATCGGCCTTGGCGGCAACGGCAGGCTTATGGACTGGGAAATCTTCAACCGCCCGTTCAAGCACAGCGCGAACGCCTTCACGCACATCATGGTGCGGGCTGAGCGCGACGGGGCCGTGTTGGACGCCCGGGTACTGCAGGGAGACTGGCCCGGCGCAGCCGCCGGCGGGGAGACGTCGAACATTCATCGTGGGAACGGAGGTTACGGCTACGGCGTAGGTCCCTATCGGGGAACCATGGCCGGCGTGCCGCACTTTGAGCATCATAGCTTTCAGGGCGAATACCCCTATGCTACGCTGCAATTTGAGGATGAATGCTTTCCGGGTCCTGTAACGCTGCGCGCTTTCAACCCGTTCATCCCTATGAACGATAAGGACTCCTCCCTGCCGGCGGCATTTTTTGAAGTGACGTTTCACAACACGGGCGGGCAGGCGCTCGATTATACCGCGTTTTTTACCCTCAATAACATGCAACCCTTCGGGACCACCGTAAACCGGGTTACGCAGACGGATGGCGTCACGGCCCTTTGGATGGGAAGCGACGCCATACACCGGGAGGACCCGCTGTATGGCAGCCTATGCGTCGCCACCGATTTCGGCGACGTCAGCTGGCAGGCGTATTGGAACCGGGCGCTTTGGTTTGACAGCTTGGTAGACTTCTGGCACGACGTGCAGGCGGGGGGAAAGCTGAAAAACAGGCACTACAGCCATACGACTGGCGGAAAACAGCCTTATACGCACGACGGCGAAGAGCCGGGCACGCTGGCCGCGCACTTGCGCCTTGCGCCGGGGGAAAGCAGAAGCGTCCGCTTTGTGGTCGGTTGGTATTACCCCAACTGCGTCAACTTCTGGAACCCGGAGCCGGGGCGAAAATCGCCCACGGTATGGAAACATTTTTATGCCTCGCTTTTTTCGGATGCGAAGGAATGCTGCGCCTATGCTCTTGCGAATTGGGACCGGCTGGACAGGGATACCCTGCTCTTTCAGGAGGCGTTATTTCGCACCACTTTACCCTCGTACGTGCTCGACGCCGTCAGCGCGAACCTCTCCATACTCAAGAGCGCCACCTGCCTGCGCTTGACGAACGGCGAATTCTACGGCTTTGAGGGATGCGGACCGAACGTGGGCAGCTGCGAGGGCAATTGCAGCCACGTATGGAATTACGCGTACGCCCTGCCGTTCTTATTTCCCAAGCTGCAGCGCACCACAAGGGACCTGGACTACCGTTACAACCAACGCCCCGACGGGGGCATGTCGTTTCGGCTCATGCTGCCCTTGGGGCGCGAGCGGGACGGCTTCCGCCCCTGCGTGGACGGCCAGATGGGCGGTGTGATCCAGGTGTGGCGGGATTATCTGTTGAGCGGAGATCTCGATTGGCTGCGGGAAAAATGGCCGAACGTACAAAAGGCCATCGATTTTGCATGGGCCCCGACGAACGAGGATGGATGGGATGCGGATCGCGACGGGGTGATGGAGGGACGGCAGCATCACACGTTAGATATGGAGCTGTTCGGCCCCAGCAGCTGGCTCAACGGGTTTTACCTGGCGGCATTAAAGGCCGGAAGCCGGATGGCGGAGTTGATGGGCGACGCGCCAAAAGCGTCGGAATACATGCAGCTGTTTGAAAAAGGCCGCGTCTGGTGCGACGAGCACCTCTTTAACGGCGAATACTATATGCATAAGGTGAATTTAAAGGATAAATCGCTGATCGAGCGGTACGATACGTCGAAGCCGCTGGAGGGCAACAGCACCTTGGAGGCCTACTGGGACGAAGACACGGGCGAAATCCGCTACCAGGTGGCCAACGGGAGCGCGGGGGACCAGGTGGTGGCTCAGTGGCACGCGAACCTGTCCGGGCTGGGGGATATCTTTGACCCGGAAAAGACGAAGAGCGCGCTAAAATCGATTTACCGGTATAACTTGAAAAGAAATAGCCGGAACACATTTAACCCGGCGCGCATCTTCTGCCTGGACGGCGAAGGCGGGCTTCGGGTTTGCGCCTGGCCGGACGGAGCGCAAAGGCCCCATATTCCCATCACCTACGCGGAAGAGGTTTTTTGCGGCGTGGAATACCAGGCGGCCGCCCATATGCTGCAAATGGGGCTATGGGAGGAAGGCTTTGCCGTCGTAAAGGCCGTTCGTGATCGATTCGACGGCTTACGCCGCAACCCTTGGAACGAATTTGAGTGCGGCAGCAATTACGCCCGCAGCATGGCCAGTTATTCTCTGATCCCCTCGGCCAGCGGTTTTACATTCGACGTCGCCCGTGGATATATCGGGTTTGATCCCAAATGCCCGGCGGGGCCGGAGGGATTCTCGAGCTTTTTCAGCGTAGACGGAGCATGGGGCACCTTTGCGCAGGAGGAGCGTTTGCTCAAGGTGAGCTTGCTGTATGGGCGTCTTCGGCTTTTGACCGTGGGGTTGCCGGAGGGATTCGCCGCCCGACATGCGCAGGTGGACGGCGCGACCCTGCGCTTTGCCGGCGAACGCGGACGCTTGGCGCTGGAAGCGCCCTTGTGTCTTTCGGCGGGACAAACATTTATTGTCGATCTGACAAAGACGCATGCTTAATGGCAATCCGTCACGATTGAACCTAGACGATCAAACCGAAAATCAATGGGGCGAGCGGAAGCCGCTGCGTGGGCAGCGGCTTCCGCTTTGTCTATTTACGATGTGACAGACTCGGCGTTGCGGGCGCTCAGGACGCTCGCGCGCAGGGGCGGCTGGCAGGCGCTGCATGGATAAAGCTCGGCGAATGCGCCCTCTTCCAATTCGCCGTAAGTAAAGGGCTTCAAAGGTAGATAGCGTTCGCGCACGGAAGGGCAGTTGGGATCGGCGTGGTAGCTCTCGCCGCGGTCGGGGTTGTAATAGAGCGCCGTGTCCTCAGGGGGGACGGGGAGCGTTTGGCCCTTGCGGTTCAGGACGAGCACCTTGGTGTTCTTTTTGAGGTTATCCCATAGATAGCGCATGTTGAGCCCTTCCGGCGATTTGAGCCGCTGCACCCGCACGCAGCCGTGGCTGGCCTTTGAGCCGAGCAGCGGTTCGTAAGGACTATAGTTCTTGGATCCGTCCTTGTTGATCAGGCAGGGCACGAGATGGAGCAGGTCGCCCCCGTTGAAGCGGATGCCCATGTCGCACCACATGCCCTCGCTGTCAAAGCCGCCGACCCAGCTTTGAAGCAAATATTCGCCGGCCGCGGTTTCGTTGTAGGGCTGGGCTTCGTTGACCAAGCCGGTGGAGATCATTAAAGAGGATAGCATTTTTCCTTCTTTATAGACGTACAGGCGCTGGGCGAGCTTATCGATGACGAGCCCCCACGTGCGGTTCGGCGTCTTTTTTTTGAGCAGGCGCGTTCGCACGTAGCCCCGCAGCAGGCGGTCGTGGTCGTCGCGCCCCTCGATGAGCGTGTAGCCGCCCTCGTCCGCGCCCAGCACCGTGACGCCGGCGGATTGGCCGAAGATGTAGCCGCCCATTTTATCGTCGAAAAGGCGCTGGCCGCCCGGTTTATCGAGCGGGTAAACGGTTTCTCTTTCGCCGACGTCGAGCACGGTGATGGGGCGCATGAGCGCCGCCCATACGGCCGCCTCGTCGAGCGGGTCCAGCGCATCCAGCTCGCTGCCGGCGCGCGCGGTGGGGGTCAGCATCAGGAAGAGGAGCAGCAGGACGGTCATTCGTCGCAAAAGAATCCCTCCGGTTCGAGATGTCGATAGATAGATACGTGGGTACAACCAATAAACGCAAAAAAGGCGCGCGAGCTTTCATGTGGCAAATATTTTTAGCATAAACGGCATTTTACAAAGGGACTTTACACTTTACAAGCTTTTTACGTGGACGCGCATGTCGATTTTACAAGCGAAACGTATACTGACAGCGTACAAAGAAACAAGACAGACGGTTGAAACAAGAAAGGATGCGTTTCCATTATGAAAAAGCTTATCTCCACGGTTCTGGCGCTCGCCCTGTGCGCGACGAGCGCGATGGCCCTGGCGGCCGAGGACATCACGGTGGTCTCCCGCGAGGACGGCTCCGGCACCCGCGGCGCGTTCGTCGAGCTGATGGGCGTAGAGGTCAAGGGGGAGGACGGCTCCAAGAAGGATATGACCACGGAAGAGGCGGTCATCGCGAACAGCACGGACGTCGTGATGCAAAACGTCGCCTCGGACAAGAACGCGATCGGTTACATTTCCCTGGGCTCCCTGAATAATTCGGTCAAGGCCCTCGCCATCGACGGCGCCGCCGCGAGCGTCGAGACCATCAAGGATGGCAGCTACAAGGTATCCCGCCCGTTCTACATCGCGACCAAGGGCGATGTAAGCGACGTGACGAAGGATTTTATCGACTTCATCCTGAGCGCTGAGGGCCAGGAGGTCGTCGGCAAGAGCTACATCAAGGTGGACGACGCGGCGGCGCCCTATGCCGGCGCCAAGCCGGAAGGCAAGATCGTCATCGCCGGTTCCTCCTCCGTTACCCCGGTCATGGAGAAGCTGGCGGAGGCCTATCAGGCGATCAACGATCAGGCGACCATTGAAATTCAGATGAGCGACTCCACCGCCGGCATGACCGGCGCCAAGGACGGCACCTGCGACATCGGCATGGCCAGCCGCGAGCTCAAGGAGACCGAGGCCACCGAGCTGCAAGGCACGGTCATCGCCCTGGACGGCATCGCGGTCATCGTAAACAACGAGAATGCGCTGAGCGGCCTGACCAGCGAGCAGGTGAAGGGGATTTACACCGGCGAGATCGTAAGCTGGGCGGACGTTCAGTAAAGCATCAAAAGCCTGAAAGCCAGGATGCCGGGGCAAATTCCCGGCATCCTTTCGGCGCATCGGAGGAAACGCATGAAAAGATATCAAGAGGGCCTGATGCGCGGGGTGTTCGGCCTGTGCGCGCTGACGTCCATCCTCGCCGTAGCGCTCATTTGCCTGTTCCTGTTCGCGAACGGCATCCCGGCGATCGCGAAAATCGGGCCGTTTTCATTCCTGCTGGGGACGGAGTGGGCGCCCTCGGACGTGCCGCCGTCGTTCGGCATCCTGCCGATGATATTGGGCAGCATCTATGTGACGGCGGGCGCGATCCTCATCGGCGTGCCGGTCGGGCTGCTCACGGCGGTGTTTATGGCGCGCTACTGCCCGGCGGGCCTTTACAAGGCGCTCAAGCCCGCGCTTTCTCTGATGGCGGGCATCCCCTCGATCGTCTATGGATTCTTCGGCATGGTGTTCATCGTTCCTGCCGTACGCAGCCTCTTCGGCGGCAACGGCAACAGCATTCTTTCCGCCTCGATCTTGCTTGGACTGATGATTCTTCCGACCGTCACGGGGATCAGCGAGAGCGCTATCCGCGCGGTGCCTGCCCCCTATTACGAGGGCGCGCTGGCGCTTGGCGCGACGCACGAGCGCGCGGTGTTCTTCGTGGAGCTGCCCGCCGCCCGCTCCGGCATCCTGGCGGCGATCGTGCTGGGCATCGGCAGGGCGATCGGCGAGACGATGGCCGTGATCATGGTCGCGGGCAACCAGGCACGCATGCCCAAGGGCATCCTCAAGGGCGTACGCACGCTGACGGCCAACATCGTCATGGAGATGGGCTACGCGGCGGAGCTGCACAGGGAGGCGTTGATCGCCACGGGCGTCGTGCTGTTCGTGTTCATCCTGCTGATCAACCTATCCTGCAGCGCGCTGAGAAGGGAGAAGGACGCATGACAAAGCAAGGGATCAACCGGCTTTCCTTCGCGCAGAGAGCCCGCGCCTATTTGAAAAGCCCCCTCTCGCTCGCGCTCCTTATGCTGGTGCTATTGGCCGCCGCGGCGACGTTTTTCTCGCTCTTTTACCTGATCGGGTATATTCTTTTTAAGGGGATTCCCAATCTGACGCCCTCTCTATTTGCATGGGAGTACAACAGCGAAAACGTATCGATGATGCCGGCGATCGTCACGACGCTCGAAATGACGGGGCTCGCCCTGCTCATCGCCGTGCCGCTCGGCGTATTCACCGCTATCTACCTGGTAGAGTACGCAAAGCGCGGGAGCCGGCTGGTCAAGGTCATCCGCATGACGGCGGAGACGCTCTCAGGCATTCCGTCGATCGTCTTCGGCCTGTTCGGCATGCTGTTCTTCGTGACGTTTTTGAAGTGGAATTATTCGCTGCTCGCGGGCGCGATGACGCTATCGATCATGGTATTGCCCGCCATCATGCGCACGACCGAGGAGGCGATGATCGCCGTGCCGGACATGTACCGCGAGGCCAGCTTTGGTCTGGGCGCGGGCAGGCTGCGGACGGTCTTTCGCATCGTGCTGCCCAGCGCCATGCCGGGCATCGCCGCGGGCGTGATCCTGGCGGTCGGGCGTATCGTGGGCGAGACGGCGGCGCTCATCTACACCGCGGGCACGGTCGCCAAGATACCGGAGAACCTGTTCGCCTCTGGCCGCACGCTGGCCGTGCACATGTACTCGCTCTCGCGCGAGGGCCTGCATACCGATCAGGCGTACGCCACGGCGGTGGTGCTGCTGATCGTCGTGCTCTGCATCAACGGCCTGTCCGAGTGGATCGCCCGCAAATGGACGAAGGGGAAATGAGAAGATGGATAAATTTACAATCGATAAGCTGAACCTGTATTACGGCGACTTTCACGCGCTCAAAGACGTGTCCATGCACATTCAAAAGTACGAGATCACCGCCTTTATCGGCCCTTCGGGCTGCGGCAAATCCACGCTGCTCAAATCGCTCAACCGCATGAACGACCTGGTGGAGGGGTGCCGCATCGAGGGCCGCGTGCAGCTGGACGGGCGGGACATCTACGGCGACATGGACGTAAACCTGCTGCGCAAGCGCGTAGGAATGGTGTTTCAAAAGCCGAACCCCTTTCCCATGAGCGTGTACGACAACGTCGCCTACGGCCCGCGCACGCACGGCGTTACCTCGCGCACCGAGCTGGACGACATCGTCGAAAAGAGTCTGAAGAGCGCCGCGATTTGGGATGAGCTCAAGGATCGCCTGAAAAAAAGCGCCCTGGGCCTTTCGGGCGGGCAGCAGCAGCGCCTGTGCATCGCGCGGGCGCTGGCCGTGGAGCCGGAGGTATTGCTCATGGACGAACCCACGAGCGCGCTGGACCCGATCTCGACTACGAAGATCGAGGAGCTTGCCCAGACGCTGAAGGCGCAGTACACCATCGTCATCGTCACCCACAACATGCAGCAGGCGACGCGCATATCGGACAAGACGGCGTTTTTCCTACTGGGCGAGGTGATCGAGTTCGGCGAGACGGAGCAGGTGTTCGCCCTGCCGCGCGACAAACGCACCGAGGATTACATCACTGGGAGGTTCGGCTAAGATGCGGATTCGTTTTGACGGGCAGCTGGAGCGGCTCAGCGACCTATTGATGGAGATGGGCGGGTTGATTGAGCGCGCGATCGACGGCGCGGTGACCGCGCTGGAGCGCCGGGACTGCGACCTGGCGCGCAGCGTCACCCAAAATGACGAGGAAATCAACCGCATGGAGCAGGAAATCGAGAGCCTGTGCTTGAAACTTCTCTTGCAGCAGCAGCCGGTGGCCAGGGACCTTCGCTTTATCTCCGCCGCGCTCAAGATGATCACGGATATGGAGCGCATCGGCGATCAGGCGGCGGATATCTGCGAGATCGTCGTACTGCTGGAGACGGGGGCCGCTCAGAAGACGCCCATGCACATCACGCAGATGGCCCGCGCCACCATTCACATGGTGACGGACAGCCTGGATGCGTTCGTGCGCCGCGACGAGGCGCTCGCCCATGCCGTCATTCAGGAGGACGACGAGGTGGACGCGCTGTTCAGCGCTACGCGCACCGATCTGATCGAGCGCATTCGCGCAGAGCGGGAGAGCGCGGAGGAGGCGATCGATCTGATGATGATCGCCAAGTACCTCGAGCGCATCGGCGACCACGCGACGAACATCGCGGAGTGGGTGGTCTATTCCATTACGGGCGTACACCGGAGCGAGCAGTGACGCAGGCGGCTAAAAAGGCCGGTTAGATTGCTCCGCTGAGGCCCGGGGGATTCTGATTAAGCCGAAACAAGAGGAGGAAGTTCGATGCCTACGGTATATTGCGTCGAGGACGACGCCAGCATTCGCGAGCTGGTGCTTTACGCGCTGAGCGCGGGCGGGTTCGAGGCGCAAGGTTTTGAGGACGGCGCTTCGATGCAAAACGCGCTGGAAAAGGCGACGCCGGATTTGCTGCTGCTGGACATCATGCTGCCGGACGAGGACGGGCTTTCGATCCTCTCGCGCCTTCGCAAGGCGCAAAGGACGCAGAAGCTGCCGGTCATCATGCTGACGGCCAAGGGCTCCGAATACGACAAGGTCAAGGGGCTGGACGCGGGCGCGGACGACTACGTAACCAAGCCCTTCGGCGTGATGGAGCTGCTCTCGCGCGTGCGCGCGGTGCTGCGCCGCGCGGGCGTGAAGGAGCCGCCCGAGCACCTGCAGCTGGGCGCGATCCGCGTGGATACGGCGGCGCATACGGTGTTTTCAGACGGCCGGGATGTGACGCTCACGCACAAGGAATACGAGCTGCTCGTGACATTGCTGCACAACGCCGGTCACGTGCTCTCGCGCGAGCAGCTGATGCAAAAGGTCTGGGGATATGACTTTGAGGGCGAGAGCCGTACGGTGGACGTACACGTGAAGACCCTGCGCCAGAAGCTGGGCGCGGGCGGCGCCCAGGTTAAGACGGTGCGCGGCGCGGGGTATAAGCTGGAGGAGCATGCATGAAGAGACGGCTGTATGCGCGCATGTGCGCGCTGTCGCTGGCGATGACGATCCTGACGGCGGTGCTGCTGCTCAGCACCGTCTATCCTTTTTTTCAGGACCGGATGCGGGGCGAGATGCAGGCGGAAACGCGCACGCTCGCCATCGGCCTTTTGCAGGCGCAGGACGAGGAAGCCTATCTTTTGGCCCTGCGAGGCACGTATGCGCGCGTGACGCTGCTGGGCGCGGACGGCGAAGTGCTCTTTGATACCGACGCCGACGCGGCCTCAATGGAAAACCATCAGGACCGTCCGGAGGTTTCGGCCGCCTTGGCCTCGGGCAGCGGCGAGGACACGCGCAGGTCGCGCACGCTGCTGGAGAACATGTACTACAGCGCCCTGCGCCTGGAGGACGGCCGCGTGTTGCGCCTGGCGCGGCCCGCAGCCAGCGCGGCGCGGACACTCATGCAGGGCCTGCCCGCCATCCTGCTGGTGCTCGCGCTGTGTATCGCGGCGAGCCTGCTGCTTTCGGGACGCTTTACCGGCAGCGTGCTGGCCCCGCTGGAGCGCATCGACATGGACCATCCGGAGGAGAGCGCGGGCTTTGAGGAGCTGCAGCCCTTCGTTCGCCGCATTGCCAAGCAGAAGGAGCAGCTGGCCAGGCAGCTCGCGGACCTGCGCGCACAGCGCGACCGCATCGCCTCGATCACCAGCCATATGCGCGAGGGCCTGGTCTTCGTGGATGGGGCAGGCGCGGCGGTCATGGTCAACGAAAGCGCGCTCGATCTGCTCGGCGCGCGCGGCATGCAGTGGCAGGGCGCGCACTTCGTGCGCATCTCCCGTTCTATCGCGCTGCGGCAGGCGCTGGAGGCCGCGCTACAGGGCGAGAACGTTGAGGACGACGTGGACCTGGTCGGGCGCACCTACCGCTTCGTTGCCAGCCCCGTCTACGAGGGCGGCAGGCCGGGCGGGGCCATCCTGCTGCTCAGCGACGTGACGGACCGGCGCAAGGCGGAAAAGCTGCGCCGCGAATTCACGGCCAACGTATCGCACGAGCTGCGCTCGCCGCTCACGAGCATCGCCGGATTTGCGGAGATGATGGCCTGCGGCATGGTGCGCGAGGCGGACATGAAGGGCTGCGCGGGGCGCATCAAGCAGGAGGCGGACCGCATGGTCACCCTCATCGGGGACATATTGCGCCTATCGCAGCTGGACGAGATGAAGCCAAACGCTTTCACCGGGCGCGTAGAGCTGATGGACGTGCTGCGCGAGGTGGCGGCGCGCCTGGAGCCCCAGGCCGAGGCCCGGGGCATTGCGATCCGCGCAAGCGGCGATGCGCTCTGCGTGCGCGGGGATAGGACCATGCTGGAGGAGCTGGTGCAAAACCTGTGCGACAACGCGGTTAAGTACAACAAGGACGGCGGGCTCGTAGAGATGACGCTGCGCGAGGAGAACGCCCAGGCCGTGCTATGCGTAAGCGATACGGGCATCGGCATCCCGCGCGAGCATCAGGCGCGGGTATTTGAGCGCTTTTACCGCGTGGACAAAAGCCGCTCTAAGAAGACCGGCGGCACAGGCCTGGGCCTGTCGATCGTGCGCCACGTGGCCGAGGCGCACGGGGGGAGCGTACGCATGACGAGCGCGGAGGGCGAGGGCACGGCGTTCGAGGTGAGGCTGCCGGTATGGCGGCAGGGGTGAGCGGGATAGAAAACGTGATAAAATCAATATGAGAACAAGGCTGGCGAGCGCCGGCTTTTTTAAGTTGGCGCAGGGTAGATGCGGCGTTTTTTTAAAGGAACTTTGATTTGAGAAAACGGGCGGGTTATGGTTCCAATAGGCGCAGTAGGTGTTCTTACAGGCGAGAACTGTAGTCATCTTTTTCACCTCGTCAAATTTTGTGAGCTCATGCAGGGCTCATTGTACACCGTCGAATGATAGAAAATGGCATAATGAGCGCATAGAATTCTCCGAAAGATGATGGTGTATGAAGAGAGAGGATTTTTCATTACGGATAGAGGTAGATATGCTGCATAAGTTACAATTTATTGCAGATGCAAACAGATGTTCCGTCAATCGGGAGCTGAATCGAATCATATATAAACATATACAGGCGTTTGAAAAAGAAAATGGATTGATCGAATGTGAAGAGAAGAAGAGCGGATGAGCAGACGGCGGAATTGGCTGGTCTGCTTCTTTTTTGTTTCTGTATTGAATGAGCACGGCAAGGAGATGCAACTGCCTCCGGCGGGGAAGCGCGCCCCGCTTGAGACAGCCTTTGCAGGTCTGCAAAAAAAGACCGTTGACAGTGGGGCTGTCAACGGTCTGATGCCTCCCAATGGGAGACATTTCCGGGTCATTTCTGCTCGCTGGCGTACTGCGACGGCGTTTGGCCTGTATACTGATGGAATACCTTGCTGAAATACGACGAATCCTCATAGCCTACGCAGGCGGCCACATCCCGCAGCAGCAGATCGGGCTTATCCCGCAGCAGCGCCATGGCGGCTTCCATCCTGCGGCGCAGAAGACAGTTGTTGAATGTCGTGTCGCTGTACTTTCTGAATAGACGGCTTAGATAGGTCTGGGAAATCCCCAATTCATCGCATACGCTCTGCACGCTCAGTGCGCGGGCGTAGTTTTCATTTACATATTGAACGGCAAAATCGTACAGCTCCCGGGTAGAGAGCCTGCGATCGCGGGCGCCGCTCTCGTCGTCGAAAAGCACAGAGTAAATACTGGCGAACAGCTCGCCATAGGAGGAGGCGTAGGGAAATAGATCTGCGATACAGTGGATGGTGCGCTCGTATTCGTTTTTGATGGAAGGCTGGAAGGCGGAGAGATTCAACACCAGCTGACGAACCAGATTCCATACCTGCTGCTGGGGCTGAACGCCGTTTTCCATCCGGGCGGCTATGTTGATGAACGCTTCTTTGATGTTGGGGTATTTGCCGGAAGAGCAAAAATAGGAAAGCTGGTTCAATTCAGAGGGAGAGATCGTCGGTGCAGCGGCCGCGTGGGCCTGCATAGCCAACGGGAGAATTTGATGCTTGCCGGTAACGGATCGCCCCTGCAAATAGGGAAGCGCCTGCTTCAGGAAGCTGCAGAGCATGACCATCGGATACGCGGTGGACTGATAGACGACCGTCCAGGTAGACAAACCGGAGCGCTGCGTCATATAGACGCTGATTTCGGAAAGAAAGCGCTCTAATCCGTCGTTGGGAATGATCAGGAGCTGCTCCTCGTCGTCCCGGCCTCGCAGGGCATAGAAGCCGTCCTTGATGGGGAGAATCATGGAGGTCGCACGCAGGGTCGTGTGCAACCGGGGATCGATACCGCCCCAGCGCAGAAGCGCGAAGCGATATTCCTGCTGGGTGAAATAGCGGCTGAACGCTTCCTTATCAAAGGGATGCCCGCAGGCGATGGCCGGGAGCAGCGCCGTAGCGCGTTCCGTATGCTCTTCCTCCAGCAGGGCCTTGAGCTTGCCGAAAGTCTGCTTGATCTGCGTGACGCTCACGGGCTTTAAAATGTAATCATCTACAGCCGCGTGAATCGCGCCCTGGGCATATTCGAACTCCGCGTACCCGCTGATGATGACGATGTGCAGGTCGGGCTGGAGCTTTCGCGCTTGCTTGGCCAGTTCGATGCCGTTCATCTGCTGCATGGTAATATCCGTAACGAGCACGTCGAGCGTATGATTCTTCAGATAATCAAAAGCCTTTTCACCGCTGGTGCAGGCGCTTTGTAGAGAAAAGTCGGGCGCATATTTTTCAAGCATGCTCTGCATAAAACGCAGTGCCGGCAATTCGTCGTCGACGAGCAAAACCTGATAAGCCATGACCGTTACTCCTTCTCTGCGGGTATGAGCCTTTTGTGGATATTCCTACTATACCACACATTTCAACGGGCGGAAAGGCGAGTTCCGTTTTTTTTATTCTCTTGTGCCTGAATTTCCAAACGCGTTATTTTCCGCTTTCTTTTTGCACTCGACTGTGCAGAATCCTCCAAAGCGTGAGAGCTGCGGGCTAAGTATAATGAGGGCTAGCAAGAGGCGGACTGCCTTACCGCAGGAAAACCGCCTGAAGGAGAGGATGTACGTCATGAAAAAGCTGTCCTGGTTGCTGGCGGTCGTGATGCTGATGTCGAGCATCGGCATTCCCGCGCTGGCGGAAGAAAAGACATTTGAAAAGCCGTATGCGACGAATGAGGTGGTCGTGGAGGCATCTGGCGAGCAGGCCGCTTTGGAGGCGCATGTCAAGCGCGTCATCGAGGTGGACGGCCTGCAATTCAAGGACCTCAACGGCGATGGGAAGCTGGATGTCTATGAGGACTGGCGGCAGGATGTGGATGCCCGTGTGGCCGACCTGCTCAGCCAGATGACGGTGGATGAGAAGATCGGTTCCCTATATCATGCATCCACCGGCGGCACCTTTACGTCCCTGTATCCCTACAACGACGAGTTCCTGTTCAGCAACGAACCCACCATGGAGGTGGACGGCACCCTGTATGTGCCCATGTATCACTCCATCGTGAGCGATAACGTGACCACTTACCTGCACAACGTCAACGGCACGCCCACCGAGCTGCTGTATGAGAACAACACCATTCAGGAGATTGGCGAAAGCACCCGGCTGGGCATCCCGATCGTGCTTAGCTGCGACCGCTCCTATAACTCCTTCGCGGGCATGGTGAACATGTCGAACTATGCCTTCGGCATCGCAGACGACACGGAGCTTCTGTACGACCTGGTCGCGCAGTACGCTAAGGAGGAACGCGCGCTGGGCTTCCATGTTCCCTTTCACACCTATGGCGTGGAGATTGGCTCTTGGTACGGGGAGGACCCCGAGAACATCGCCAGGATGACAGCCGTGGAGACCCGGGCTTACGAAGAGAACGGCGTCAGCGCCTGCACGAAGCATTTCGTGGCGCGCGGCGGCCGCGCGGGCTACTCCGCAGCCAAGAGCGACGCCGACCTGCTGGATAGCTGGCTGGTAGGCTGGAAGGCCGCCGTGGAAGCGGGTACCTCCTGGGTCATGCTCAACAACGGCAGCCTCGAGGGCGATTGTTATGTGGCCTATGACAAGGCGTCCATGGACGTTTTGCGCGATACGCTGGGCTATGATGGGTGCGTCGTGACCGACTGGCCCATGTGGATCGGAATGCCCACTGCCGCGGGCACGACGGCCGACGGCGTGGAACTGTCCGGGAAGACACTGCCCGAGCTGTACGCTTTGATGATGAACGCTGATGTGGATCAGGTAGGCTGCTTCTTCATGGTGGACAGCGAGGAGATTTCACAGGAGGTGTTAGATGCGCAGTACCCCGGCATGCAGCAGCCGCAGTGGCCCTCCGCGATGAAGGAGGCTATTGACACGGGCCTCGTTTCCATGGAGACCATCGACAGGCACGTATCCCGCGTGCTCAAGAACAAGTTCGCGCTGGGCCTGTTCGAGGATCCCTACGGATCTGTGGAAGAGGTGATGGAGCTGGTGGCTTCCGACGCATATAAGGCCGAGTATGCCACCACCACCCTGAACACCATCGAGGATGTTTACGCTGCCCGCGCGCAGTCCACCAACGAGATGGAGATCAAGCTGCAGGCCGCGTCGACCGTTCTGATGAAGAACGACGCAAACCTGCTTCCTTTGGCCGAGGGAACCCGCGTCTTTGTGACGGGGACGGCTGCGGAGACGGCCGAAAAGGACAAGGCCGCCATGGCTGCCTTCGGAACCGTCGTGGACACCATCGAAGAGGCCGACGTGGCGATCATCCGCGCGCTGACGCTGGACGACTCCGCCGAGGTATTGATCGAGGATGCTCAGGATGCGGGTAAACCGGTGGTTTTCGTGGCACAGGGCACCGTATCCAGCTTCCCCAATGGCTTCATGATCGAAAACAGCGACGCGTTGCTGATGACCACCTACAACTGCACGCCCGATCATGGCTCTTCCATGGGCGACTTCTTCCACTACACGCTGCCCTCCGTGCTGGCGGACATGGTGTTTGGCGTGAAGGAGCCCACGGGCAAGCTGCTGTACAGCATCGCACGATCGGATGACGACGAGAACCTCGACTGGGGCGAGCTGCAGTATGACTACGGCATGAGCATGGCGACCCGCCTGTATATGGCGGCCACGGTGCGCGCCAACCCCCTCGCTTCCATCCCCACCAATCTGGGCGATGTGTACTATGAGGCAGGCTTCGGCATGCGGTATGGACAGACCCCGGCGCTTCATGTGAATACCGTTGAGGTTGACCAGGTCGTGGGTGAAGTGGAAGTCAAAATGTGGGACAGCGTGAGCATGCAGGCCGCAGCCGTCAATCGCGCGGTGGTCTCCGGCGAGCCTTTCCCCATCTACATGATCGTTGAGAACGACGGTGCGGACGGCACGGGCCTGGTGGAAGTCAGGGAAGGCGAGACCCTGCTGGCTTCCAAGCAGGTATCCGTCAAGGGCGGTTCCTTCATCATCGTGACGGTCAACGCCGCGGTGGAGGGCGTAGGCGAGCACACGCTGGATGTGAACGGCAACGCGCTCACCGTGACGGTGGTCGAATAAAAAAAGACGGCGTATCCATCGGGACGGCGGGCGGCCGCCGTCCCGGGCATCAAAATACGGAGGTATGAACATGAAAGCAAAACAGTTCTTTGCGGGCGCGCTTGCGGGCGCAATGCTTCTTGCGAGCAGCACGGCCTTTGCAGCGGATCGGCCCAACATCACCTGCCATAAGGCGCAGGCCATCACCATCGACGGAGAGCTGTCCGACTGGAACCTCGATTCTCCCGCCATCGTGAAGGACGCCTCTCAGGTCATCCGCGATGTGGGCTTCTGGCAAGGAGAGAACGATTGCAGCATGACGGTCTACACCGCCTACGACGAGCAGAAGCTGTATGTGGCCTTTGACGTGACAGAGGACACCGTGTACGGCGCCATCGAGATGCTGCCCATCGACGGTGAGGACAACCTGAAGATTTACCTCTCCACCGATCCTGCGGCGGACGCCGAACGCACCGCCTACGGCACCAACGATTTTCTGGTGTACCTCATCATGGACGAGGGATACTGGGACACCGCCATCGACCGCTCTATGGTAGAAAAGGAAGCCCGCCAGCGCTTCGTCAGCGCGGGCATGGACGGCGGCGAGAACGTGATCGAGGGCTATGAGTGCGCCACCACCCGCACCACCACGGGCTTCATCTTCGAGTGCGCCATCCCGTGGGCCACATTCTCCAACAAGAACATCCCCGTGTACACCCCCGCTTCGGGCGATACCCTTTCGGTGAATTTCGCCATCACGGACATCAGCTATCCCTGCCCTGGCACCGAATACATCCCGCAAATGGCATGGTCCGGCACGCAGAGCATCGGAACCAACCCCAGTGAGTGGGGCAGCATGACGCTCGAATAAAAAAACAGGGTCGGCTTTGCCGTGGCGAGGCCGACCCTGCCCTATTTTGGAGGATGGCATGAAAAAGGGAATGCTGCTGTGGATGACTGTTTTGCTCATGCTGTGCGCCGCCTGTGCCTCGGCGGAGGTGCTGTATGCATCGCCCGGGGGCATGAGCCTGACGGAGGCGCTGGCGAAGGCGAAGGACGGGGACGTGATCGAGCTGGACGAGGGCGTCTATGCCGAGCCTGATGAAGCGTTTCCGCTGACGGTGACGGCGTCCATTACGATCAGGGCAAAGGACGGCGTGCGGCCCGTCGTCGATGCGCCGGCCTTTCAGCCAGCCTTTCGGGTGGAGGCCGACGGCGTGACATTTTGCGCGCTGACGGTGCGCATGCGCCGCACGGGATTCTATGTGACCGGCAGCCAATTCACGCTCTCTGGCTGCGACATCTCCCTCGCCGATCCCGCGTGGCGTACCTCCTCCTGCGGGGTGTGGCTGGGCGGCGTCACCGGGGCGAAGCTGACGGACTGCCGCTTTACGGACTGCGGCGTGTGCATGGCCGGGCCTCCGCTTAGTGAAACGAGCCATACCGTCCCCGTGTTGACGGGACTGTTCGAGGTGGGGGAGGAGACTGAATACTTCACCTCCCACATCATCGAGCGCTGCACGGTGAATGGGAAGCAGCTCTTTTATGCCGTGGGGGAGGATGTGGCGGTCGCGCCCGCGCAGGCCGGGGAGATCATCATCGCCGATTGCAAAAAGGCGGTGGTGGCGAATGCGGACGTGTCCCGGTGCAGCATGGGCATGGAGATTGTGTACTGTCAGGACGTGCGCGTGACGGGCTGCAGGGCGGACGACTGCGGCGTGTTCGGCATCTATCTGGCCAAGAATGCGGGCGGCACGGTGAGAGATTCCTCCTGCACGGGGACGAACCACGGAATCGACATCCGCGCCTGCGAGAACATCAGCGTAGTAGACTGCCGGACTCAGGCGTGCGATCAGGGCATCTTTTTTTCCGGCGTGAAGAATGGGCTGGTAAAGGACTGCACCGTGCGCCAAACGGGGCAAGGTTACTTTTTTGCGGCGGGAAGCCATAGCCAGATAGATGGCTGCACCGCGATAGACTGCGAGAACGGCTTTAACATCCAAAAAGAGGACGACATGCTCATCACCGGCTGCACCCTCACGGGCAGCACCATCTGTGCGGTGAGGCTCGATGGCTCGCCCACGATCTTTGCGGGCAACACATTGACGGATAACTGGGTGGGCGTCATGGCCTACGGCGGCGTTCCCTTCGTGCTGACGGACAACGCGATCACGAATAGCGGCTCGTGCGGGCTGTACCTGCGGGATATCGGCCAAAGCCGCATTTGCGCCAACAGCATCACGGCTAGCGTGAGGAGCAGCGTGGAGGCACTGGGAGAGCTGTCCGACACGCGCGTGACGGGGAACCGCTGGGACAAGGCGCCTAAGTGGCCGGTGGACGCGGCAATTCTCGAGGAGGGAAACAGCGTTCAGGTGAATTGAGCCTTTGTGCCTTTTATGCTACGTTCATGGTCAGGCGTACCACAGCGCCGGAGTCGTTGCGAAGCTCCATGCGCATGCTTCCGCGGCTGTAATAGTGCAGGCGTAGGCATGTGTTCAGCAGGCCGATGTGGTTTTGCCCGGCGGGCGCGGCAGCAGAAAAATCGCCTGCTTCAATGCGCTTGATGTCGCGTTGCAGCTGGGCAAGCACCTCCGGCAGGAAGCCTGCGCCGTTGTCACGTATCTCAAGAGATAGCTTGTCTTCGTGCAGGGTGCCTGCGATGGCGATCACACGCACCTCATTGCTGCCGCGCTCGAAGCTGTGGGTGATGGCGTTTTCCACGATGGGCTGAAGCGTCAGCTTCGGGATGAGCGTGCCGCCGATATCGTCGGGCACATGGATGCTGTAAATCAGGTGTTCCTCATAGCGCGCCTTGAGCAGCCGAAGATAGTTTTGCGTGTGAGCCAGATCTTCGCCCAGCGTAGCGATGTCCGAGCGGGTATCTGTGGAGTAGCGAAGCATCTGTGCGAACTGGTCGCACATGTCGATGATCTCTTCATTGCCGCTCTCCATGCCCTTAGCAGAAATGATGTTGAGCGTGTTGTACACGAAATGCGGGTTGATCTGCGCCTGCAGGGCTTTCAAATGGGCGCGCAGGGTGCTCTCGCGCAGCGTCACTTCGTTTTGCGTGGCATCGCGAAGGGTGAGCAGCATTTGATTGAAGCTGTTCTCCAGCTCGTGGATCTCCTTGTCTTCAGGGCGCGTGACGAATGTATTAAGACGCGTCGTGTCGGCGCTGAGCATCAGCTGATCTACGGGGATGCCGCGTACCCTGCGGTTCAGGCGGCGCATGGAGTTCGTTAGGGACAGGGAAATGACAACCACCAGCAGCAGCGCGGCGGCGGCAATGACCAAAGAGCGTTTGACGTAGTTCCACGTCAACGCGTTTAGGGCTGTGTAGCGTACGGAGGCGTCCTGCGCAATGTAGATGTCCAGACCCAGCCATCGGCTTTGGACGTGATAGACGTTGCGCTCCAGACCGCACGGGTCCGTGTAGTCCACAAAATCATCCAAAGGGACGTCGTCGTAGACGGCCTCGTCATCGGGGGAGGCGTAGAGGATACTGCCGTCGGCAAAGGTGGCGCGAATCATCACATTGTCGTTATCCGTAAGTAGCAGGGAGTCCAGTTGGGCCACATCGGCGTCCACCTGGATATAGCCGATGGCCTCTCCGTGCCAGGTGACGGCATGGACGGCGCTGAACACGGATCGATCCCGGCTGACCTTGAAATAGTCCTTATGCGGTGCGATGAGGTGGCGGCGGTAGGGCGCGCTCTTGACGGCCTTTAAATAGGGAATGTTGGCGATCATCTCGCGAGACTCGTCCGAAAGGCTGACGATGGAATCGTTGCGGTCGATATGGCTGGAAAGGAAGAAGCCGTTATCGGAAAAAACGCTGACGCGAGAAAAGCTATCGGCCAGCACGGAATGGAGCATGGTTTGAAACATCTTGTTTTGACTCGCCCGCAGATCGCGCCCGCCATCCTCGCCGCCCATGACGACCTGATAAAACGCTTCCATAAAGGCTGTGTCCGAGGTCAGGTCCTCAATGGCAAGATCCATGGTCGCGACGTATTGCTCCATGCTGCGCACCATGTTCACCGCCATGTTTCGGAAGCGATCGGCGGTGAACGCGTCCGCGCCGTCCACATTGGTTTGGCGCAGATAGGAAGTATTGATCGCTACGATCAAAAGAATCATGGAAGAGAATAAAAGGATCATCTTTTGACTGATCTTCATAGGCGCCCCCTTTGCTCCGCGCGGGCAGAGGCTTTTTTCTTTTGCCATGCATTTTACCATACCGGACGTAAAAGAAAAAGGAGCTGCCGTTTTTTCCTACATTATGTGCC
Organism: Bacillota bacterium; assembly: GCA_023404715.1. GTDB lineage: Bacteria > Bacillota > Clostridia > Christensenellales > Aristaeellaceae > Beduinella. The sequence continues at coordinate 61,187 of JAEYAR010000117.1, read as the reverse complement.
GTATCTTCCCATGGCGCCCGCAAGCGCTGTTTTTTTGCATTCGGATGTTTGGAATATTCCAGCGCAGAGACGGTGATGGAAAAGTATAATGTCGATGAACAAAAAGTGAAAAGCCCGCGTGGGAATATTCACAAAAAACTTAAGGGGGAACTACGATGAAACGAAACACGGTATTAAAGGGTATGACGCTTGTTCTGGCGCTTGTTCTTGCGTTGGGGCTGAACGGCAGCGCCATGGCTTATTCCGGCCAGGCGGTGCAGGCTGCTAAAGTACTGGGGGAGATTGCCATCGACGGCGACCTGAGCGAATGGGATACCTCTTCTCCCGTGTCGGCCAACACCATGGAGCAGGTCGTTCGCGACCCCGGCCAATGGACGGACGACAAGGACTGCGCCTTTGAAGTCTATGCGATGTGGAGCGAGGACAATCTCTATCTCGCGGCCAAGGTGATGGACGATACGCCTTTCATGTACCGTGAGGGTTTCCCGCCGGACATGGCTGACTCGCTCGTGGTGTTCCTCTCCACCGACCCGGGAGCCGACGCCGAGCGCACGGCCTATGCTGCCAACGACTTTCGCTATACGCAGATCATCGACGACTACGACTTTTGCAACGGCATCGATCGCGACATGATCGAGGACAACGCGGGTTTTGAGACCATCGGCGCGGACGGCGACGAACAGGTGCTCGAGGGCTTCGAGTGCGCTGTGGCGGAGATCGAGGGCGGCTATACATTTGAATGCGTGATCCCCTGGAGCAACTTTTCCAATGACAATCTGGCCAAACTCGTGCCGGAAAACGGAATGACCATCGGCTTTGAAATCGGCATGTTCGATCTGGACTTCCCCTGCCCCGGCGTGGCCACCGTGCGCATGCAGGCCAGCGGCAGCATTGACGTGGACACCAACCCCTCCCTGTGGGGTACGCTGACGTTTGTAGAGCAGTAAAGCGAAAGAAGGAAATGTCATGAAGCTGAAAAAGATTGCGTCTTTGGCGCTGACGGGCGTGCTGTCGATAGGCGTAGCGGCGAACGCGCTGGCGGCGAGGAATGAAAAGAAAAACGCCGACGACATGGACATTGCCGCCGTCATCGAGGATACCGCGGCGTCTGGCTCCGCCAGCATATACCACTGGTGGACAGCGGGCGGCGAAAAGGATGCCATTGAGTCCATCATCGACGGCTTTACCCATACCTATACGAAGGTGAAGGCCAAGTCCAACGCCATTCCCGGCGGCGCGGGCGGCGCCATGGTCATGAAGGTAAAGGTGCTCCAGCAGGCGGGTAAGTCGCCGGAGACCTTTCAGGCGCACCCCGGTCAGGAGATCGAGCCTTATCTGGCCTCGGACATGCTGCTGGATCTGAGCGGTGTGTGGGAACACGCAAACATCAAGGGGCGTTTGCTCCCCGGCCTTGAGGAGCTGTGCACCGCATCCGACGGCAAGCAGCATATCGTGCCCGTAGGCATTCACAAAACCAACGTGATTTACTACAACAAGCATGTTTTTGAGCAGTACGGGGTCGAAATCCCTGACCATGAGAACATCACATGGGACGAGTTTTGGGCCATCTGCGACCAGCTGGCCGCCGTCCTGCCTGAAGGATGCTACCCCATCGATCTGGGAGACCGTAAGGGGTGGCCGGCCTGTCAGGTGTTTGAAGACATCATGCTTGGCACCGACCCTCAGATTTACGAGGACTTCATCAACGGTAAGGCGACGGAGGAGCAGGTGCAGACCGTGCTGGACACCTACAAGAAGCTTTTGACCTACGTTGCCCCCGACCATTCCTCCCGCGACTGGTACGAGACCTCCGGTCAGGTGGTGGCGGGCCAGTACGCCATGCAGATCATGGGCACGTGGATGCAGCCGTTGATGACAAGCATGGCGCAAACCTACGGCGAGGATTACGGCGTGTTCACATTCCCCGGCACGGACGGCTACTTCGGCCTGAACGTGGACGGCTTCGTAGTGAGCAACGATTCCGCCGACGTGGAGGCGGGCATCCGCTGGGTCTACAACGTGACCACCACCGACGTGCAGGTGGCCTTCTCGCAGCTGAAGGAGTCCATCTCCCCCTACACCGACACGCCCGATTCGGCCTACTGCGAGCGCACGCTGCTGGACAAGCAGGAGCTGACGGCCGAGGCGACCAAGGTCTACCCCAGCTTTACGCACGGCACGGCGCTCCCCTGGGCTGCTTCTACGGATTTGCAGACCCGTATACAGGATTTCGCCGTGGCTTCCGACCCCGATACCGCGCGTTATGCCCACAACATCGTCGTGGCTCTGCAGGAGTCCGGCCTGGAAGGAGACTGGAACATTGTTGACTAAGAAGCATTTTGTACGCCGCGGCATATCGCTGGCTGCGGCGCTGGCGCTGAGCCTGACAATGATGCCCGCGGCGCTGGCCGAGGGCGCCGACGAAGACGTGCAGTACGTCCGGGTGGAGGCCACGGAGGCGCAGCATGAGCTGATGGCCGTAAGCAAGCAGCTCATCGAGGCCGACGGCTTGCAATTTAAGGATCTCAACGGCAACGGCACGCTGGACGTGTACGAGGACTGGCGGCAGGATGCGGACACCCGCACCGCCGACCTGCTTTCGCAGATGACCGTCCGCGAGCGCATTTCGCAGATGCAGCATCCCACCTTTACGCCCAAGGACAACGGCGCCTACCCCAATTACTTAAAAAAGTGGATGACGACAGAGAACATCGGCATGGTGCTGGTGCGCGAATTCAACGTCGCCGATAGTGCCGCCACCGCCGCCACCACCATGAACAAGGTGCAGGAATGGTGCGAGGCGTCCCGCCTGGGCGTGCCCGTGGTGGTGTCCATGGATTCCGTGCACGGCGCATCCTACGTCAACGGCGCGACCGTTACCGGCCATAATCTCTCTCAGGCCGCAACCCGTGACGAGGACCTTGTGACCCGTCTGGCCGAGATCCAGCGCAACGAGCTGATGGCCATGGGCGTGCGCATGACGCTCTCGCCGGAAGCGGACATCGCCTCCGAGCCCCGCTGGGGCCGCGTGATGGAGACATTCGGCGAAGACCCCGATCTGGTGACACAGATGGTGAAGGCGCAGATCGTCGCCTACCAGAACGGCGCCGATGGCGTGAACGAAGAGGGCATCATCGCTTGTATCAAGCATTTCCCCGGCGCGGGCCCGCAGATGGACGGTCTGGATCAGGCGCCCATCGTCTCCACCGAGGAATCTTTGGAGATCCACCTCAAGCCCTACTACGCGGCGCTGGAGGCCAACGTCGGCTCCGTGATGCCCTATTACAGCATCCCGCTGGTGCTGGATACCACGGCGGCGCTGGGTTCCAAGGCTACGCTGCAGGATCTGCTGCGCAACAGGATGGGCTTTGAGGGCATCATCCAGACGGACTGGGGCATGATCTGGGGCATCCAGCAGTCCACCTCCATGTGGGGCGAGGAATGCTCCGAGGAGGAGGCCATCCTCATCGGCGTGATGGAAGGCCAGGTCGACGGAATCGGCGGCGAATCCATCCGGCTGATCGACCAGATGGAAGAGATGTACAATGACGGCAAGATCACCGAGGCGGTCATCAACGCCGCCGCCACCCGCATCCTCAAAGAGAAATTCCAGCTGGGCATCTTCGAGAACCCCTATGTGGATGTGGAATACGCTGCGTCCTACGTGGGCTGCGAGGAGAATCAGGCTGTGAACCTCGAAATGGCCGAGAAAGCCATGACGTTGCTCAAGAACGACGGCATCCTGCCGCTTGATTCCGCCAACAAGAAGATTCTCGTGGCCGGCATGCGCGCGGGCGACATGGACAGCCTGTGCGGCGGCTGGACGAGCAGCCAGGAGGGAACGACGCTGGCCGAGGCCCTGACACAGCTTGCGGGCGAGGGCGCGCAGGTCGTCTACGAGGCTGAGGACATCGAGAAGATCACGGAGCTGGCCAAGACGTGCGACGTAGCCATCGTCGCCGTGGGCGAGGCTGCGTATCAGCACAACCCCACCTGGGGCTATGACACCCTTGAGATCACCCGGTCTCAGCAGGACATCCTCGAGGCGGTGAAGGCGACCGGCACGCCCATCATCACCGTGGTCGTCGGCGGCCGTCCTTACATCATGAGCTGGTGCGAGGAGAACACCAACGCCATCCTCATGGCTTACTACCCCGGCCAGCAAGGCGGCATCGCCATCGCGAAGACCCTCTACGGCATGAACAACCCCACCGGCAAGCTGCCCATGGCCATGCCGCGCGATATGGCGTCTGTCGAGGCGCAGGAGAGCGACATCTCCTTCGATTTGGAAAACCCGCTGTATGAGTACGGCTTTGGCCTGAGCTACGGAGAATGAACCGCCGCCAGGACCCGGACGATGGTGAACGTTCCCGCCCATGATAGCCTGTGTTTTTCGATCGATCATTGCGTTGCCTGCGCGGGAGGTTACCATGCGTCCCGCGCAGGCATTTTGACAGGATAGGAGGTCCCTTTGTGAAGAAATTCCTCAAGAAGCATCCCATGTGGCCGCTTATTTTCCCGGCTGCATTGCTGATTTACTTCGTGTATGTCTCTTTGGGCTGGAACATCTGGGTATCTGTATCGGACTGGCAGAACGGCTCCCTTACGGCGACCTACGGCTGGGGCGGCTTTGGTCAGTACGCGAAAATGTTCTCCAGCGAGTATTTTGGATCGTCGCTGATCAATACGCTGCTGCTGTTTTGCCTCATCCCGCTTTGCCTGCTGATCGGGCTCGGCCTTGCGCTGCTGATGGATCAGGGGCTGAGAGGAACGATTCTGTTCCGCAATCTGGTGCTTTTGCCCTTCGCGCTCTCCTTCGTGGTGACGGGCACGGTATGGGCGTGGATGTACCGGCCCACCAACGGCGTCCTGAACTCCTTCCTCGGCATCATCGGCATTGATACCGCCAATTTCATGTGGACGTCGAGCAACGATACGGTGATGCTCTCTATCATCATTGCGCTGGTGTGGCAGTTCTCCGGCTATGTGGCGGTCATCTTCCTCGCGGGCATTAAGTCTGTGCCGGAAAACGTCATCAACGCAGCCAAGCTGGACGGCGCATACTCCCTGCGCATCTATTGGAAGCTGATCATCCCCCGCCTGAAGGGCGCTATGGGCTCGTGCATCACCATCCTGGCCATGTACGCGCTGCGCTCCTTCGACTTTATCGTGTCTTTGGTGGGCTATACAAAGTCCTCGGCGTGGACGTTGCCTGTATGGATGTACAACGAGGCTTTTCAAAAGAACAACTTTGCGCTGGCCGCGGCCATCAGCTGCTTTCTGCTGGCGCTGGTGCTGGTGCTGATCCTGCCCTTGACCTATTGGACGAATAAGAGGAAGTGAGTCGATCATGCAGAAGACCGAAGCCAATCCCCCCGCAAGCGTCGCGGTGAACAAGCCGAAGCCCCGGTGGCACCTGCGCGTGCTGCATGTGGTGTACTACCTCGTGATGATCGCGTTTCTTGTATTCTACATGCTGCCCTTCTGGGGTACGCTGACCACCTCGCTGAAGACAAACAACGAGGTGATGACATCAAGCCCTGTGGCGCTTCCGCAGACGGTCACGGCGGAGGGGTACATCAATGCCTTTGAAGAGCTGAAGACCCCCCTGATGACATCCCTGATCGTGACGCTGGGCGGCGCTTTTGGATCGCTGTTTCTCGGTTCCGTATGCGCATACGCGCTGAGCAAATTCAAGTTCAAATGCAGCAATCTGTTTTTCATTCTGCTGGTGGCGGCGACCTATCTTCCGTATCAGGCGATCCTGATTCCGCTTCTGCAGACGATCAACGCGCTCAACCTCTATGACAACGTGCTGGGCCTGATTTTGGTACATACGGTATTCGGCATGCCCATGTGTACGGTCATGATCCGCGGCTACTACTCCGACGTGCCCGACGCACTCATACGGCAGGCCATGATCGACGGCAACGGCCCCTGGCAGATCTATCGCAAGATCGTCGTGCCCAACACGAAGATCGCCACCATCACCGTGTTCGTCTTTCAGTGTACCTCCATTTGGAACGAGATGCTTTTCGCGTTGGTGCTGGGCGGTTACGACTCCAAGCCCGCGACCATTGCGCTCAACGAGCTGGCGGGCACGATGGCCGCAGATTTCAACGTACAAATGGCAGGCTCCATGATTCTGGCTTTGCCCGTGCTGGTGCTGTATATCTTCATGGGCAAATACCTTATCCGCGGCTATATGGCAGGCGCGGTGACCGCTTCCTGAAGAAAGGGGAAAACGATATGAAAAAGGGATTTTTCAAACGCACTGCCTCAGTCTTGGCGGCGACTTCTTTGCTGATGAGCGCGACGCCCATAAGCCTCGCGGAAACGGCCTACACCCAGCCTGAACTGAAGGCGGAGGCCGTGGCCATTCTCGAGCAGGACGGCTATCGCTTCAAGGATTTGAACAAGAGCGGCGCGCTGGACAAGTACGAGGATTGGCGGCTGACGCCCGAGGAGCGCGCAGACGACCTGCTCAGCCAGATGACCGCAGAGGATAAGGCGGCACAGATGCTTCATGTGACGCTGGTCACGCTGAAGGAGAGCTGGTTTCGCGAGATGAACATCGGCTTTGCGCTGGCCTACTCTTACCTGCAGGACGGCCCGCGCGAGGCCGCCCAGCGCACCAATGAGATTCAGGCGCTGGCGGAGAGCGCGCGGTTGGGCATTCCCGTCGTGTTCTCGATGGATTCCGTCATCGGCGCGAGCTGGATCGACGGAGCGACCATCCTGCCCGACCAGATCACGCTCGCCGCGACGAACAACGTGGCGCTGGTGGAGCAGCTGGCAGAGCTGCAGCGGGAAGAAATGAAGGCTGTGGGCCTGCGCATGAGCCTGTCCCCCGTGGCCGACCTTGCCACCGATCCCCGCTGGGGCCGGGTACAGGAATGCTTCGGCGAGGATGCACAGACCGCGACCCAGATGGTCGTCGCCTGCATCAAAGGCTTGCAGGGCGGCGAGAAGCTCACGGGCGATTCCGTCATGACCTGCGTGAAGCACTTCCCGGGCTCAGGGTCGCAGACGGGCGGCGTGGACGGCACGCCGTTGGTGTTCGATGCGGAAACGCTGGATACGGCGTTGCGCATCTTTGAGGCGGCCATCGAGGCGGGGGCAGCTTCCATCATGCCCTACGGCTATTCCACCGTGCCTTATCTGGGCGGCGATGCTGTGGACAATTTCGCCCATGAATCCTCCACCGTCATGACACAGCTGCTGCAGGAGAAGATGGGCTACACCGGCATCATCCAGACCGACTGGGGCCTATCCCCCACGGCTGCGGCGGTGGCAGGGGCGGACGCCTTGGGCGGCGCGGGCACCCGCGAGATCAAGAAGCTGGTGGAGGCGCTGACCGACGAACAGCTCAACGAGAAGGTGAAGAAGCTGCTGGTCGCCAAGTTCGAGCTGGGCATCTTTGAAAACCCCTACGTGGACGAAGAAATCGCCGTTCAAGTCTTGAGCGACGAAGCGCATAAGGCGCTGGTGAAGGAAGCCGCCGCACAGGCGCTGACGCTGGTGAAGTATGAGAACGCCCCTACGCTCAGCGGTGAGAAGATCATCGTCGCAGGCGCGCTCGCACAGGACGGCCACGCGCTGTCCAGCGGATGGACCGTGGAAAACTATCAGGCGAAGAGCGTTCTAACCGCCCTTGAAGAAAAGGCCGGCGTGGAAAACGTGACCTATCTGGGCGACGATATCTCGCTGGTGGAAGAGAGCTATCCCGAAGGAACGGTGGCCGTTGTCGTGGTCGGCGAAGCCTCCGGCACACATGAGCCGGAATGGGGAACCTCTACGCTTATGTTCCCCAATACCCAGACCGACATGGTGGCTGCGCTGCAAAACGCAGGGGCGACGGTCGTCACCGTATGCCTGATGAACCGTGCCTATGTCATGACGGACATCGTAAACACAAGCGACTGCGTGCTTCTGGCCTATCGTCCGGGCATGACCTGCGGCGCGGATGCCATCGCCGACGCGCTCTATGGCGTGCATGCCATCACGGGCAAAACGCCCTTCCAGGTCCCCGCATCCATGAGCCAGGTGACGCTCCAGCGGGAGGATCTACCCAAGGACATCGTCGATCCGCTGTTCGATTTCGGATTCGGCATCGACGTGGAATCCTTCGGCAAATAAGCATACATACAGCGGCCAAGCGCCGAGAGAGGTGAGGATATGGCTTTTATATCCATCAAGGACATGAACGTGTCCTACAATAAAGGGAAGACCAATGTGCTGGAAAACATGAATTTAGAGATCAAGGACGGCGAATTCTGCGTGTTCCTTGGCCCCTCCGGCTGCGGCAAGTCGACGGCCATGCAATGCGTGGCAGGGCTGCTGCACCCCGTTCAGGGCTCCATCCACTTTGGAGACACCCTCATGAGCGAGGTGGTGGGGAAGAAAGAAAAGACATTCGTGCCCCCGCAGGAGCGCAACATTGCCATGGTCTTTCAGGAATATGCCCTGTATCCCAACATGACCGTGCGCGAGAACATGTCTTTTGCGCTGAAAACGCAAAAGGCGCCCAAGGATGAGATCGACGCCAAGGTCGCTCAAATGTCCAAGATGTTGGAGATAGAGGAGTACCTTGACCGCAAGATCGCCAACCTGTCCGGCGGTCAGCGCCAGCGCGTCGCGCTGGGACGCGCCATGGTGCGCGATGCCAACGTGTTTTTGCTGGACGAACCGCTGGGCAATCTGGACGCCAAGCTTCGCGACAAGGTGCGTTACGAGCTCAAGCAGATCCAAAAGCGCCTGCACATGACCACCGTTTATGTCACCCATGACCAGACCGAGGCCATGACCATGGCCGATCGCATCGTGCTGATGCGGGATGGACGCATCGTGCAGCAGGGAACGCCCTTCGAGCTGTACGATCACCCCAATTGCCTGTTCGCAGCGGGCTTCCTGGGCACGCCCGAGATCAACACATTCCCCTGCAGCGTGGCGCTGAACGGATCGAGGCTGCAGCTACAGGCAAAGACGTTTACGCTTGACGTGCCCGACAAGGATGCGGCCGCGCTCAAGCCCTATGCGGGCAGGCAGATCATACTCGGCGTGCGCCCCTCGGACTTTACATTGGAGAAGAAGGGCGAGCCGAACGTCGTCGAAGGCAAGGTGGACGGCATCGAGCCGTTGGGCGACGCCTTCCTCATCCATATCAGCATCGGCGAGCAGCTCATCGTGTTTAAATATACCGGTGAGACCGTGCCCGAAGGGGATACCATCGCCATCGCGCCCAACAGGGCCAAGCTGCACCTGTTTGAGGCCGACGGCGAGAATCGCATCAACGCATAAAAAGCGCCCATGGCGGGCGTGCCGGATGAAATCGTATCGACCGGCTGAGCCGACTGCGCCCGCGCAAGCCGCGCGGGCGCACAAGCCCATAGGAGAGGACGGAGAAAAATGGGTGACATGCAAAAGCTGATCGCGCTCCTTGAGGAGATCGACGAGGATGTGGATTTCGCCAATGAAACGGCCATGGTGGACGAAGGGCTGATCGACTCGCTGACCATCAGCGCGATCATCCTGGCCATTGACGATACGTTCGGCGTACACATCGCCACCGGGGAGATTGAACCGGAGAATTTCAACAGCGTCGGCGCCATGCTGGGGCTGATCGACAGGCATAGGCAGTCGTCATGACGCGCAATGTGCTGGCCTTCCTGGAGGATTCGGCGGCGCGCGTCCCGGATGCGTACGCATTTGAGGGTGCGGGGGATGCCATCTCCTTTGCGGGCCTTCTCAGGCGCGCCCGGGAGATCGGCAGCTTCCTCGCAGCGCGCATGGCAGCGCAGCAGCCCGTCTTGCTGATGATGGACAAGACGCCTGCCGCAGTGGCCGCCATGCTGGGCGCGGTCTATGCAGGCTGCTTTTACACCCCTGCCGACCCCGCCATGCCCATGGCGCGCCTTGCGCTGATCGCGCGCCAGCTTGCCCCGGCCTGCGTGTTGTGCGACGCAGGGCATCGGGAGCAGGCAAAAGCGGTGTGCGGCGCGGTATATGTCGCGGAGGAGATACCTGCGGCAGAGAACGCCGCCCTGCTAAGCGTGCGCCGCATGGCGCACATCGACAACGATTTGCTGTACGTGCTGTTCACCAGCGGTTCCACAGGCGTCCCCAAGGGCGTAGCCGTCAGCCACGCAAGCGTCATCGACTTTGTGGAGTGGGCCTGCGACGCGCTGGGCCTTGAGGGGCGGAATCGACTGGGCAATCAAGCGCCGCTGTACTTCGATAATTCCGTGCTGGATGTATATTGCGCCCTCAGGATGGGCGGCTGCGTCGTGTTTTTGCCGCAGGTGGATTTTGCATTCCCCAAACGTCTGTTGGACGATCTGGATCGTTTTGCCGTCGACACCCTCTTCTGGGTGCCCTCGGCGTTGACCGCGGTGGCTGCATCGGGCCTGCTTGCACAAAGGCCGCCGAAGCTGCGCAACGTCTTCTTCTGCGGAGAGGTAATGCCCTGCGGCACGCTGAACAGATGGCGGGAAGCCCTGCCGGAGGCACGCTTTGTCAATATGTACGGCCCGACGGAAATCACCGACGTGTGCGCGTGGTATGAGGTCGACCGGGATTTTGCCGACGACGACGCGCTCCCCATCGGCCATGCCTGCGCCAACACGCGCATCGTCCTGCTGGACGGTGAAATCTGCGTCGCGGGGACGTGCCTTGCGGCGGGATATTACAACGATCCGGAAAAGACGGACGCGGCGTTCATCCAAAACCCGCTCCGGCCGCAGGTGCGCGAAACGCTGTATCGCACGGGCGACCTGGGCGCGTACAACGAGCGTGGCGAGCTGATGTTCCTGGGCAGGCGGGACAGTCAGATCAAGCGAAGCGGCTATCGCATCGAGCTGGGGGAGATCGAGTGCGCTGTGTGCGCGCACCCCGGCGTGGCCGAGGGCTGCTGCTTTTTCGACGCGGGCGCAGATCGCATCGTGTGCGTATACGCGGGTGCGGCGTCGCCCAAAGAGTTGCGCCGCGGCCTTCGGGAGGCTCTCCCGTGCTACATGCTGCCGGATGCATACGTGCCCATGGAACGCCTGCCCAAGACAGGAAGCGGAAAAATCGACCGTGTACGCGTCAGGCAGGAGGTGGAACGTGAGCATCCTCTCCCTTGAATATCTGCTTTTTTCGGCGGGAACCTTTGTGCTCTATCATTTGTTCCCGCTGAAACGGCGATGGCTGGCGCTGCTGGCGGCAAGCGCTGCATTTGACCTGCTGGCGGGTTGGCAGGGCGCGGCCTATCTGTTGTCAGCGGCGGCGCTCACCTACGGCAGCACGCTTTGGCTGCGTGCCCTCAAGGAGATGGGGAAGCCCCGTCAGATGAAGCTTTTGCCTGCGGGCACGCTTTTGCTGACGCTGGGCGGCATGGTCTTCTTTAAATACGCGGGCGGGCGTCTTTTTCAGGGACTGCTGGCCCCGCTGGGGCTGAGCTGGTTCACGTTTCAAAGCGCGGGATACGTCATCGACGTGTCCCGTGGAAAGGTGAAACCGGAAAGAAACTTTGGGAAGTATCTGTTGTTTGTATCCTTCTTCCCGCAGCTGACGCAGGGCCCTATCTCCACATGGGCGCAGCTTGCCCCGCAGCTTGAGCAGGGGCACCGGCTGGAGCCGTCACAGAGCGTATCGGGTGTATTGCTGATGTGCTGGGGGCTTTTCAAAAAGCTGGTGATTGCCGACCGGCTGGCGGCGGTTACAGCCTATGTGACCGTGGAGGCGTCCGTGCCCGGTTGGATGCTCCTGTTGGGCGCGGCAACCTATATGGTGAGGCTTTACGCGGACTTTTCCGGGGGCATGGACGTGATTCGCGGTACGGCGCTGCTCATGGGGATCGACATGGCCGAGAACTTCCGCAGGCCCTTCTTTGCCGTGAGCGTCGCGGATTACTGGCGGCGCTGGCACATCACGCTGGGCGCGTGGTTCCGCTCGTATCTGCTGTACCCGCTGGCCACCTCGCGCGCTGGGGTAGCGCTGGGGCGCGCCGGGGTGCGGCTGTTGGGCAAACGGGTGGGACGCAGGCTTCCGGCCGCGCTGGCAACGCTTGTCGTCTTCCTCCTCATCGGCATCTGGCATGGCGCGAGCTGGAACGCGGTGCTGTACGGGCTGTACTTTGGGGTGCTCATGGGCGCTGCGACGCTGCTGGAGCCGACGCTTCGCGGCCTCAAAAAGCGGCTGCACATCCGGGAGGGGGCGCCGCTGTGGAAGGGGCTGTGCATCGTCCGAACGCTCCTGCTGGTGTTGGCGGCGCAATTCTTCGCCTTCACAGCCGACGCGGCGCAGGCGTTCGCCCTCATGGGGCGCGTGTTTACAGGGTGGACGTGCGCGGGCGTGGCACAGACGCTGCTGTCTGTCATGCCGGCGCTGGAATGGGGGATTGCGCTTGCGGCAGGGGGCGTGCTCTTTGCGGCGGACGCTGCGCAAGAGCGCGGTGTGCGCTTGCGGCAGCGTTTGGCCGAGGGGCCGCTTGCGCTCCGCTGGACTGTGCTGCTGGCGCTGATCCTTGGCACGGTAGTGCTGGGGTGCTACGGGGACGACGTGAACGCAGCGGCCTTCCTCTATACACAGTTTTGACAGGCGGGTGAGGCACCATGGAAAAGACGGTCTCCCGAAGACGAATGCTTGGGCGGTTTTGGCTTCGCGTGGTGTGCTTTGCGCTGTTGACGGCCCTTGTGCTGAGCTATACGGCCTATGTACTGACGCCTAAGTATGACTATGGCATGTGCAGCATGCTGAACCTGTATCGTCAGCCACGTAATTCAGTGGATGTGCTGGTGCTGGGCACGAGCCTGGCTTACGCGGGGGTGAACACCAACATTTTGTGGCGTGAGTACGGCATTCCCGCCTATAACCTTTGCAGCGCCGAGCAGCCCTTTTGGATCAGCTATTATTATTTGGTGGAGGCGCTCAAGACGCAAACGCCCGCGGTGATCCTACTGGACGCCAAACCCGCCATTTACGAGCGAGACTACTCCAAAGAGGGGCGGACCATCCTGTCCACATCGGGCATCCGCTCGCCGTGGACGCGCTATCAGGCCATCCGCGCCTGCGTCGGCGCTGACGAGGCGTTGGACTTTGCGTTGGTGCTGCCCAAGCTTCATCGCAATTACGAGCGCCTGACCGCGCAGGACTTCGTGTACCCGCCTGACAACGGCGGACGCGGGCGCAGCTGGAAGGGCTACATCGAAAAGAACGAGACCGAGAAGCATGTCCGGCCGTCGCTTGTGTGGGTGCCCACCAGGCGGGCCATAAACGCGCGCGAGGAAGAATACGCCCGAAAGATATTCGCCCTGGCAAACGAGCGAGACATTCCTGTATTGCTTATAGGCATTCCCAACGCCGACTACGCTTACGATCACATGTATTACAATACATTATGGAGCATCGCCGAGGAATATGGCGTCGAGGGCATCAATTACAACGACCCATCCATGCGCTATGGCTTGCGTTATTCCACGGATTTTGCAGACTGGCAGCATCTGAACGTCAAAGGAAGCGTGACATTTACACAAAAACTGGGCGCAGATATCCGGGCGCTGTATGCCCTGCCTGACCATCGCGGCGACGTGGCCTACGCTTCCTACGACGAATGCGCTGCGACGTGGTTTGCATCTTACCCTGTTTATGCACAGAAGGGGGACGACCTATGAACAGCAACATTTTAGAGGACCTGGAACGAACGGCTACCCGCGTTCCCGACAGGGTAGCCTTCTGCACCGACAAGGAAAGCCTGACGTTTGCGCAGCTGCAGGGGCTTGCGCAGGCAGTTGGCAGCCATCTGTGTCGCACGCTCCCGGTGCGCGGCATCGCGGCTATACTCATGGATGGGCGCGCTTTGGGCTGTGTGCCCGCGTTTTTGGGCGTCGCTTATGCGGGGTGCGCTTACGCCCCCCTGGACCCCGCCATGCCCGCGGAGCGGCTGGCGCAGATTTTGGAGCTCATGGCGCCCGACTGTATCCTTGTCGACGCCAAGGGTCAGACGGCGGTAGGCGGGCTGACGACGCCCCTCTGCCCTGTGATAAGCTATGAAGAAGCGGCAGGCGCGGCGATAGACGATGAGGCACTGGCCGAGCGGCGCGCACAGGCGGACGTTTTCGATCCGCTGACCATCCTTTACACGAGCGGTTCTACGGGCGTGCCAAAGGGCAGCGTACAAAGCCATTCCTCATACATTCATTACACGGAGGCGACCATCGACATCTATGGCTTTGACGAGAGCGTCGTCTTTGGCAATCAGTCGCCCTTCTTCTATGCAAACTCCATCATCGATATTTTTCCGCCTATTGCGTTGGGCGCGCGGGTCTATCTGCTGCCGTCTAACGCGCTGGCCTTTCCCAAGCGCTTTTTGTCCTGCCTGCGCGAGCAGCGCGTGACCGAACTGACCATGACGCCGTCCAGCTTTATCTCTTTGACGCAGCAGCTGGAGCCGGGATGCCTGCCTGAATTGAAATTCGGCATCATGTCGGGCGAAGCGATGCCGTGGGGGCCGCTGCACACGTGGATGCATGCCGCGCCCCATGCCGGTTTCTACAATTTCTATGGCAGCACCGAGGCTTTTTCGGTGGCGGTGGGACGTGTGGAGAGAACGTATCAGGAGGGCGACCTTCTGCCTGTAGGCAAGCCCTTTCGGCAGGTGAAGATCACATTCCTCGACGAGCACGCAAACGAAATGGACCCACTGATTGGCGGCGAGATGCTGGTGTCCAGCCCGTGGGTCGCATCGGGATATCATCGGGATCCCGCGCGCACGGCAGCCGCGTTCCCGAACTGCGCTGCGGAGCGGGGCGCTGTACGCCGCTCTTACTTTACGGGGGACGTGGGGCGGCTGACGCCTGACGGGGAACTGCAGGTGCTGGGACGCCGGGACGCACAGGTCAAGCACCACGGCTATCGAATGGAGCTGGGCGAGGTGGAGGCTGTTTTGCGCGGCATACCCGGGTGGGCGGACGGATGCGCGCTGTTGGATGCGGCGCAGGACAAGCTCTATTGCTTCTGGACAGGCGCTTTGACACGGGAGGAGCTGCTCTGCGCCCTCAAAAAGAAGCTGCCGCGGGCCATGATACCTGAATGCTTCGTGCATTTACCCGAGTTGCCGCACACGGCAACCATGAAGCTCGACCGTGCGGCGCTTGCAGGCCGCTACTTCGTGAAAGAGAACTAACGGGGACTTTGCCCGCAGGGCAGTACCCTTTTAGAAATGGCGAGGCAAGGAGGTGCGAAAGGACAAAAGGCGTGCTGTTGACCGTGCGATGGCGCGCGATGAAGCATTCACGGATCAGTGCAAAAAGGAAAGGATGGAGAACTCATGAAGAAGTTGTCTATGCTGCTAGCGGCCTTGCTGCTGGTGAACACGATGGGCGGCGCGCTCGCGGAGAATGCCGAGGAGACGAAGGCGCCCACCGCCGCCGATACCTACATCACGGCGGACGCCGAGTCCATGGCCGCCAATGAGCTGGCGCAAAACTGCGAATACGCCGTCATCGAGGCAAACGGCGAACAGCCCCGGCTGACCTACATCGAGGGTCTGACGACCATTCTGGACGTAGACGGCTATCGGTTCAAGGACATGAACGGCAACGGCACGCTGGATGTCTATGAGGACTGGCGTCAGGACGTGGATGCGCGCGTGGCTGACCTGATCTCTCAGATGACGGTGGAGGAAGAAGTGGGACTGCTGTTTTGCGTCAATACCTCTTTGGAGGATGCGCGCAGCATGATCAAGGAATTCAACCTCACCTGCCAGCTGTTCAACCTGAACGGCACGCCGGTGATCGTCACCAATACGCTGAACAACCTGCAGGCCGCTGCTGAGGCCGAGCGCCTGAGCGTGCCGATGATGTTCACATCCGACCGTGAATTCAACGCCTGGGGCGGATACGTCGACAAATCGCACGAAGGCTTTGGCACGGCCAACGACCCTGAACTGGCCTATGAGCTGGCCTCCTACTACGGCAAGGCCATGCGCGCGGTGGGCATTCACGTGACCTTCGAGCCCTACGCCAACGAGATCGGCGCACAATACGGCGAGAACCCCGAATTGATCGCGTCCGTCGTCAGCGCCGAGATCAAGGGTCTGGAAGAGAATGGTCTGGCCTCCTGCACCAAGCACTGGATCGGACGCGGCGGCGACTCCTCTTTCGGCAACGCCCGCTCCGTAGCCCAGAACTTTGACAACTGGATGGTGGGCTGGAATGCCGCGCTGTCCGCTGGCGCTGAGTGGGTCATGACCAACTGCGGCGGCACGGGCATCAGCAACACCGTAGACGTGAAATGGGATTCCGCTACTATGGGTTACCTGCGCGATACCCTCGGGTTTGACGGCGTGGTCGTATCCGACTGGTGGGCGCTGGGCGGCGGCCCTGGCAACCCCGGTCGTATGACCGGTATCACCAGCGAGGGCGTGGATCTGGCCACCAAGGACGCACGCTGGCTGTACAACGAAGCGCTTCGTCTGGGAACCGACATGTTCGGCTCCGGCTCCATGAAGCGTGGAGAGAATTTTGAGGAAAGCCCCTCCTCCAACTGGCCTGACGCGATCATCAACGGTCTGAAAGAGGGCGGCGTGGACAAGGAGAACGTGGACAGGGCCGCGACCCGCATCCTGAAGTTCAAGTTCGACAAGGGCCTGTTCGAGAACCCCTATTGCGACGTGAACGCGGCGATCGAGCTGTGTGCCAGCGATGAGTGGGCTGCCGAGCAGTGGGAAATCACATCGGACGAAGAGCTGCGCGCTGCCCGCGCCCCCTACGAGGTGGAGCTGACAGAGAAGCTGCAGGCGGAATCCGCCGTGCTGGTCAAGAACGAGAACGGCTTGCTGCCCCTGCAGAAGGGAATCAAGGTTTATGTGGACGCCAGCGGCAAAGCGGCCAAGGCGGGCTACATCAAGTACATCGGCGAATACGCCACCGTGGTCGAGACCATGGAAGAGGCGGACGTGGTCGTCGGCGACTACGGCAGCATCAACGATGCGTGCGAGTTGTTTATCGACGACGCGAAGGACGCCGGTAAGCCCATCGTGCTGACGCTGAACAACGTTGACCCGACCCAGTACGCCATCGAGAGCGCCGATGCGCTGATGTACCTGAGCTACAGCCAGGCGGCTGACCACGGCTCTACCGAGGGTGGCTTCATCACGGGCACGTCCCCGTGGGTCTACGCTGACATGCTCTTTGGCGTGAAGGAGCCCGGCGGCATCATCGTCAAGGAAATTGCCCGTGATTCCTTCGCCGACGAGGCGCAGTGGAAGGATCTGGCCGGCGATCAGGGCGCCGATCCTTATGTGCGCCTGATGGTGCAGGCCACCATGGAAGACGCCGAGAACCACGCTTCGCCCAACAACTGGGGCGATCCGCTGGTGCAGGCCTTCTACGGCATGAAGTACGCACAGGAGCCTGAATTTGTGTACAGCTGCCTGATCCTGCCCTCCGTGCAGACCGAGGCGGAGGTAGAGGACAGCTCCGGCAACAAGAGCATGAAGGTCTATAGCGAGCGGTCCGCCAAGGCGGGCGAGCCCTTCACCGTCTACGCGCTGCTGCGCAACAACGGCGCGGACGGCATGACCACCGTGCAGGTCAAGGACGGCGAGCAGGTGATCGCCGAGAAGATCATGACCGTGACGGCGAACTCCTGGCGCGTGGTTTCGATGGAGATCACCCTGGAGGCTGGCGAGCATACGCTGACGCTGGGCGATCAGGTCGGTACCATCACGATCACAGAGTAATCCACAAGGGGTATAGGGTATGGTTCGCCATGCTTTATGCCTCTTTTGACGTTGATGACGATACCATGAAAAAAGATTGTGTGTTATTGAATTTTTCTCATCTTTTCCCTTGACAAACATTTGATTTCGGATTATACTGATATCAGAAGTGAGAATGATTCTCACCAATGAAAAGATATGCGCCCGAACCGGAGCGCGGAAAGAAAGAGGGATTTGAAGATGGAACTTAAAGGAAGCAAGACGTTTGAAAACCTGCGGACCGCGTTCGCGGGCGAGAGCCAGGCGCACACGAAGTACCAATACTACGCATCCAAGGCCAAGAAGGACGGTTACGAGCAGATCGCGGGTCTGTTCCTGGAGACCTCGCGCAACGAAAAGGAGCACGCGAAGATCTGGTTCAAGCTGCTGCACGACGGCGTGCCCTCCACGGCGGAAAACCTGCTCGATGCGGCGCAGGGCGAGAACTATGAGTGGACCGATATGTACGACGGCTTTGCCAAGACGGCGAAGGAAGAGGGCTTCGACCACATCGCCTTCCTGTTCGAGCAGGTCGGCAAGATCGAGAAGGAGCACGAGGAGCGCTACCGCAAGCTGCTCTCCAACGTGAAGGAAGGCATTGTCTTCTCCCGCGACGGCGAGCAGATCTGGCAGTGCGCCAACTGCGGCCACATCGTCGTGGGCAAGAAGGCGCCGGAGGTTTGCCCGGTGTGCTCGCACCCGCAGTCGTACTTCCAGATCCTCGCGAAGAATTATTAATCCCATCTCAAAAAAGCAGCGCGTCGTTAACCGTCGCGCTGCTTTTTTACATCCTGTCTGTTCGCCTGCTCTTTGATTTCCCCTTTGACATCGACGCACAGGCATCCTATAATGGGGCTATAGACGAGCTGCAGCGAACGACAAACCCGATGGAGGAGCATATGGAATACAGAGAGATCGGCAACACAGGCGAGCGCGCCAGCATCATCGGCCTCGGGTGCGAGCACCTGGATGGGGCGCCCTTCGAACAGGTGAAGGATACGATCGACGCGGCGCTGGAAAACGGCGTCAACCTGCTCGACGTGTTCATGCCCGGCGATGAGATACGGCAGCATATCGCCAAGGCGCTAGGAGACCGCCGCGAGCAGGTCCTGATTCAGGGGCATATCGGCTCCACGGATATCAGCCAGCAGTACGACATCAGTCGCGACCTGCCGACCGTCAAGCGGTATTTTGAGCGCCTGCTGCGCAACTTCGGCTACATCGACTTCGGCATGATGTTTTTCATCGACTCGGAGGAGGACTATCGGGGCGTCTTTGAGACGGGCTTTGCCGAATACGTGCAAAGCCTCAAGCGGCAGGGGGACATTCGCCACATCGGCTTTAGCTCGCATAACCCGGTGATGGCATCGCGCGTGATCGAGACGGGGCTGCCGGAGATGATGCTGTTTAGCATCAACCTGGCGTTCGACCTCTATCCAGCCCAGACCAATGCTTTGGACGAGCTGGGGCGCGGGCTGAGCAAGGAAGCTTTCGTCGGCTTCGACCCGGCGCGCGCCGCGCTGTACGCCCTTTGCGAACAAAGGCATGTCGGAATTACCGTGATGAAGACGCTGGGCGCGGGGAAGCTGATCTCGGCGGAGCACACGCCCTTTGATCAGCCCCTTACGGTGGCGCAATGCATGCACTACGCGCTGACACGTCCGGCTGTGGCGAGCGTGATGCTCGGCTGCCGGACGCGCGGGGAAATCCTGGACGCGGTGCGATACCTCGAACTGAGCGACCGGGAGCGCGATTACACGCACGTGATGAAGACCCTTCGCAACGACTTTAGGGGCAATTGCGTCTATTGCAGCCACTGTCAGCCCTGTCCGGCGGGCATCGACATCGCCGCGGTGAATAAATACCTGGATATCGCCCGGCTGGACGCGGACCGCGTGCCGCCCTCCATCCGTTCGCACTACGCGGGGCTTGCCCACGGCGGCAAGGACTGCATCGGCTGCGGGCACTGCGAGCAGCGCTGTCCCTTCGGCGTCCCCGTCATCGAGAATATGGCGGCCGCTGCGGAGATTTTCGGCTAACCGTCTTATAGAAGACATAAAAGACGCCTCCCGTTTCACCCTTTGCCGGTGAAACGGGAGGCGTCTTTTGTATGTATTTATTCCTTGAGCAGGGTCTTGTGCACGGTTACCGTGCCCACGCCCAGGTTGACCAGGCGATAGGGGCCGAAGGTGGCGGGCACGACCACCATATCCAGCATCCCCAGGGTGAAGGCGCGGCGGGGATCGTCCAGGGATTCCACCCGGATCCTTTCGCCGTCCACCAGGGCGAGCACGTGGAAGTCGTCCCTTGTGTCGTCGCTCATAGTGGTTTCAAAGACCAGATTGCGCAAAGAGAAGTAAAGCAGCTCGTGCTCGCCCACGATTTGCTCGCGCCAGTTCTCTCCCCGGCGCACGATGCCGCCGTGATCGACCAGGTTTTCCTGCACATAGCCGGCGGTGCGTTCCGGGCGGATCACCTCGCGGCCCATTTGCAGATGGATGGGGCGGGGCAGGCCGGTTTGGGGATCGAGGCGCTGATAATCGTAGAGCTTATACGTATAGGAGCCGATGGTGAGGCTGCCAATTTCCAGGATCACCTGGTTGCGGCCGGAGGCGTGTACCGTGCCCGCGGGGATCATCACCTGGGTGCCGGGGCGGGAGGGGACGGCGTGGATGAACTGCTCGTAGTCTACCGGCTCGTGGGTGCGCTGGGCCCGGTCCGCCAGGGCAAAGAATTTTTCGCTGGAGTCCTCTTCCTTGAACCCCAGATAGGTTTTGGCCCCCTGGCCGGTCACGCACACATAATAGCTCTCGTCCTGCCGCCCCAGCTCCCCGTGGTTGTCCACCACGTAGCGCTCATCGGGGTGGCATTGGATGGACATGTTGCCGCTGGCGTGATAGGTATCGTCGTAATTGAACCGCACGGGGAAGTAGCCGCCGAAGGCCTCATAAGCCCGCTTGCCCAGCAGCTTTGGGCCCATGGCCTGTACAAAGGTGTAAAAGGGCGTTTCAAACTCCTGGCCGTCGAATGCCGCCGCCAGGGT
This sequence comes from Bacillota bacterium, assembly GCA_023404715.1. Lineage (GTDB taxonomy): Bacteria > Bacillota > Clostridia > Christensenellales > Aristaeellaceae > Beduinella. The sequence goes on along the minus strand of JAEYAR010000117.1, from coordinate 40,404 downwards.
CACCTCCATGGGGATCAGGTCGAAAACCCAGGCGCAGTTTCGCATCTCCGCGGGTAGGCGACGCAGCTTGTGCACATAGTAGCCGCCCCAAACGCCCTCCAGATACACGGGCCGGCAGCGCAGGGGGGCTTTGATTAGCTCGTCAAAGAGCGCAAGCAACGCGGGATAGGGCAGGTACTGCATGGATTGTGGGAAATCGGCGAAGATGTAACCGTTCAGCTCTCCATTGCGGATCAAATCCCATCGTAGATTCAGGGCCGTTTCAAAGTCTACATAATAGTTGCGGCGCATGAGCAGGCCGTATGGGCGGGAGCGGGAGGAGCCGTAATTTCGGGCCAAACCGTTTTTAAAGTTGATGGCCGCCTGCCGGGGGGAGATGTCCGCCCATACCCGCCAGTCGTAGGCCGGACGCAGTACCGCTGACAGCGCGCCCATGCCGTAGACGATCACGGGCCGCTCGTCGGCGGAATCCAAAAGCGCCTTCAGGCGAGCGACGCGCTTTGCATCCTGGAGGCCCGCATAACCCTGCGTGAAGCGGCGGCCGTAGAGCAGCACCGGGTCCCGTTCCCGATCCTGAGGCAGGTAAGGGGCCAATTTTTCGTCCAGGGTGTCTTCATCTAATGACAGGCTTCGGGCGTCGACGAGCAGTGCGTCAGGGGCGAACTGCTCCATGAGACGGGCCAACGCGTCGATCTGCACGCCGGGGTAGCAGTCGACGCCTACCCGGCGGCAGCCCGATTGAATCTTGGCGGCGAGGGTCTTGGCCACGGCCTGAGGCCCCTTGGCCAAGCCCTCCCGCACGCTTAAAGGGGCTTCGACGGGGTTTACCGCTTGGGGATCCACGTAAGGATAGGGATGAAACATAAAGCTCATGATCGATACCTCTCTCGTTATTCGCGTATCAGGGGCGGGCAGGTCCAATCGACACAGGCCGTCCGGCCCAGGCGGGCAAACCAGGCTGCACCGCGCAGGGCCGCGTCGTCCAAATGCAGGGCGGGCTGCCAAGGCACAGGCAGGGAAAGGTCAAATAGGTCCGCCGACTTGGCGATCTGGCCGCCCAGCGCCAGGCGGTCGCACCCCAGCGCCTGCACGACGGGCGCGAGCAAGGCGGCCAGATGGCGGCCGGTCTCCTCGAAGGCCAGCCGGGCCTTTTCATCCCCCTCCTGAGCCCATCGGGCGATCTGGGCTACGGAGGCGTTCACGCCGTAGCGCGCCTGGATGGCCCGGGCGGAGACGTAATCCTCCGCGATGCCGTCCAGATAGGGGCTGCACCAAAGGCGCAGGACGGGGGTTTGGCCTTCGTCCACCAGCGCGCGTCCCGCTCGCATGCAGGCGAAGCCCAGCCCGGTTCCCAGCATGACGCAGCAGGGGGTTTGGGCCCCCCGAAGGGTCCCCTCGTGATACTCCCCCAAGATATAGGCGGTTGCGTCGTGAAGGAAGGTGACTAGCAGCCCCTCCGCCTCAAAAGGCGTCCTGAGGCTCTGGCCGTACAGCGCGGCGAACTTATGCCGCATCAGGGAGACGCCCTTGTCAAAGTCAAAGGGGCCCGGCGTAGACACGCAGGCGCTTCGCACCGGGCCCCAGGCCCTGGCCCTGCGGATCACCCGGACGAAGGCCGCCCCAATATCCTGGGCGTTTCCCTGGGCCGGGGAGGGTTCCTGGCCTACGCTGCTTTCAATCAGATCCCCCTGGGGGGCGCATACCCCATACTTGATGAAGCTACCTCCGACGTCCATCACCAGGCGAAAGGAATCCTCCATGGTTATCCCTCCACCCCGCCAAAGCCGTCGAAGAGAAGCAGCAGCGGGCTGTCCGTCAGGGGGAGATTGACGAGGCCGACGATCTCCCCCTCCCGACGCTCGAGCATGGCCTCCGGCAGGCGATAAACGCCGCCGTCCATCAGATCGACCAAGAGAGGCGGCGCCGAAGCGCCCGCTAATTGAAAGCTGACGGTCCCCTCATACGTTTCGCGCATGAGATCCGCCGCATTCCAGTAGGCCAGGGCCGCGCCCTTGCCGTCCTTGAAACCCAGTTGTACAAAGCGGTTGCCGCCCTCGTCCGTGCCGAAGAAGCGGGGGGATGGACGGACGACCCGGCGCAGGGGCAGCGACGCGGGCTGGGCGTCGGCCCGGAAGAGCAGGCATAGATGCTGCAAAGCCCGGTAGGCGGGCTTGGGACTGTAACGGCCCGTGGCCACGCCGTCCTCGTTAAAATCGGCCGAGAGGACGCCGAAGTAACCGAAATCCAGATAAGAGGCTTTGTCGCCCACCACGCCGTGAAGGGCCTCTACCATGTCCAGGGCGGAGAAATGGGAGGTGAACAGGACCTCGGAGGCCAGGTCCAACAGCCGGTGGCGCAGCAGGTACTTCGCCTGTTTGGCGGGCGTCCACGCGCCTCCACGCAGGGCTCCGGCGCCCCGGGAATCCGACTGGGTGCCCGATTCCCCCTGTATGATGGCTACCCGAGGGTTGTAGCGATCGATCAAGGCCCGCAGGGCGCGTATGTCGTTTAGGGCCTCCAGTTCGTTGGCGTTGTATCGGTGAAAGGTAACGGCATCCGCCTCGTCGCAGATTCCCTGGTCGAACATCGTCTTGAAATAGGGCAGGTTGATGCTGCACAACGCGCCCACAATCGCCTTGGCCGGGGGATCAGCCCGGTGAATGGCCCGGGCCGTCTCCAGGGCAAAGCGGCCGTACTCCGCCGCGTTCACCCCATGACGCCAGCAATGCTGGCCGTCCGGCTCGTTCCAGATCTCATACCAACGCACGCGTCCCGCGTAGCGGCGTACCACCGCCTCTACATAGGCGATCCAGGCGCTGCGCTCCTCCGGGGTAAAGATTGGGGCGCAGCCCACCGAGCCAAAGACCGTTTGCGCCAAGGGGGTATACAGGGGGTTGCCGTAGCACAGGTCAATCCAGGGCTCCATACCGCGGCTGACGAGCGCATCGACGATATCGTCCAACCAGGCGAAGTCGTAGACGCCCCGCTTCTTTTCCGTGCGCTGCCAGCCGGATTGAATGCGCACGTAGTGCACGCCCAACCCGGCCACGAGGTCGTAGGCCTTTTCGGGCTCGAAGGCGCCCCGGTCCAGCTTTTCAAAGCCGATACCCAGGCGGGACGGGCCGATTTCGCAGGCGGAGCGGGAAACCAGTTGACAGACCTTTTCCAAGCGTTCCATAAACCAAACCTCTTTTCCTGTCGGTCGTGTCAAATTGCCTTGAATTCCAGTCCCAGCATCATAGCCAGATCCCGGATACCCTGCGTTACGTCGCCGTCCACGATGCCGTAATGCTGGGTTACGCCCTGGCGCAGGAGTTGGGTGAATAGCGATTGGCAGTCCTGCCCCACCGGCCTGAACAGGCTGTGAGAATAGGTGGCCAGGAAGTGCTCCGTAGGCAGGGCTTCTATCTGGGTGGACACCAGTTGAAAGGCCCCGGTCTGGCAAGAACAGTGGAGCATCGTTTTTTCGCCCTGGGGGAAGACATACCAGGCAAAGGGGGCCCCGGCGTACTTCCAACGGGTCTTGGCGAAGCGTACGTCGGAGGAGATCTTGCAAGACCCTCGCGGATCGGTGTAATCGTTGGGTCCTGCATGGCCCGCGGCGAAGCAGCGGCCCGGTAGGTCGATATGGAAGGGCTCGATGTAGTTGACATGGCCGCCGGTGAGCAGCTTCAGCACAAAGCAGGCGATACCGCCTCCGATATCCCCCTCGGGCACGATAAGGGTCTTCACCTCCGGAGAGGTGGGCCAGAAGCCGGGCCGAAGCCCTACACGCTGGAAGAGCACCGTGTCGATGTCGTTGAGCACCAACAGGTCGATGTCCTGCTCCCGCGCCAGGCGCTCCATGCCCATGCTGGCCCGCACGGAGGCCAGAAACTTGCCCTCGTCTACGTTGGGCAGCACGGGGTAGGTTTGGGCGATGCGCCCCATCACCTGCCGGGCCTCAGCCTCCGGGACCTGGACGATGGCGTCCTCCAGCTGAGAGACGGAGAGGAAATGTACCTCGGGGCCAATTTGGCTAAACACCGCGTAGGGGTCCACGTATGTGCTCCACATCACCTCGTTCATGCAAGCCAGTAGGCCCAGACTGCTCCTGCGCAAAAGGGCGCGGGCGCGGGCGGCCTGGCCGAAGACGCGCGCCCGATCGAGCACTTGCCGCCAGGTGCCGGCAAACGTCTCCACCATGGGCCGCCCGATGCGCTTGACGGAGCCGCTGGCCTCCAGAGATCCGACCAAACCGCCGCAGCATAGATACTCGGCGAACTCGTCGTCGTCATGAGTGTCCTTCAAGTCGATGGCATCCCGCATCCGATGGCAGAAAAGCACCGGACAGGGGGGCATGTCGCGCAAAAAGCGGATCCAGGCAAAGTCCTCTGCCCAGGATAGATAGATGGCCAGCACGAAATCCACGTCGGCCTGGGTGAAGGCGTCGATGGCGCGCCGCACGTCTAGCTGCGTAAACACGATACCCGGAAACGTCACGTCGGCGATGGCGGCGGCCTCTTTTTCCATCCAGGCGGCCTCCGCCTGCTTGCGAGCCAGGTAGCTGCCGCGGGCCGTGCCCTCCCCGATGGCGGCAAAGCGCTCAGGCGAGATCAGCAGCAGCCCCAGGCGGGGACGGCGGGTCAGATCCAGCATTTCCACACACTCCTTTTTGGAAGGCGTCAGCCTTTGATGGAACCGATCATGACGCCTTTGACAAAATACTTCTGCACAAAGGGATAGATGCACATCAGCGGCAGGGTGGAGACCACGATGACCACGTATTTCAGGGTGTCCGCCAAGCCCTGAAGCTGCTGCGCAGCCTCCGGATCGCTCATGACGCTGGAGTCGAACTGGCTATTGACGAGGATTTCCCGCAGAAACAGCTGCAGGGGATAGAGGTTACGCTTGTTCAGATATAGAAAGGCGTTGAAGTAGTCGTTCCAGTGGCTTACGGCATAGTACATGGCGATCACGGCGATGATGGTCTTGGACAGGGGCAGCACAAAGCTGAAGAAATACCGGGCGGGCGAGCAGCCGTCCATGCGGGCCGCTTCCGCCATGCTTTCGGGAATGGAGGATTGAATGAATGTACGGGTCACGATCATGTTGTAAATGCTGATGGCCCCGGGCAGCAGCACGGACCAGACCGTGTTGATCAGGCGCAGGTCTCGCAGGAGCATGTAGTTGGGGATCATGCCGCCCTGAAAGATCATGGGGACGAAGAACAGCATGGAGAAAAACTTACGGCCGGAGAAGGTCCTTTGCGCGAGCGGGTAGGCGCAGAGCATGGTCAGGGCGACGTTGAGCATAGTGCCCGCCACCGTGTAGCAGAGGGTGTTGCGATAGCCTACCCATACGCTCTTGTAGCCGAGAATGGTCTTATAATTTTCAATGGTGGCGTCCACCGGGAGGAGCAGTACCCGGCCTGCGTTGACCGCCGAGGGGGCGGAAAAGGAGGCGGCTACTACGTTGACCATGGGCAAGAGCACCAGCAGCGTCAGCAGGCTGACCAGCGCGATGCCGAAAACAGAGAAGGCGCGGTCGCCGCCGCTCATGCGGTGAATTGAGGAAGCGCGTCTTACGGGAGAGCGTTGAATGTTCATTTCCCTACCTCCTCCTCAAAACAGGCTGGTCTGCGAGAGCTTGCGAGAAAGCGTATTCGCTCCCAGAATCAGCACCAGGTTGATCACGGAATTGAACAGGCCGATGGCGGTGGCGTAGGAGAAATCCGTCCTGCCCTCGCCGGAGAGACCGATGCGATAGACATAGGTGGAGATCAACTCGGAATGCTGCAGGTTTAGGTTGTTTTGCATCAGATAGGCCTTTTCAAAGCCTACGGACATGATGTTGCCGATGCCCATGATCAGGAGGATCATGATCGTAGGTTTGATATGCGGAAAATCCACATGCCAAATGCGCTGCACCCGGGAGGCGCCGTCGATCTGGGCCGCTTCGTGCAGCTGGGCGTCGACCCCGGCCAGAGCCGCGATGTAGATGATGGACGACCAGCCAAAGTTCTGCCATACCGTGCTCCAGATGTACAGGTGGCGAAATGTCCCCAGCTTGCCGAACAAGTCGTTAGGGTACCGGCCGGTGAGAGATTCGTAGACGATCCCGTAGAGGCCGGTGCGGCTGTTGAACACCTGCATCAGCATGCCAACCAGCACCACCGTGGAAATAAAGTGGGGCAGGTTCACCACCGTTTGGGTAAGCTTAACAAAACGGGGTTTTTCAATCGTGTTGATGATCAGGGCGAAGCAGATGGGGATCACCTGCATGCACACGAGACCGTAAACCGAAAGAATCAGCGTGTTGGAAACCACCCGCTTAAACTGATAGGATTGGATAAACTTTTCGAGATTATAAAGCCCTACCCAGGGGCTCGCCCATATGCCCCCGACGGGGGTGTACTTACGGAAGGCGAGCTGCAGACCGGCCATGGGGACGTAAGCGAAGAGAACGATATAGGTTACCGGGAGCAACATAAATAGGTAGAGTTGCCAATCCCTGATCCATGCTTTATAAATACGTTTCGCCTTCATACGACACCTCCGAATAGGCGGTGGGCGCCTGCGGGACTGGCCGGCAAACGCCCACCTGAGTGGGGCTGCGCTTACTTGTACATCCGGTCGTAAACCGCCTGCTCCACTTCAAGGAAAGCGGATAGGCCGATGTTTTCCAGTTCGGCCACGTAGGCGTCCCAACCGGCGTCGATATCCTGATTGCCCATCAGGAAGGAGGCCGTCTGCTCCATCACAAACGCTTCCAGATTGCTGCGGATTTCATAGGTCTGGTCGGATTCGTCGGTGGTGTAGATCAGCTTGGGGATGGTCTCGGCGGGGTTATGGCCGCCCTGCTGATATAGATCCCACGCTTCGTTGAGGATGATGGTGTATTGCTCTGTGGTAGCGGGATCGATGCCCACGCCGCTGGCAATGCCGTAATGCCGCACATAGGGGCCTGCCTGACGCCACGAGGCGTTCGTCAGTTCGGTGCCGCCCCAGAAGAGAGCGTCGTGGTAGGTTACGATGGAAATGGGGAAGGAGGGGACGGAGGCCACGTAGTTATCGGGGTTGGGCACGTTGGCGATATAGTCCCATTCGGAACCCTCCGCGCCCCAACGCTGGGTGATGCCGATCTCTTCGCTGCTCATCAGATCGCCCAAGCGGAAGGCCGCCTCAGGATTTTTGCAGTTGGCGGTGACGATGAATGTGGTATTGGCTACGGACTTCGTATAGGAGGCGTATTTTACGCCCTCAGGCCCTTCGAGGGGCGCTAGGTACTGGTATTCGGTAACCCGGGGGCCGTTGGCGTCAAGCATGTCCGGCGCGTAATAGTTCATGGAGAAGACCACCTGCTCCTCGGCGTTCATCAGGGCCTTGAACTGTTCCGCGTCCATGGTCAGGGTTTCGGAGGCGATCAGGCCTTCCTCAAAGAGCCTGCGGATATACTTGAGGCCTTCCTTCCATTCGGGGGTATTGTAGGCTACGCCCACGACGCCGTCGTTCACGGTGCGGAAATACTTGTCGCCGGCGTACACAAAGGCGTTCATCAGATAGTTGAACCAGCCCTTGTAAAGCTCGTTGGTCTTGAACAGGCCGACCAGGCCGATCTCGTCCGCCTTGCCGTTGCCGTTCAGATCGGTTTCCTTGACCTTTTTGAGCAGCTGATAGAACTCCTCGGTGGTGGTGGGTTCCTTCTCGCCCAGCGCCTCCAGCCAGGAGCGGGAATACCACATCTTGTCGGGATACTCGTTGCCGTAGGACTGGTTTAGGGTCGCCACGCCGTAGATGTTTCCGTCGGGAGATGTGATCTGCTTGGGATAATCCGAGGCCGTTCGCGCGATGGCTTTGTCGATGTTTACCGCCAGCGCAGGGTCGTCGTAGTAATCGGTAAGGGGGAGAATCGTGCCTGCCTGGGCCCAGTCCCAAATGTGAGAATCCTTGAACTTGCCGTTCTCGCAGACGATGACGTCGGGCAGGTCCGCCACATTGCCGGCGGTCAGGGCCATGTTGATCTTGGTGACGTAGTCGCTGCCCGAGGGTTGGGTCACAAAGGTTAAATCCAGGTTGCCTTGCTCCTCAAGCAGGCGGGTCATGTGGTTGGTCTCGTAGTCTTCGATACGCAGGTTTTCAGGCACCCAGACGGTCAGCGGCGTCTTTTCGGCCGTCTCGGCTACGACAGCCGTGCCTGTGCAACCGAGCAGCAGGGCAAGGCATAGGAAAGTCGCGGTGAGTCTCTTCATGATTTCACGCTCCCTTTCGATCTTTCGGCGGCGTCGGGGCCGCTCTGTGATGACTTGAGTATAGAGGAAAATTGGCAAATGCGCCAATGTAAAATTGGAAAAATGGATGGAAACGGCCAAAAAGGTCAGAATTTTTTTCGAATTTCCATGCTTTTTGAAATATACACTTCCGGTCTCGGCGGAATGATTGAAAAAAGGAGAGCGCTGTACTATAATAACAATAAGCGCCGCGAGTTTTTGTTGGGGTCTGTTCCTCTCCTCGCAGCCTATGCTATGGAAGAATGGATCGTTTTGATCCCGCCTTGAAAGGGGTGCTCGGTTGAAAATCAAACAGCTTAAAGGAATGCCGAAGGCTGCCCGTCGAAACGCGTTGCGCATGGCTAGCCTTTTTTTGATCTTTGCGCTGCTTTCCAGCCTGTTTTATATTCCCTGTTATCTGTACATCCGAACAATCACCCGTAGAAACGCAGTGGAGTACTATCAGCAGAAGCTTGAGGACGGCCTGCGCTCTTTGGATACATCGCTCACCGCGCTAAGCAATTTGCAGATCCTACTCAACGGAGACGAGCGATACCGCGCCATCAGCTATCTGAACGCCGATACAGATCCGGCGGTGCTCAGCGCCTTACGCAGCATCGTGAGCACCTACCTGGTACCCTACGATGCGGTGGCGGATGCGGGCGTTTCGCAGGGAGACGACCTGTTGTTTACCCGCAGACGCATTTACTATAAGCGGGATGCTTTGCGGCAGCATCTGTTTTTCGCCTGCGAGGGATTGAGCGTCGAGGCGTACCTGCAGCAGTTTCAAGAAGCGCGCTGTATATTGCCTGTCCAACAGTTTTATTCGGCGGATTACGGCCATTATGAGGCCTTTACCGTGGCCTGGCGGTGGTCCACGATCCACGACATCTATTTCTTTGCTACCTTTCCCGTGAAAACGGTGCTCTCTCTCATGGCGGAAGAGGGCGTGCTCTCCTCCGGCCGGATTACCATCACACAGGGGGATACGCTGATCGCGGCCGGCGGACAGGCGCCGCAGGAGGCGCACGAGGTGGTCACGGCCGCTTCCGACGCCATGGATCTTCAGGTGAGCGTAGCCATCCCCGGTAGTTACATCGACCAGGACTTGGACAAATTGCACGCCTTGGTGAATGTCTTTCTCGCGGTGGTTCTTTTTGCGACCGCCGTGTGGGTGATCGTCTGCGCGATGGCGGCCGTCCGGCCCCTGAACCGGGCAGTGGCGGCCCTCCTCAGCTCAAAGCACCTGTCTGCCGAGGGAACGGGCCGGGCCGCCGCGGCGAATCTGGCGGAGGGAATCCGCGGGCTGGATACCCGGCTGAGCAATTACGAGGACATCATCGCCGCCCAGGCGGAGAATCTGCGCGTTCACACCCTGGAGCGGGCGCTGTACCGGGGCCTGTACGACGAAGAGGCCCGCAGGGCTTTTTGCGCTTCCTATCCTCAATTTCCGGCCCGCTGGCAGCTGGCCCTGGGGCAGTACGCTCCCCAGGAGGACGTGGAGGCGGACGCCATGCAGGTGACCCTTTTATTCACAGAGTGTCTGCAGCGGGAGCTGCCCCAGGCCATCCTCCTCCCCATAGACGGGGACACGCTGTTGCTCATCTTACCCTATGGCGTAGCGGATCAGGCCCTGGCGACACTGCGGGAAGACATGCGGCTTCGGTATGGGATGCTTTTCAGTTTCGTCGTCGGAGAGCCCTATGAAGACCCCGCCTCTCTTTCGGAGGCCTATCAGCAATTGGAATATGAAAGCAGCCTATCCATGGGCGCGGGCGCGGTGGTCCGCCGGGAGAAGCCGCCCCTATCCCTACAACAGCTGCAAAGCATGTATATGGCGTTGAGCGGAGGCGACGCCAAGGCGGCCCTGATCCTGCTGGAGGACTGCGCGCGTCCTTTGCTTACGGTTGATGATTATTTCCTTACCGAATATACCCATCGTCTGCTGGCCTCGATGTTGGTGATGATCAAGCTGGAAACCACCTGTGATTTAAGCGATATCCCAGTTCCCTCATTTAAGAAGGGCCAGGCGGCCAAGCTGCTGCAAAGGGACCTGCCCCGCTGCTTTGAGGATATCGCCCAGCGCATCGCCCTGCAGCGCAAGGAGATGAGCCGGGATTTTGACGAGAGCGTGTTGGCCTTTATCGACGCCAACCTGGGCAATCCCCTGCTGTGCATCAACATGGTCACGGAGGAATTCCACATTTCCGCCCCTACGCTGCAAAAGCGGCTGCACGCGGCGGCGGGCAAGACATTCTCCTCTTATGTAGAGGACGCCCGCATGGACAAAGCCCGACAAATGCTGCGGGAAACGGATTTGACCGTACAGGAGATCTCAGAAAGCTGCGGCTATGCGGCGCCCAACTCGTTTCACAAGGCCTACAAGCGCCGCTTTGCCGAAACGCCGTTGGCGATGCGCAAACAGCCGTAAAATACGCCGGGACGGCCCGCCCTTTTGGTTCTTCCATTCCCTTTACCATATCTCCTCTTGCCGGCGCACAGCCGGCTTTTTATAATGAGGCGCAGAAAACCAAATTGCGATATATTAGGGGAGGTCGTTTCATGTTTTGTCTGGAGGGGAAGGCCCTACGCTTCGCCGTCGATGCCTGCGGGCGTTGTGCATCCTTCTACAACCGGTATACCTGCCACGAGTACATCCATACCCCAGGCGCCCTTTGGAAGCTGATTTGCGCCGTCCATGGCACCGAGCGGGTCGAGGCGCCCATCTGGGCGGACAACCAGTCGTTCATCGCCACTAGGAATGCGGATGAAATTACGCTGCGCTACGAGGGCCTGCGCTGGGAGGACGGACAAATCGACGCGGAGCTGACGCTACATTTGCGCATGACGGACAAGGGGCTACAGGTCACGGCGGACCTAGCGAACCGGGATCCACGCGTGCAGCTGGTGGAGCTGCAGTTGACCCCCGTGTCCGGTGCCCGCGCGCTTTCGGGCGACCCGGAGAACGATTATATCGCCTGGCCGCGCGATCTGGGCCGCCGGGTGCGAAACCCGGCCTATGCGGATCTGTCCACCTATGCGGGCTTTCGCAAATACGAACGCCACGATCAGTTCCATACGGACATGGACGCGCTGTACCAAGGGGGGACCGCCTCCATGCAGTGGTACGACTGGTATAACAGGGAAGAGGGATTGTACTGCGGCGCGGAGGATATAACGCGCCAGGCCCTATGCCTGCACATCGAGCGGGATGTGAAACTGAACGTGCTGCGCTTTGGGTTCATCCGCTATCCCATGCTGGAGGCGGGGGAAAGCTGGTCGGGCCAGGCCCTTGACTTCTACCCGCACCTGGGGGATTGGCACGCGGGCGCAAAGCTGTACCGCGCGTGGATGGATACGGAAGGCGGCTTTACGCCCCCCAAGCGGCCCGCATGGTGTCAGGATATGACCGGCTGGCTGCGCCTGATCTTCAAGCAGCACCATTGCGAAACCAATTGGGATTTTGCGCAGATTCCCGCGCTATACGACGAACTGGAGGCGGCGGGCTTCAAGACGCTGTATCTGCTGGGGTGGGAGAGCGGCGGCTTTGCCCGCATGTGGCCGGACTATGAGGTGGACGAGCGCATGGGCGGGATAAAGAAGCTGAGAGAGGGCATCGACTACGTACACGGGAAGGGCGGCCGGGTACTCATGTTTCTCAGCTACGCCCTCATCGACCGCCAGAGCCGTTACTATCGGGAGGAGGGGGGCGATCAGGTGACCCTGCGCTCCATATGGCGCCAGGAGATCCCCTTCTCCGAGACATACTGCGGCGAGGGCACTTACCGCAAGATCGCCAACCCGCCCATGCCCATGTACCTGGCGTGTCCTGGGGCCCCCGCTTGGCAGGAAAAGATGAAGTGGGCGGCCAAGGTGTGCATGGAGGCGGGAGCGGACGGCGTCCTGTACGACCTGGGCGGCCTGAAGCCCTACTTTTGCTACGCCGAGGGACATACGCACGCAAAGCCAAGCCATTCGCACGAGCATAAGGCGGAAAACTTAGCCGGGTTGCGGGCATACGTAAAGACGTTTGGGGAGGACAAGGTCATCCTCATGGAGCACAATGTGGATATCTTCGGCCAATCCATGGACGTGGCCCACGGCAGCAACAGCACCCCTGACCGCCGGCTGCTCGACCCCAAGACGGCAGGGGATCTGCAAGCAGCCCGCGACGACGAGATGCTGCTGGAGATGTACCGCTATACGTTTCCCGAGCTGGTGATGACCAACAGGGAGTGCGGGGAGGATGAAAACCATTACCTGGCGATGTCTGGGTATTCATTCCTCTTGGGGCTTCGCTTCGATATGACGATCTATCGCTGCTGCGGATCGCTCAGCGATATTCCCGCCTACGCAGCCTATTTGAAGCAGCTCAACAGCCTGTACACAAAGTACGCCGACTATATCCTACGCGGTACCTTCGTGGATACCGAAGGATTTACATCCGACAACGCGCGGGTGTACGCCAAGGCCTGGCGCAGCGCCCAAGGGGGCATGGCCTTTACGCTGTGGAATCCCACGGGCGAGGATCAGATTGTGACCCTTACAGGCGCGGACGGGCGTAAAATCACCCTGACGGTGCCCGCCGAAAGGGCTACGGCCATGGCGCTGTAGCGTCAAGCGCGCCGCCATGCGCGGATGGATGGAAATGGCATCGCTCCATGTTCTTGCCACAGAAGAAATGGAAATATGCACTATGTGCCCATATAATGGCGTTGACTGCACACAGATGATTTGCTATAATGAGCGCCGTATCCCTATGGAACAAGGAGGAATGCAAGTGAACCATTTCAAGAAAGCACTGGCAGCGCTTTGCGCATGCGCAATGCTGGGCGTGAACGCCGGCGCGATGGCGGAGGATTACACCGCCTCCGCACCGGGCATGGGCGGGGACGTATACGTCACCGTATCTTACGAGGACGGCAAGATCACGAACGTCGCCGTGGGCGAGCACAACGAAACCCCCGGCATCGGCGACATGGCGATCGAGACCATCCCCGCGCGCATCGTAGAGGAACAGAGCCTGACCGTGGACACCGTCGCGGGCGCTACGATCACCAGCGAGGCGATCCTGGCGGCGGCCGAGGCCGCGCTGATTCAGGCGGGCGCCGACATCGACGCGTTCAAGGCGGTGAAGGAAGAGATGGAGCTCAGAGAAGGCGAGAGGGTGGAGACCGACATCGTCATCGTCGGGGCCGGTATCTCCGGCCTGATGGCCGCGTATGAGCTCAAGGAGAACAACCCGGACGTAAACTTTATCGTCCTGGAGAAGCTGGACATGGTCAGCGGCTCGCTGCCGGCATCCGGCGGCGCGATCGCGGGCATCGGCTCCGTGTACCATGCGCGCGACGGCGTAGAGAGCACGACCCAGGATTTTGCGGACCTGTTCGCCTATACCTCCGGAACGCAGGTGCGTACGGACCTGATCGAAAAGATCTATGCTAAATCCGACGTGTTGCTAGAGCGCCTGATCGAATACGGCACGCCCTTTACCCAGGAGACCGAGGCGTCGAGCAAGTATTCCGACAAGGTGTACGCCATCCGCACCGAAGAGCGCGGCAAGAGCTTCGGCGAGTTCCTGAACAGCTATGTCGAGGAGAACGCGTTCGACCTGCGCATGGCGACGAAGGCGGAAGAGCTGATCGTCGAGGACGGAAAGGTCGCGGGCGTCATCGCCGCGGATCGCGAGCAACGCTATGAGATCCGCGCGAAGGCCGTAATCCTGGCGACCGGCGGCTTTGGCAGCAATCCCGAGCTGATGGCGGCGTATCTGCCCGCGTTTGCCGACGGCTTCACGTCCGCCAATGCGGGCGCTACGGGCGACGGCATCACGCTGACGCGCCCCTTCGGCACCCGGGTCGTGGGCGACGGCAGCATGGGGTCCATCGTCGCGCCGGACGGCTCGAACCTCATCGACGTCAACTTCCTGGTCAATCTAGCGGGCGAGCGCTTCATTGGAGAGGCGGAGCCCAAGTACGTCGTACAGCGCGCGGTTTCCCAACAACAGGACGGCGCGGCCTTCCTGATCGCGGATGCGAGCTATGCGGACACGAAGACACTGGAAGACAAGATCGAAAAGGGCTACGTCAAGCAATACGACACGCTGGAGGCGCTGGCCGAGGACAACGGCATCGACGCGCAGAAGCTGCTGAAGACCGTAGAGGCCTATAACAAGGCCGCAGGCGAGGGCGAGGCCATCGCCACGCCGGAATACGACCTGGCGGCCGACAAGGCGACCCCGGTCGAAAAGGCGCCCTTTTACGTCGAGAAGGTGACGCTACGCACGTTCGGCACCATCCCGGGCATCGAGGTGAACGACAACCTGCAGGTGTTGGACGGCGAGGGCGAGGTTATCGCTGGCCTTTACGCCGCCGGCGAGCTGATCGCGGGCAACGCGTTTACCCGCCAGTATCCGGGCGTGGGCATCGGCGTGTCGTTCGCCGCGAACAGCGGACGTTACGCGGCCGAGATCGCTGCGGCGGGCCTGTAAACGCGCCCAACAGATGAAATGCGCACCTCCCGCTTTCACCCGCATAGGGTGAAACGGGAGGTGTCTGCGTGTCGACAAAGTGGCGTCTGCCACTTTGTCGAGTTTACGGGTGACTTTTTCCTCCGCAAAATGGCATTTTGCTGCGGAAAAATCCCCGCCCCGCCGGCAAAGCCGTCGGATACGAATACAGTCTTGCAGACGGCTTTTGGTCTGTCTGACTTCGATAGGTTTGTCGACAGTCTGGAACCTCCCGCTTTCACCCGCATAGGGTGAAACGGGAGGTGCTTTTTTCATGCACATATTCTCGGTGCTGCTGCTGGGCGTAGCCACCAATCTGGATAACTTCATCATCGGTATGAGCATGGGGTTTCAGGGCAAGCGCATTGAACCGTCAAAGAATATCGTCATCGCGCTTTTTTCTGGCGTCGCGTCCTTCATCTGTTGCTATGCGGCGTCGTTTTGTACATCCCTCGGGCGCATTCCGAACGTCATGGGGGGCGTGCTGCTCATTTTGCTGGGCGCGGGGCCGCTGATGATCAGGCGCCCGGGGCGCCGCGAGGAAGAGCCCGGCTGCCCTGCCGTGCCCGGCGGACCGCAGCCGCTCTCCTGGCGGGAGACGTTGACCGTCGCCCTGGCGCTCGCGGCCAATTGCCTGGCCGCGGCCTTTGCCGCGGGCATGACGGGCCTGAGCGCGGCGGGGGTCGCGCTGGTGACAGGCGTGTTCAGCCTCGCCTGTGTCGGGCTGGGCAACCGGATCGGAAGGCGCGGCAGCCGGCTTTTATCCGGTCCCTGGCTGGAGCGGGCCGCCTGCCTATTGCTCATCCTAATCGGCATTTGGGAGATCGGCGTGTGATGTCCTTCGTCAAGATGGGCGCGGGATTTCATGATGAAAAGGATGCGCGGGGTACGCTTGCATCCGCCCGCCTTTCATGGTATAATGCCCCCAATCGCATAGATGCTGTTGCGCCGCCGCCGGGTGGCGCGAAGGAAGCGTTCGGGTTTCACGCCTTTAGGCCTCGTAGGTGTGAAACGCCGGATGCTTTTTTTGAGGAGGAACATATGTTCGATCGGAAAAAGTTTGCGCGCTACGTCACCTGGCAGATCCTTGGCATGCTCGGGCTATCCTGCTACATCCTGGCGGATACGTTCTTTATCTCAGCAGGGCTGGGCGTAAACGGGCTGGCTGCGCTGAACCTGGCGATCAGCGTGTATAGCGTCATCAACGGCGCGGGGCTGATGACGGGCATCGGCGGGGCGACGCGCTATGCCGTCTTCAGGGCGCAGGGGAATACAAAGAAGGCGAACGAAGCATTTACCGACGCGCTGCGCCTGGGCCTTTTGACCTCGGCGGGGTTTGTTACGCTGGGATTTATCGGCGTCGAACCGCTTTGCCGCCTGCTGGGGACGGACGCGCAGACGCACGACATGACGCGAATCTATCTGCGGACGATTCTGTTCTTTTCGCCCTGTTTTATCCTCAACAACGTGATGCTTGCATTCGTGCGCAACGACGGCGCGCCGCGGCTTTCTATGGCGGGCATGCTGGCGGGCAGCGTTTCCAACATCCTGCTCGACTACACGTTCATCTTTTCGCTGGGCTTGGGCATGTTCGGTGCAGCATTCGCGACGGGGCTCGCGCCCGTCGTCAGCATGGCGGTGCTTAGCCGCCACTTACGCCGATGCGGCTTTCATCCCGCGCGGGGCCGTGTTTGCGCAAGACGCATGGCCGCGACCGCCTCGCCGGGGCTAGCCTCGCTCGTCATGGAGGTTTCGACAGGGCTATTGCTGATGGTATCCAACCGCGTGATCCTCGCCCTGTCGGGAACGGTCGGCGTGGCGGCGTACGGCGTTGTGGCGAACATCGCGCTGGTGGCGACGGCGCTGTTTTCCGGCCTCGCGCAGGGCATGCAGCCGCTCGTCAGCGAAGGGTACGGCAGGCAGGACGCGCTAGGGACGCGCCGCGTGCTCCGTGCAGCCCTGCGCATCGCGCTTTTCATGGCGGCAGCGCTGTACGCGTCGATCTACCTGTTTGCAGAGCCGATCACCGCGGCTTTCAACCGGGATGGGGACGCCGCCCTCGCGTCGCTGGCCGTGCCGGGGCTGCGCATCTACTTTGCCGGATTCCTCTTTGCGGGCGCGAACATCGTGCTTTCGTCGTTCTTCAGCGCCGGCGGTCGGGAACGGGCGGGCTTTGCCACGATGCTGTTGCGCGGGTTCGCCGCCGCTCTGCCCGCCACGCTGCTGCTCGGCGCGCTGCTGGGGATGAACGGCGTATGGCTCGCCTTCCCATGCGCGGAGGCGGCGACGGCCTTGCTGGGCGCCTTCCTGCTCAGGCGCCCGTAAGGCGGCGCCGAGCTGCAAGCGGGGCCAAGCCGCTTTTTTTTCGACATTTTTACGATTGAGCGGCATGCTTGTGAGGCGCTCATTCGTTTGATATGGTATAATGAGCGAATAGGATGTGCTCCCGCACGCCTAAAGATCCCTGAAGGGAGCGATACGCTCTGTCTGAAGCTTGGTATGAAATCGCATCGCTGAGCATGCGATATGTGTTTATCTTTCTCGCGTTCATGGTCGTCTACCGCGCCTTGGGCTGGGTAATCCGCGATCTTCACCTACGCCGACAGGTCATGCAAAAGCTACCGGACGCCGGCTATATCGGATCATTCTACGTGATGAGCGGCGAGAGCCGCCGGATGGAGGAGGGGGATGAAATACGCCTCCCCTGTGAGGGGACGCTTGGCAGCGCCAATGCCTGTGATGTATGCGTGCACCATGGCAGCGTGCCCGCCAAGGCGGCTATTTTTTGGCTGGAGAAGGACGGGCTGCACATGGTGCCTGCCGATCCCGGGGGCTTTCTCGCGGACGGCGCGCGCGTAGGGCCGGGCGACGAGGCGGTGCTGCTGCACGGCGCTGCGGTCTGCGTAGGCGAGGTGCTCCTGCAACTGCGCCTCTTTTCAGGCGTGGAGCTGCTCGGCGCGCTCGACGCGGACGGCGAGCCCTACGTGACGCCGGAGGCCAGGCGGCGCGCGAGCCGGGGCAAGAAGCCGCCCGTCAAGGGCGCGGCGCGCCGCAGGCGCAGGGCGAGCGGCGATCCGGAGGCCGCAATGGAGAAATTTGAGGCGGATAAGCCGTCCGAAAAGCCTGCGCGCTCTCGCCAGACGGTATCTAAAAAGCCGCAGGCGAAGGTAGCGGCTGGGCGTAAGCCCGTGAAGCCCGCGCCGGGGCAAGGGACAAAGCCCAAGCGCCCGGCCAAGGCCAGCGCTACGGAGAAGATCGTGGCGAAGTCGGCCAAACGAAAGCGCAAGAACGGCGCGCCGGACGACAACCCTATCTATGGGGGCGACGGCGATGATTGACATAAAGGGAAGAGGTGAATGAACATGAAGCGCAGGCCGGTCAAAACGCCGATCCGTTCGCTCGTGGCGGCGATCATGCTCTTTGAAATCCTCGCTTTTCTGCTGATCGCCCTGCATACGGACGGGGACGGCATGGACCTGCAGGCGATCTCCCTGGCGCTGTATATGCCGGCGCTGTGCTGGTTTTCCACGATCATCGTACCGAAATTTTTACCTTCCGACCGTTTGCTGATGGCGCTCATGAACTTCTTATGCGGCGTAGGCGTGGTCGTCCTCTACAGCATGGTGCCGGACCGGGGCGTAAAGCAGGCGATGTTTTACGCTCTGGGGCTGCTCGTCATGGTGGTCTGCATCCTTGTGGTGCGCATCATCCGTTCATGGCGGGCGCTGTGCTGGCTGATCATCCCTGCGGGCCTGGGGCTGCTGATGCTGCCGCTCCTGTTCGGCAGCTGGCAGGACGGGGCAAAAAACTGGGTTTCTGTGCCTTGGCTGGGCTCCTTCCAACCTTCGGAGGTCGTCAAGCTCATGCTGCTGGTCGTGCTGGCTTACTTTTTCAGCGCGCATCGCACGCTTTTGCAGATGCTGCCCGCCATCATCTTTACGGGCGGCTGCCTGGGGCTGTTGATGCTCCAGCGCGACCTGGGCACGGCCCTGATGTATTACTTTACGGCGATCATCCTGTTCTATGCCGCCTCGGGCAACGTGCCGCTTACGGTGGTGGGCCTGGGCGGGGGCGCGGGCGCCGCCGTGCTGGGCTATAACATGTTTGCGCACGTCAAGGTGCGCGTCGCCATGTGGCGTAACCCCTGGTCGGACGCGCTGGGCAAGGGCTATCAGATCATTCAAGCGCTGCTCGCGATCGGCTCGGGCGGGCTGGTCGGCGTAGGCCTCGGCCTCGGGCAGCCGCGCGTGATCCCCGCTTACTATACGGACTTCGTGTTCGCGGTCATCTGCGAGCAGTTCGGCATCCTCTTTGGCATCTGCGTGGTCGCGGTCTACGTGGTGATCCTCATGCGCGGGGTTTCGCTCGCGCTGCGCGCGCGCCGTTCGTTTCTGGCGCTGTTGGCGCTGGGTTGTACCTCCTTGCTGGGCGTACAGACGTTCGTCATCATCGGCGGCGTGATCAAGCTGATTCCGCTTACGGGCATTACGATGCCGTTCATCAGCTATGGCGGTACCTCGATGCTCTCGTGTATGGGCCTGATGGGCTTTCTCCAGGGCATCTCGTCCCGGGTGCGGGAGGACTTGGAAAAGGATATCGAGATGGCCGGCGCCAGGGAGGGGGCGGAGGCCACATGAAGGAGCTGAGAAGGCATATCCGCCTCGTGGCGCTGACCCTGCTGGGGCTCTTCGCCGTCTGGATGCTTTACTTCTGTTATTCGACCTACTTTTACGGCGGGCGCTGGTTCGCTAACCCCTACAACACGCGCATCAGCTCCAAGAAACAGACGGTGATCGCCGGTACGGTCACCGATTCGGCGGGGAAGGTGCTGGCGTACACCGACGCGGACGGCAACCGGCGTTACGCGGACAGGGAATCAACGCGCAGGGCGGTTTCGCACGTGATCGGCGACGACACGGCTAAGGTGGCCAACGGCGTGGAGACATTCCACGCGCAGTACCTGCTAGGCTTTAACTCAAATGTGTTGGAACGACTACTGGACGTAATCAAGGGGCAGCAGCAGCGTGGCGACGATGTGCAGCTCACCATCAACGCGGAGCTGTCGGAGGCCATCTCCAAGGCGTTCCCCTCCGGCAGGCTGGGCGCGGCGGTGGTGCTCAACTACAAGACGGGCGACATCCTGGCCATGGTCTCCAAGGGCGACTTTGACCCGGAAAACATGGACGAGGCCCTGGGGGACGAGGCGGCGGGCGCGCTGGTGAACAGGGCCACGCAGGGCTTGTATCCGCCGGGCTCCGTCTTCAAGATCGTCACGCTCGCCTCCGCGCTGTCGGCGCTGCCGGACGTGGCATCCCGCTCGTTCCTGTGCGAGGGCCAGCTGCCGGTGGACAAGTCCGTCGTCACCGACGCGGGCTTGGCGGTGCACGGCGAGCAGACGCTGGTGCAGGCGTTTTCCAACAGCTGCAACAACATTTTCGCCTCGCTGGCGCTGGACTTGGGCTATCAGACGCTGGGGCTTACGGCGCAGAACATGGGCTTTAACGATAATTTTCTCTTTCGCGACCTAGTGGTCTACAACTCCAGCTACCCCGTCGACGAAAAAAGCCTGGATGACCTCGCCTGGTCCGGCGTGGGTCAAGGCCGCGTGCTGGTAACGCCGCTGCACATGGCGATGATCGCCGGCGCCGTGGCCAACAAGGGCGTCATGATGGAGCCCAGGCTGCTGAGGGCGATCGTCACCCCGCAGGGGCAGACGCGCAAGCTCGCGGGCAGCAAGGTGTATTCAAAGGGCATGAGCGAGGACGTGGCTGCCGTCATTGCGGACTACATGGTCTCCACGGTCAAGGGGGGCACGGCGCGCCGGGCGGCTATCGACGGCTACCGCGTGGGCGGCAAGACGGGCAGCGCCGAGGCCTCGGACGACAAGACGGTCGACACGCACGCGTGGTACGTGGGCTTTATTCAGGACGACGACCACCCGCTCGCCGTGGCGGTCGTGGTGGAGTTTGGCGGATCAGGCGGCCAGGTAGCTGCGCCGCTGGCCAAGAAGGCGCTGGAAAAGGCGCTTGTGCTCGGATTCTAGGCCATGCGGGCTTGGTATCATAGACGAAGACAAACGTGAGCGGCCGGAGGGCCGACAAAAGGAGGTCTAACTGATGAAAAAGGTTCTTTCCCTGCTGATGGCGCTATGCCTGTTGCTCCCCGCGGGGGCGATGGCGGACGGGATGACGGTTTCTTCCACATCCCCATTCTCCGATTATGACTTTGCGGCGCAGATCTACGTCGATGCGCTGGCCGCATGGGAGCAGGAGACGGGTAACATGGTGGAGGATTCCTCCGCCCTGCCGGATGAAAACTGGATGTCCGCCGTCAAGGAAGGGCTGAACGGCGGAACGCTGGACGTGGTGTTCTACCCGACGGGCCTTCCGGACGACATGCTCTCTCAGTTTGTGCCGGCCTCTGAGATCGCCGCGAAATATCCGGAGCTGAAGGCGTCTACGGCGGAAAGCCTCCGGCAGTCGGACGGCAACATCTATGCCCTGCCGCTGCGCCACACCTGGATCGCGCTCTATGTGAACGCCGATACGTTTGAAAACAACGGCATCGCCCTGCCGACTACCTGGCAGCTGCTGATGGAGGCGGTGGGCAAGCTGAAGGCGCTGGATGTCACGCCGATCTCGAACGCGCTGAGCGACTGGCCGCACGACCTGGTGGACAGCGCGGTGCTCTCCGCCGGCACGCCGGAGGACCACATGGCCGACCCGAAACAGGGCGTGCCCGCCGCCTATTCGCGCGGCATGGACATGTTAAAGGAGCTGTACGCGGCGGGCGCGTTCGGTTCTGATTCGCTGACGATCGCGGACGACGAGGCATCGCGCCGTTTCATCGAGCATGAAGCCGCGATGCGCGTGGACGGCGAATGGCTGGGCGCCTCACTGCCCGCCGAGCAGATGGAAAAGACCCTCGTGCTGCCGCTGCCGGTCTACGGCGAGGGCGCGGTCGAGGGCGCGCTGGTCGGCAGCGCGACGATCGGCTGCTACATCACCCGGGCGGCCTGGAACAACGACGCGCGCCGGGAAGCCGCTGTGTCGCTCGTCAAGTACATGACGAGCGGCGAGGTCGCCGGTAAGCTCGCCTACTCCTTCAGCGGCAGGCTGCTGGAGAGCGCGGGCAGCATGACGCAGAGCGCACCGGTAATGGTAAAATCCCTGATGGACGTGGGCGGAGACGGCTTCTACACCTGGATGGCGGAGCTGCCGGACATCCTCAGCGGCAGCGCGGACGCGCGGAACGTGCTGGAGGGGGCGTTCTAACGCGGAGCAAAATGAAGGAACGGAGCGCTTGAGATAAGCGCTGACCGCGCTTTGCGATAGGCGCATATGTGAATAGAGAAAACGCAGGATCGTTTTTGAACGGATGATCCTGCGTTTTTTTACTGTCTTTCTTGAGGATATGGGCGCGTTCATTCCTTGACATGCCGGATGATTTCATCCACTTCACAATCAAGGATGAAGCAAAGCACGTCCAACGTTTTCGTGCTGATAGCTTCCCCATGCTTCATCCGGTGGAGCGTGTTGGCCGAGACGCCTTCCTTGAAGATAAGGTGATATTCGGTTACGCCCTTTTTGAGCAGGGTTTGAAAGAAGGGGTCATACGATATCATGCGAATCACCGCAATCAGTATAACCTGCTTAAATTGTTGACTATGCTTAAAATATTGAGTATAATGAATGCGAATAAAAAACCAAACAATTTTGTGAGAATCAATGTATGGCGGAATCTGTGCAACGATCGGTTTGACGAACAGGGCGAAGCTGCTTACAATCAAAATAATGGTGAATGGTTGCGCTATGTGAGATATAAATCGGTAGATGGAGGAAGGAGCGGCGCGTGGTGTCAAACTTGCGAAGCAGGAGAGCATATCTTTGTTTTCTGATGATTGCTTTGATGTGCGCATTAACTGGATGTAAAGCTATAGATTCGACTGGTGAGGTACGACCGTTCTCGTATTCGTCCAAGTATAAAGGGGAAGCGAAGGTATTCGATGATGCAAAGAGGAATGAGGAAACTCTGGTTGGGCCACTACAGGTGCCGAAACCTCAGCAACAGTACGTAAAAGTACCGGATGAAATACTGCCGAGCGTGGAGCCTGAATGCGTCGAATTATTGCTTTCGGCCACACCATCGATGATGGGCTTTGTGGATACGCCGATATTAAGCACATTTGAGATGACTATATCTTCCATTGAAAGCGCGCTATCCATTATTTATCCTGGATTGGATCAGATATATTATCGGGTAGATGCAAAAGAGGATAAGGAAAAACTGCGATATACCGCACAGATGCGTTTCGCAGATGCCATTACGGATCCCTCTTTCTTTTTGATCGACGATATGATCTATCAGCCTACCGCTGTAAAACTTGAAAATGAAGACGAAATTCAGCATAACCGCAGAATGGTGCGGTTTATGAAGAGCTATTATTCAAAAACCGGTCTGCTTCATCCACAAAATGGAATACAGGATAATCCCATTGCATGGAGCATCGAAAACATCGCCCCCAACGCGGTTACGCTCATTATTGGAGATTTATGCGAACTGCAGATGGGCGAAGGACGACTTATGAACGCCCTGCAGAAGCAGGCCTTTTCCCAAGGATTATCTGTCGGGATAGTGGGTGTTCAGAGCGAGTTTTCCGGCTTTGTACCAGTACAGGGGAGCGAGACTGTTTATTATGAATGGGGTGATCAGCCTTCGGGATCGCCACTGCTTGATTTTGTTTATTTCGACTGGGAGGCAGGGCTTCGCTTTACGGTTCCCTTGGCGGTCAATGACGCTCAGCGAGGCTGGAAAAAAAGGCCCTTTTACATCATAGCGCTGGCGCAGAGCGAGCAATTAAGACCCTTAATGGAAAAGCTTAAAGAGGTCATTTCTACCAAGTCGCCTAATATGAAATGTGCGACGCAAGTCTACGAAAGTGAATTTACAAATACAAGTTACTCCATGCAGGGTCATGTTCAACCTCTGGTTCAAGAGCGAACGGATGGCATTTTGGCGGTCGATAGACTCGAAGGGCAGGAAGGGCTGGTTCGCTACCAGCTTCAGGGAATGAGAGATCAAAACGGCCAACGCAAGGTGGGATTCGAGATTACGTATGTGCCACGGCTATCAGATACCCGGAGTGAAACGGGGTTTAGTTCCGAAGACTTTGTGCTGACAGCGTCCGCCACCGCGGATGATACGGGGGAGGTGTATGCGCTGGAAGTAACGAAAGAGAAACCCATAAAGAATGAGCGTAACCAGACCTTGCGATGTGAGATCGATCATCCTATGTATGCCCTTCCGCCGGGCAACTATACGGTAAGCGTTCAGCTTGCGCTGTGTCCACCAAATTTAGAGAGTGTGGAGGAAGCTTTTCAGGATTTTTCTGGAGCGCCGGAGACGTTCGACGGATCGGTGACTACAGGATTTGGAAGTTTCTTGGGCGCATTGAACGATCTGCACAGCGCGCGGTTGTCTTTTGTCGAGATAGGCGGATTTAGTTACCATATTGCGGTGGTTGAAAAGAAATAATGTTTAAGGAAGGGTACGCGGGATGAAAGGAAAAAAGACGATGCTCAGGTGGCTGCTAGCTGTCGCAATCTATACGGTTTTAGGCGGAGGAGCCCTGGGTATGATACAATTGCTGTTAGATAGGGCGATCGTTTTTCCCATGGAGAAACTCTACTGGCTTTTGAACATGCGTAATATGGTTCTAACGATGATTTTTCTCTCCTTTATCACGTTTGCGCTGTGGAATCTTTTGATGTCGAGTCACTTGATGGGTCGGTATACGACCTATCGCATCGCAGGGCCTGTGATAAACTGGATTCTGATCATTTTCAATTTCATCCTTTGGGCTGCGCTGTTCATATATTACTTCACGGCGCCCAATGTGGAATGGCTGTGTTTACAGGGGATGGGATATATTTCCATCTATGGGCTGACGCTGCTCGTCCCAATAGCATTTATCATCGCATCCCGCCTATGCGCGCCGAACAGTGTCATAACCCTGTTCCGTCTGTATTACAAGATTCGGTGCAAACTGCACCTGGGATAGTGCCGGAGAGGAGATGAGAGGATGGTAAATCTTTATTTGTTTGCGGTGGGCGGGACGGGTGCTCGTTGCCTGGAAACCATTCTGTATATGGCAGCGGCCGGGCTATATGTCGGACAAGCCGAAACGATTCGGGTACTGAGGATCGATCCCGATGAGTATAATGGAAACGGTAAGAAGGCGACAGCGGTTGCTGAACGTTATGGAAAGCTGCGGTCATGGCTGCACGATAAGCGTATGGAAGGCGCAGGGGATTTCCTGCAGACCCCGGTCGAGATCTCGAGTTGGTGCCCAGTGCCGGGCATCGACGATGAAAAACTGAGGGGCTTGTGTTATCAAAACGGTACGCTGGATACGGAGGCGGAAGCGCTGCTGGGGCTCTTCTATACGAAGGATGAGGAGAAGCTCTCAACGCTAAATAAGGGTTATTGTGCGCACCCGAGTATCGGGGCCACGATGATGCGCGCTATTCAGCTTCAGCAGAGCGCGAAGGATGAGGATCCTTACACGGCGTTTAAGAGGAAGATTCAGGCAGACGTCAATGCCAACCTTGAGGTTGCAGTTCTGGTAGTCGGTTCGCTCTTTGGCGGTACGGGCGCCTCTGCATTTCCTATGTTGGCGCGGGACGTCAGGAGCTTGGGAGAGCAACATATTAAGCTGGGCGCAATCATGATGCTTCCGTATTTTAGCATTGAGGAGCCAAAACGCAAAGTTGATCAGCAGATCGAAAAGATTGACAGCAAAAATTTTCAACCTGCGGCTGCTAGCGCATTGAGGTATTACTGTCAATACTGTGAAAATCTGTTCGATGTGACGTACCTCTTCGGCTCGCCGATAAAGCTGTCTGTAGAATATAAGGAAACGGCGGGCGAGCAGTATAATGAGCCCACGATTGTGGATTTGGAGGCGGCCCAGGGCGTGCATCATTTTCTGCTAAGCAGCACGGCATCTTCGGAAAAGCCCTACATTAAGGGCATCGTGATGGAAGACGAGAAGCTAAAATATGGATGGAATGATATGCAATATGGTGCAGATAAGGTGCGAAGGCTGCTGTATTTTTCTCTTTTTTACGTGAACAGCTTTATGCCGGAAGTTTATAAAAGCAGTAAAGCAAAAAAAGCGCCGCTTTTCTTTCAACGGCACATTAGGACGTATGACGAGGGCATTCAAAGAGAATTGGCAGACGTTTATCAGTTTTGTGAACGGCTTCTGTGGCTATTTAATCGCATGCATGAACATGAGTTTGCGCAAACGAGCTTTGCAAAGAAAGCGCAATGGGCGCAATTGATGGAAAATGTGACGGACGGTGATGTTTTTGCTCAAGGCTATCTGGTCAGCCCGGAGGCGATCGCCTGCCAAAAAGTATTTGTGAAGAGCGGAAAAAACGTGTTGGAGGGCAACGGAGGGTACCAGAGCGTCAACGCTGTGTACAGTATAATAAATGAAATCGCGGCGGAAGCGAACCGCGATGTGAGTAGCGCAAGATTGATACATGAGCTTTACAAAAGCGTAATGAAGGAGGGAAAAGTATAATGCGGAAGCATCGGCATGGGGCGATGGACGAAGAAAGCGTGGCGTGGGTACCGCTTCTCTCTGAGTGCATTTCCAAGGACGAGTGGGGTGTGGAGAAGAGTTTGAAAAACACTGTATCCTTGGATACAATTGCAAATGCGCTAAAGCTAGAAACGGGATCCATTCAAACGCATGCAATTCCGGATATCTTTCAGCAAAATCAGCGCTTTGAGATCGAGTTGGGGCGAGAGAATGAAAGCCGGTATAAGGAGTGGGGAGGTCTATTATGCGCGTTGTTTCTCAGTCCTCAGAACGACATTGGGGTAAAGGAGTATAAGCCGAACGATTTTAAGAAACCCGATAAGCCGCTGTTCTTGTGGGCGCTGGCGCAGCAGATGGACGAGCGGAAAATCAAGAGCCTGCGAGTATACTGCGCCGACGGGAAACCGATAGCGTATGGGTATGACGGGCTTGGAATCAAGGTGTGCCCGGCGGTTCAACTGCCCAGCCAAGTTAAACTTTACCCCGGCTGCGTTGGGGGGAATCCCATTCAATTTATTTGGCCCATCCAAAATCTTAAAAAACCGGAAAGCATTTTGGCTCGCCGGACATTGCGCGCTGTGCTGAGCACGCTGAAAAAAAACGTGATAGTTGAAAAAGCGGTGACCTTTCTCATGAAGGAACTGGACGATACGCAGGCTGCGGACGATATGTTTGCGAACCCTATCGTCATTAATGGGGATTTGATCGCGGGGGTAAATAATGCCGCCGCAGATTGTGCCGTCGTACCGGCGAAGAGAAGCGAGGTATTTACAGACAAGATCTATGTGTTTACGGTTGCAGAGAGTGCTGGCGAGGATATTACCCATTGTAGCGGACAATACAAGGTCGACGATGCGCCGAAAGGTGTGGTCGAATACATCCTTTTGCCGCTGCAAACATCATATTTGGAAACGATTGTAAAAAGGGATGCGGTGTTGCTGAGACAGCTCGATGACTTACACGTGAAGCGGGAAGGAGACGGATACCGGGTCAGCGTGCCAAGCGTAACGAACGCGGAGGGCAACCTGTTTCCGGCGCAAACCTGGTTTTACGATGCGAAGCATGTCAATCGCTGCGCGCAGGGTACAACTCGAGATTTGCACAAGCTTGCGATTTGGCCGCCCCGTCAGGATGAAAGTTGGCATGATTACTTTGTCTACTACAACGAGAAGACGGGAGTTCCAACTGCCGGCGGGACTCCGAAACCTAAAATCACCTATAAGGGGTGGGATGGAAAAAGCTTCGTTGAGGCTAGCGTCGACCGGAAAGACGATGTTTTTCGGGATCCGGAGAGCGGCGTAATCAAAATGGGAAGGTTCCCGTTGATTTTGGGCTGTTATCAAAATGGGCAATATCAAGGCGCAGTTCTGCCTATTCCGCAAGAGCCGGTAATCGCAAACCCGGATGGAACGCAGGACGGGCAAGATCAAGACGCAGTTCTGCCTATCCAACAAGCGCCGGCAAAAGGAGACCTGGACGGAGCTGATGTCATCGTCGGCCTCGATTTTGGCACGACAAACACCATCGCCTATGGGCTGAATATCTCTGATCCAGCGGCAACGCCTTTTCCGTTGAATCCCCTAAACGAGCTATTGCCCATCATGGGGATGAAAGAGGCGGACGACATTACGCTGACATTGAGCTTTATGGCCTCTGAACCGTATAACAATCCTCCGATCTTGCCAACGCTGTTGGTCAAGCGCGGGAAGAGTAACATGGCCTTGGGAACCCATATCAGAGTCCTGGAAAAGGCCGCGATCCCGCTGAAATATCCGATCGATACAGACGTTGGGGAGGAGGTCTTGGGTAGCCGCTTTTGTGCGGAGATGAAAATTTCCGACAACCCGGTAGACATAGAGCTTTGTCGGGCGTTCCTTGAGGAGCTAATGATGCTGTACGCTTGGAATTTGCGTCAGCGTGGCGTGCGAAAAATCGAATGGCGGTTTTCATTCCCGCGTTCCTTGAACGATGCGCAGAAAGAATCTTATCAGACTGCAGTGAATGACCTGGTTGATAAAATGAATGAGAGAATTAACGAGCAGAAGGGCGGCTCAGAAACGAAAGCCGATAATGTCATCGCGAAGCAGAAGAGCGGCTCAGAAACGAATGCCGTTAATGTCATCGCGAATTTGCAATCGGAGGCAGAAGCGGTCGGTGTCTATATGACCAGCAACATCATGATTTCTGAGATCAAGGACGCAGGGTTTGAGGAAGCATATTTGCAAGGTGGTGTGCTCTGCATTGATATCGGCGGCGGCACCGTGGATTTTGCGTTGTTCCAGCAGGGCAAAGGGGAGAAGACATGCAAATGCCGGACGGAAGCCTCCATGCGGGGTGTGGCAGGGAACTATTGCCTGTACGGCTTGCTCTGGCCGCGCAGTAGGAACACATCAGATGCGATGGAGGAGCTGTTTGCGAAAAGAGATAACCAGGATTCCAACCAGGTTACCAACCAGGTTTCCTATGAAGAGCAACTGCTGGAGTGTGTAAAGAACGGCGATCACCGGCGATTCAGGACGATCTGGATGGATCAAATCGACAAGACAGTTGAGCGGATATACGCCCTGAAAGGAATGGTGACATTAAATGTTTCCAGATCGTTAAAAGCGTACTTTTGGGAAATGGAGTACATGCTGTTCCAATATGTGTATTTTGCGGGCATGATGACGGGAGCCGCCGCCAAGGAGGGGCATTTTATACCCAGCGACAATTTGATACTGTCCGTTGCGCTGACGGGCAATGGCGCAAAGATACTCTATATGCTGCCAAGCGCGCCAAGGCAAGGGGAGAGGTTTAGCTGTACCCTTCTACATACGCGGATGGTCGAGGTCTTTAAGAGCGGTTATAGCTTGACGGCAGAAGACAAAGGTGGCGAGATCAAGGTGCAGATTATTCCGCCGATCAAGCCCAAGCATGAAGTTGCTTGCGGCCTGACGCTGATGAATATTAGCAAAGATGCGAATACAGTGCGCGGCACAATGGCGGGTGAGACGGCGCCGACGAACTGGATGCAGCCAAACGCGCAGCAGAACGACTTGCAGGCTGCCGAAAAGCGCTTTGCGGAGGTGATGAAGCGCTTTGCGGAGGCGATGAAGCGCTTTGCGGAGGCGATGGATAGCAGCGGAATCATCGACGAATTATTCGGCAACCAAGAACGATTTAATGACAATGTCTCGAAATACTGTATCGCGAATGAGGTTGAACTGAGAAACCTACGTGCGGACGAAGCATATTGTAAGTTGATCCAATATTTAGCCCAAATTGCCAATCGCAGTAATGCGGATCGACCTTGACCCTCAAGGAGTGATTTATGATGGTACCCTATGGAGCGGCGTTGATCTATCGTGTGCAGCAAATATGGGAGAATATGCGGTTCTTTTTCGAGCAACAGCAAGCGCTGGAAAGGGAGGTTACGCTCGGGAAAGCGCAGATTGAAAAGGTGCTTCCAAAGCTGGAAGCCCTAAGCATCACGCAGCAAGAGTTGCAGCAAAAGCTCGAAAGCCTGGAAAGTATGTCGCAGGATACGTTGCGCCAGCTCCAGGGGGAAATCCATCTGGTCATCTTTTTGGCTGTGGTGCTTCTGGCCTGCTTGATTGTCGGGCTGATCGTGGTGTTGATGGAGCAGAGAAAAATGCAGCGGCAAAATGAGCTTTGCGTTGAAAGCTTATCAACAAGCTTGAATGCGCAGCACACGGCGCTGATCGGTTGGTTGTCCCTGATAGAAAGCGCGGCAAACGCCCCGGCGGCTCAGCCTGCACAGAGACGCTGCGGATCGAAGCAGGAAATACATGAAGAAGATTCGAATAAGATGGATACATGCGAAGGGAAAGATCGCAAAATACCGATGCCGCCGACCCCAACGGTTTCATATACGCCGGAGAGGGCGCTTTGCGAGCAATTGTCGAAATTTGCGCGAGAAGATGAAGCGCATAATCAGAATTGGTTGATCATGCTTGCAGGCCGCTCCGACGTAAAATCAGCCGCCGTCAGAGAAGCCCTTGTGCAGCAAGATGACGTGGTCATCCGGGTGAACGTGAACGGGGACTTATGCGCGCTGCAGAGCGGCGATGCGCTGTACATCTATCCTCAGAAAGCGTACATCCAGAGCGGCGGTCGCGTCTTTGAAGGTTTTGTTCCTGGACGCCCGATCATGGGGATCGAGGAGCCTGCCCGCGCAGGGGAAAATGCTGGCGGCGAATGGGTGGTGCAAAAAAAAGGCCGTGTTCGGGCGTAAAGGTTCAGAACGCACGAAAGCTTCGAGTGAAAAGAGGAGAAAAGATGCTGAAGAGAAAGGCCACGGTGGCCGTTGCCTGTATCTTATTGGCTGCTGCGCTTCCGCTGCATGCGGAGCCAAGCGTGTATTTGGAAAATGTGCAGTATTTTCGAAACAAGGTGCAATCCGACACGCAGATTGAGGCATATTGCCGCTTGAACAAAAGAAAAACGAATATGGTTGCTATCTCTGAACGACTGAAAGAGTTGAATTACATTCCTTTCAGTGTGGATGATAAACAGTCATTTTCGTATAGCGTGCTAGCCGGCGCGATGCTTTTTTGCCAGCAGATGCAAATCGGAGGGCTGGATGAGAGCCTATCTGGATGGCAGCAGCAAGTGCTATTCAGTGATTTTGCGCAGCCTTCGATTTATTCATGGGTGAATTTATCTAGAAAGGGAACGTATAGAAGCGTTATCGCGAAAAGCGACTTTAAAATTTCTGCCGGTATGAATGCCGGCTCCGCATGTTGCGTAAAGGGAGTTGTCGAGCATGTAGAGTCGCAGGATGACAAACAAGTAGTTATGTTGGTTCGGGGGGTTCAAGAGACGCGTACCTACCGCATAACTTATCAAAAACCAGAGCGCTCTTGTGATTATCTCGCAGGCGATCATCTAATCGTGTTTGGCACGCTTGAAAGCAAGACGGACGATTTGGCTGTAATCAGCGCGCAGCTTATTGGTTTTGAAGATGCTTAAGGAGCCGGTCATGAAAAGATATGGGATCTTGCTGACAGTTATCTGCTGTATGCTGCCGTTGATAAGCGGATGCATGCCTCGAGTATCCCCGGAATTAGCGGGAGAACATCCGACATCTGAAATTGTCTTGAACTCGCAGCTTCCAATGAACGGAGATGAAACACAAATCCGACAGCTTTTTGAACGGTTTGAGCAGGCTGTCAATTCCTTGAGCGTATCTGAATTGCTTGCGTGCCTGGATCCAAGAGTGAGTATTCCTGCCTATGCCATCTTAGCGGCGGGAGAAACGATACTGGAAATGGACGAAGGCATGTTGCTGGAAATTATAGATGCTATACCGATTTTAGCAGAAGTTTATTGTTTGGATATAGGAAATAGCCCCACTGTTGATATTGCTGTTTTGTCCGTAGATGTTC
Organism: Bacillota bacterium; assembly: GCA_023404715.1. Taxonomy (GTDB): domain Bacteria; phylum Bacillota; class Clostridia; order Christensenellales; family Aristaeellaceae; genus Beduinella. Next base: position 8,650 of record JAEYAR010000117.1, on the reverse strand, counting down.
AGGGCAATTCTGCAAGCGCATATACGCAATGGTCTGATGAAGAAGGGGAGAATACATTTGAAAACATCCCCTTGCGTCGAATAGAAAATTATTGGTATATAGAGGTCGACGTTTATTAGTACATAGTCTAAAGTACATGACAGTAAAAAATTTGGCCCCCCAATAACCCAATCAGATGATTTTGTGGTATCCTTTAAGTCATCACCCAATCTATGCCGATCATGAACCATTATCGCAAAAAGTCGCGCCCTCCCTCTGGCATCTGGTATGTATGCAGACTAGCGTCTCAAAATAATGATCTAACCTTTGGCAGGTGATCCGCATGACACACTTCGTCCTTTGCGACGACAACGCGCGCCACAACCAGACGCTGAGCATTCTGCTCTCGCAGCTCATCGAGAAGCAACGCCTGAACGCCGAGCTCGCCTGCGTGACCACGCAGCTGCAGGACGTCTTGCACTATGCGCAGGCGAGCGCGGGTCAGACGCTTTACTTTCTCGACCTCGAGCTGGAGCAGGAGACGAACGGCCTTGACCTGTGCAGACAGATTCGCAAGGCGGACAAGCAGTCGCTGATCATCTATGTATCCGCGCATCAGGAATACGCGCTGCAGTGCTGCCAATCGCACGCGTTTGACTTCCTGATCAAGCCCTTCAGCGCCGCGCAGCTGGAAAAGAGCGTGATGACGGCGCTGGAAGAGTTGGCGCGCGTGAAACCCAGGTATACGTTGGCCGTTCACTCCGCCTCGAGGGTTTATCGCCTGGACCAGGCGGAGATCAGTCATCTGGACCGAAGCCGTGAATACGTCATAGCGCAAACCCTTGAGGGCCCGATCACATGGCGCGAGAGCTTCGTGCAGCTTTTGCCGCGCCTGTATGCGCCGTGGTTTTACCAGATTCATAAAGGCCGTATCGTCAACGTGCTGTACATCAAGGAGATCGACTGGGTCAACGAGACGGTCACGATGAAAAACGGAGATAAACGAGAGATGTCTCGGCGCATTGCCAAGCGGCTGCGTGAGGACGCCGCGTTTTGCCACGCGGTATTCGGGGAGGAGCCGCTATGATCGACGCATCGATGCGGACGGCCATCTTTGTAGCGACCTGTGGATCCGCGACCTACTTTGCCGGTCTTCTATTTACGCGGGAGAAATTCCATGCGGGCCGTTTTGTGCTGTATCTACTGCTGACTGGGGCGCTGGGACTCACGACGTTACTCATCTGGGGCCAGGCCTCAGGGACTTCTTTTATGGCGAACACGATATTTTGGGGCGTCATAGCGGTGGTCGTCTTTCGGCAAAGAGGTATGCGCATCCTATCGACGTGGGCTTTTCTGCTTACGAGCATATTGGGGGGCGAACTGCTCGCCTATCCCGTCCTGCTTACGATTCTGGGACCGGAGCGCTATGATGCCTGGCGGATGTTCCGGCCCTATTGGGGCGGGATCATCGCCAACGCGTCCGTCATGGTCGGCATGCTTTTGATTACCTTTGCGCTGTGCGGCCTGCGCAGGGTGCTGCCAGCTATCCTTACGAAGCTACCACGAGGGACGCTTGTCTACCTACGCCTCGCGTTGCTGGTCACCGTCATGTCGCTCTCCATCGCCATGAGCATGCAGCGGATTTATCTGAGCTCTACGGCGGATGTGGGGATGGAGGTTATGCTTAACTACATGCTTTGCGCGCTGACGGGCATCGTGGCTATTTCCTATTTAACCTCGGATATCAGGTATGCGCAGCAGCTCAAGAAAAACGAGACGCTGGAGCAGCGCCAGGCGATTTATAATGGCTTGCTCGACAACATGCGTTACTTTCGGCATAATCTCGCGAATATGCTATATGGGTTTGAGGGAACGATCCTTTCGGGGGACCTATCCGAGGTAAGCGCCTATTATGAGGAGATCGTCCGGCGCTGTGCGTTGATCAACAACGAAAACATCGTGGCGCTGCAGCGGATTCCACGCGCGGCGATTAGCACGCTGCTGCTTCGCCAGATTGCCGATGCGCAGGAGCAGAAGATTCCGTTTTATCTCTTCGTGCAGGCTGACATCCGCTGGACGAAGCTGAGCGATGCGGATTTATGCAGCGTGCTCGGCGTGCTGATCGACAACGCGAAGGAGGCTGCGCGTGAGGCCGAGAACCCGTACGTGTCTGTCGAGCTGCGCAATGAAGCGCGGGCGTTGGAGGTCGTGGTGCGCAACACGTTTGCGGGAGAATTGGAAATGGTCCGCATGCGCGAAGGCGGACCCAGCGATAAGGAGGGGCATGAGGGCATTGGGCTCGCAAGCGTACGTAAGCTGATCGAAGAGAAGCGGGATTTGTATTTGAACATTTGTCAGACCGGGCAATACGCGGAAGCGCAGTTCGTCATGCCGGTGTAAACCGACACATAATGAGAGAATAGGGAGGAACCGCTATGGCGATCTTTGTTACCGGAGATACGCACCGTGATAAGGATATTGCAAAACTTGAGGCATTTGACAGGTCGCGCACATTTATGAAGGAAGATTTGTTGATCGTATGCGGAGACTTCGGTGCGGTTTGGAACGACGGAGCAGATGAGAGAATTATCGCCGGATGGGAGCGGCGACCGTATTCTGTCGCATTCGTCGACGGCAATCACGAAAACCACACCGCGCTCAATCAATATGATGTGCAGACGTGGAACGGGGGCTGGGTGCATGAAATAGCGCCCCATGTGCGGCATTTGATGCGTGGACAGGTTTTTGAACTGGAAGGCAAACGCTTCTTTACGTTTGGCGGCGCGGAGACGACCGATCGCGAGAGGCGTACGTCCGGGTCAAGCTGGTGGGCGGAAGAGATGCCCAATAAGAAGGAAATGTTCTTCGCAGAGCACAACCTCGAGAAGGCCGGGTGGCATGTCGATTATGTTATCACCCATTGCCTAACAGAGAAGGGGCAGCAGGTATTGGGCTTGAACACGAAGGATCGAAACGCGCTTACGGATTTTCTGGGGAAGCTCGAAGACAAGCTGGCGTTTGAACACTGGTTCTGCGGGCACTATCACGCCGATTTAACGTCGGAGAAATACACGGTGCTCTATCAGAATGTGCTGCGCATTATATGATTACGATAATCCACAATTGGAAGGATAAGCTTTTGTAAACCATAGATGATGGTATCGTTAAATTGTAAAAAAATCACACGCGTGTGAACTTTGGATTGACAAGATCGCACGCGTGTGATTTTGTGTGATTAAGGGAGCGAATCGGCAAGCCCCTTAGCGTCCGAAGACGGCTCATCCCCCAAACCCCACCCAAGCGCACAGCAGCGCCAACGCGGCCGCGCACAGCACGTCGGAGGGATAGTGCATGCCGGTGACCACGCGCGCGCAGCAGACGAAGGCGGCCAAGGGGATGGCAACGGCGCCCAAGGGCGGCCACGCGTAGGTCAGCGCGCAGGCGATGACGACCGCCGAGGCGGCGTGGCGGCTGGGCAGGCTTTTGCCCTTGCCGGGCTTGTGCGGCAGCAGGGGTTTAAAACCGAGCGCATCGTAAGGCCGGGGGCGGTTGATCGCCGCGCGTAAAACGGTGGCGAGCACGAACACGGCGGCCGGCACGCCGATTACGCGAACGGCGATCGCCGGGGCGGCGAACATCGCGTACAGGCACAGGCCTGCGTACATAAAAGCCAGCAGATAGGGCGCATTGCGAAAGCAAAAGACCCATGCGCGCTGACGGGGCCCTCTGAAATAGCCGATCATCGCCTCGTAGCGTTCTTTTGTCATGCCAAGGCCCCTTTCCGGCGAGAATGCCTTCATCATAGCACAAAAGCGCGCGCTGTGCTATAATAATGAAAAAGCATGTGGATTGGATGGAATGCATGAAGGCGGCAATTTTTGATATGGACGGGACCGTGCTCGATTCCATGGAGCAGTGGCGCTCGCTCAGCGTCCTCTTTTTGGAGAAGCGGGGCATCGAGGTTTCAAACGAGCTGCGCGAGGCGCTGCGCCAGATGAGCGGCGTGATGGCGGCCAAGCTATACTTAAAGCGCTTTGGCATGAAGGTCAACACGCAGGCGATCATGGACGAATACCTTACGCACATGGAGCGCTGCTACATGACCGAGATCGGCCTTAAGCCCGGGATACGGGCATACCTGGAGCGCCTGCACGCGCAGGGCATTCCTTGCTGTATCGCCACGGCGACGCCGCAGGAGATGGCTGTGCGCGCGCTGGACCGGCATGGGCTGACGGCCTTTTTCCGCTTCGTCGTGGGCACGCGGGAGGAGCGCCGGGGCAAGGACGACCCTGTGTTCTTCGAGTTGACCGCATCGCGCCTGGGCGTGACGGCGGCGGAGTGCACGGTCTTTGAGGACGCGCTGTACGCCATGCAGGGGGCGAAAAAAGCGGGCTGTACGGTGATCGGCGTCGAGGACGGCACCAATCAGGCGGACCGCGCGGAGATGATGCGGCTTTGCGACCGCGTGATTTCCGATTACGCGCAGATGTAAGCCGGGGCGGCGTTCACAGGCTACCGGACGGTAAACGCACCGGCGGCATACGTGGTCTCGTCGCCCAGGGTGAGCGGCTTGACGATGCGATAGCGCCCCGGGGGCACGGACGCGTAGAAAAAAGAGATTGCGAGCGTCTCTTCCCCCTGCGCATGGGGCTCTAGCAGAATCGCCGGCATGGTGAAATAATGCCCCTCGATCATTTGCAGGGCTTGCCACGCCCCGTGGCGCCAGCGCTCAAGCGAGAAGGTCAGCCCGTAGACCGCGAGCAGATCCGTATGATTTTGCATGGAGATCGTAATCGACTCCGGATGCTTGCGGATGGGCGCGTCCTGTACGGTGAGGGTCACGCCCTCGCAGGGAGGAATGCCGTCATAGGGGCTCGGCCCCATGGCGGGCAGCAGCTGGCCGTACAGCCCCAACGCGGCGAAGGAGAGCGTGATTGCGCTAAAGAGCGCGACGGCGACGGTAGAACGGCGCGGAAGGCGCATGAAAGCCCCACCTCCTATAAGAAGACAACGACCCCGGAAGGCGATTTCTTCCGGGATCGGGCGGGGCTTTTAATCCGGTATAAAGCTTTCGTCTTCGCTCGCACACTCGGCGCATAGGCAGCCCTGGCGCGCGGCGCAGGCGTTGCACACGTATGCGCCGCAGTGCGGGCATGTGCGCATTTCACGCGCGTCGTAGGGCGCGCCGCAGTCGGCGCAAAGCACTCTGCTCATGTGATGGCCTCCCATTTAAAGTCTGCGCAGCCTCCCAGTGAGGCTGTACACGCATAGTATGCTGAAATGCGATCGAAATATGCCGTATGCAAATGAATTTGAAAGGCAGATGAAAGATGCCCTTTTCGAAGGAGACGATCGATTTTCTGATCGAAAACAGGCTGCGCGACAGCCGCGCGTGGTTCATGGAGCACAAGGCGGACTATCAGCGCTTCGTGATGGCGCCTCTGCGCGAGCTCGTCGTCGCGCTCACGCCCAGCATGCTGCAAATCGACGCGCAGCTCGTCACACAGCCGCGTGTGGACAAGACGATCTGCCGCATCTGGCGCGATACGCGCTATTCCCACGACAAGCTGCTCTACCGCGACACCATGTGGATCATCTTTAAGCGCGGCCGCATGCACAGCACGGAGGCGCCTGGGCTGTACTTCGAGATCACTAAGGACGGCTTTGACTACGGCGCCGGGTTTTACGCGCCCTCCACCGCCTACATGCAGACGCTGCGCGCCATGGTGCTGGAGGGCGCAACCGCGTTTCAAAATGCGCAAGCCGCATTTGCAGCGCAGGATGTTTTCCACATGGAGGGCGATTGCTTCAAGCGGGCGCGCTATCCAGAGCAGCCCGACGCCCTGCGGCGCTGGCTGGAGCGGCGTAACATCGGCTTCTATGCGCAGAGCGCGGACTTTGACCTGCTCTTTTCCGCGCGCCTGGCGGGCAAGCTCGCCGCTGATTTTGCGCGCATCGCGCCGGTCTACCAATTCTTGCTGGAGGCTGCGATCGAGGAGAAGAAACGGGCCGTCGCCCGGCCATTCTGAGGGCGAAACGCAACATTTTGAATGCGGATGCGGTATAAGCATCCGTTTGCGTGTCGACAAAGTGGCGTACGCCACTTTGTCGAGTTTACGGGTAACTTTTTCCTCCGCAAAATTGTATTTTGCTACGGAAAAATCCCCGCCCCGCCGGCAAAGCCGTCGGATACGATTACAGTCTTGCAGACGGCTTTTGGTTTGCGCGCAAAACGAGGCTTTTTCAACGGTCTGGCGGATGCAGTATAAGCATCCGTTTTTGCATTTGGATGGATGCATTGGCTGGAAAATCCCGTCTAATGAGTAGAAGACGCGAAGGAGGGATTTTCATGAAACGTCGGAACTTGGCGGCTGCGCTCGCGATCTGCGCGGCGTTCTCACTGCTGGGGGGCGCCCCTGCGCTGGCGGGCGTGCAGGAGATTTTCGGTGAACAGTACATCGAGCAGGCGATCTACCCGCAGACTGGGACACGGGGTTGCATGACGAATATGACCCAGGGCGCAGACACGGTCTACTGCTGCATGAAGGACGGCTCGCTCTACCGCTGGCGTTACGGCGAGCCGGAGGCGCAGCGGTTTAGCGCGCTGCCCCGCTGGTCGGACGTCATCCTGGACTTTGCGGTTGCGTTTGACGACATGAACGCGGCGCAGCAGGCCGTGGTCGAGGAGGCCGTGTTCGACCTCGTGGCGGACGGGGAGACGCTCTATGCGCTCAACCCCTATGTAGGCGGGGTCGGCACGATCGACGAAGAGGGCGTGCACTGGCGGCAGGCGCGCTTCGATCCCGCGCTTACGCTGGACGCCTCGGGCTGGCGGCGCGTGATCCTCTACGGCATGGCGAGGGATGAGACGATCTATCTGCTGTCAAATTATTACGACGAGGCGCCCAGCCGCCTGTACAGCTACGACGTGGTCGCGATCGATGCCCTGACGGGCGAGGGGCGGCGCTACGGGATCGAGGGCGTGATGGGCATGTGCCTGTACGAGGGGGGCGCGCTGCTGCTGGCGCGCGACGGCGGGGCAAACCGCTACGTGCTCAGCCGCCTGGACCCGGAGACCGGCGCGCTCGCGGACCTTCCGTTGGAGATGCCCTCCGTCGACACGCCGCTGGGCGGCCTAGCCTGGGACGCGGCCGCGGATGCGATCTACTACGCGGATCAGGACGGCATCTGGCGCTCCACGGAGGGGAAGGCCTTTGAGCGGATTCTCCCCCACGGCCAGAAATACATGACGGAGTATGCGCAAGGCTGGGTGCTCTCGGGCGGGCAATACGCGATGCAAATGAATGGGGTGAGCGTATACGAAACCGACGCGGAAAGCCTGAATCTGGAAAACACGCTGTGCCTGCGCATGAACAATCAAGACAGCGGGCTGGACGCGGCCTTCACCCAGGAGCATCCGGACGTCACGCTGGACGCGCGCTATGAGGTGCTGACCGCCGGGGAGATCGCCCAGCGCATCCAGAGCGGCGACGCGGATACGGACGTCTTTCAGGTGTCGGTGGACAGCGCCTTCCGCGAGCTGGTGGGCAAGGGGTATGCGGCCAGCCTCGCCCCCTCGGAGGAGATCGCGCGCGACTTGGATGCGCTGTGGCCGGCCATCCGGGCGGCGCTCACGAACGATGCAGGCGAGCCGGTGGCCTATCCCCAGTCGCTTCGCGTGAACCTCTGGACCGTCAACCGTCCGCTGTGGGCGGCCTATTTCGGCGATGAGCCGGTGCCCGCGACCTGGGAGGCGCTCTTTGACGCCATGCTGCGCTTCGAGGCGGACGCCGGGCCCGAGGACGGAGTCTTCTTCCTGGAGGAGTGGGATTATCTCGGCATGGTGCGGCGGGTCGTGCGCGCCTACATTGAGCAGCGCGACACGGCGGACGAGCCGCTGCGCTTTCAGGACCCCGCGCTGCGGCGCGCGCTGGAGGCCCTCGCCCGGGTGAACGAGGCTATGCTCGCGCGGGGCATCTCCTATGCGGCGGAATGGGACGCCTACCCGGAGGAGGAAACGCTCAGCCATTCGATCTTTTACACGTTCGGCGGAGGCGGCGCGCTCTGTCCCTTGGGCGAGGACTCCGAGGCTTTGCTGCCCTTTGCGTTTGAGAAAACGGATACGCCCGTAATACGTGGTTATATGAGCGTGTTGATCGTCAACCCGTTGTCCGCCCGTCAGGATCTGGCGCGGGCGTACGTCGCCTGCGCGACCCGGCAGGAGGCGGACGCCGACCGCTATTACAAGCTGCATCCGGGCGCGACGCAGCCCTTGGAGAAGCCGGCCTACGAGCAGAAGATGCGCGAAAGGGAAGCGCAGCGAGAGGCGCTCGAGGAACAGCTGGCGGGGCTTGCGCCGGACAACATACAGGCGGAGTCCCTGCAAGCAGAGATCGATCGGCTCAAATGGTACCAGGAAAACCCCGATTTCCTGCGCTGGAAGGTCAGCCCGCGGGGCATCGAGGAATGGCGGCGCCTCGCGCCGCACATCCGATTCTTCGAGCGATCCCTCTACGTCTCGCTGGAGGACGGCGCGGTGCAATCGCAAATCGACGCGCTGTGCGCCCCCTATGCGGGCGGGCAGATGGACGTTCAGACGTTTTTACAGCGCCTGGAGGCGACCATGGAGTTGGTTTGGGGCGCCCCGGGGGTATGGCCCCGAGGGCGGCGC
>JAEYAR010000070.1 GCA_023404715.1 Bacillota bacterium | reverse complement strand
ACGAAGACGATCACCAGCCGCGGCGACCGCGGCTCCATCATGGACGCAAACTCCATGACGCTGGCCTACGATAAAAAGGTCTATAACGTGCAGTTCTATCGCGACCCTACGTGGAACCCGGGCAAGGACGCACAGGGCAATGCGATCAGCGCTTACGGCCAATACACCAGCGCGCTTATCGATACCATCGAGATCGTGGAACGCTACGGCGGCACGATCCAGTCCAGCTTTTCGCTGGTGCTCGACGAGGAGACGGGCCTATGGGAATTCGACTGGGGCGACGTCACCGATTCCGTCAAGGAGAAGCGCGAATCCATGTGGCGTAGCAATTTTTACCTGTCTAAAACAGACCAGCAGGAGCTCTTTGCCAAGCTTTGCGAGCGTTATAAGATCCCCGAGGACATGGCGCTGGACCGCAAGATACAAATCCTGGGCATCTGGGAGACGATGCAGATGAACGCCTTTCTGACCGCGCCCATCACCATCGCCACGGACGTGAGCTGGGAAACGGTCATCGAGATCGAGACCCGCGCGCTGGTGTTGGACGGCATCACCATCGGGGTGAGCACCAAGCGCGTTTACCCCAACAACACGCTCGCCTGCCACGTGCTGGGTTACGTCGGCAAGATTCAGAGCGCCGAGACGTACAATAACTCCCTCAAGGACAAGGGGTATAGCCTCAGCGACCTGATCGGCCTGGACGGCGTGGAAAAGACGATGGAGGACTGGCTGACGCCCAACACCACCGAGCGCCAGGGCAAACGCATCGTCGAGATCGACCGCTACGGCACGGTCAGCCGAGAGCTATCGGTCACCCAGCCGCAGAGCGGCAACAACGTCAAGCTGACGATCGATTCGGGCATGCAGCGCGTCGCCGAGGCCGCGCTGGAGCGCACGATCAACGAGATCCGGGCCGATCAGGAAGTGCAAATGACGAAGCCGACTTGGCTGGAGGAGAACAAGGCCGAGCTGCAGGGCACGGACCGCGACTTTGAGGCCAACCCCATCAAGCTGGCGGAAAAGGGCGCGGCCGTGGTCATCGACATGAAGGGGCGCGTGCTCGCGCTGGCGAGCTACCCGCCCTACGACCCCAACGCCTTTATCGTGGGCGGTGAGGCGGCGGCGGACGTGCTGCTCGATACGCGCAACCCGCTGCTCAACTACGCCATCGGTTCGCGCGATACGCCGGGCTCGATCTTCAAGATGGTCACCGGCACGGCGGCGCTGGCGACCGGCGTGCTGGAGCCGTACGAGACGATCAGCGACGACGGTTACTTCACCAAGTACGATTCGACCAACCCGCCGAAGTGCTGGATCAACATCAAGCAGACGTATAAGCACGCGAACCAGACGATCCAGCAGGGTCTGAATCACTCTTGCAACTATTTCTTTTATGAGCTGGCCTCGCGTCTGGAAGAGGCAGGGAACAACGACTTGTACAAGTACGCGGCCCTCTACGGCCTGACGACGCTGACCGGCATCGATCTGCCGGGCGAGCTGCGCAGCTACGTCGGCAGCCAAACCACGCTGTACGACCCGCAAAAGGCCATCAGCGCGGCCGAGCAGGCGACGTGGCGGCCCTACCTGGTCGCCAACCAGATCAAGAACCATCTGCGCAATATCGGCAAGGAGCGCGGTATGACATTCGACGAGGGTAAGCTGGATACGACCGTCAAAAGCCTGATGGACATGGCGGTCGTCACCCCGCAGGGCGTCGAGGGCGCGACCTGGGTGCGCAACATCCGCACCATCCTGATGCAGGAGCTGAGCATGGGCATGGACCTAGTCTACCTGCAGGCGGTCGTCGGCGATATCTTCATCGCGCTCAACGAGATCAAATGGGGCGGCAGCGAGGCGATCATGACCGGCGTCGGCCAGTCGATCACGTCGGTCACGCCGGTGGCGGTCGCGCGCTACGTCGCGGCGGTCGCCAACAACGGCACGGTGTACGACCTGACGCTGATCGATTCCATCACCTCGCCGGAGGGCGAGGTGCTCAGCCGCAGCCAGCCCGTCGTCGCGGCTGAGCTGACCGAGGCCAAGCCCTACCTGGGCCTGATACGAGAGGGCATGCGCGGCGTGGTCGACGATGACGGCGGTACTGCGACAAAATATTTTAGGGACTTTCAATACAAGGACGATATGGCGGCGAAGACCGGCACGGCGGAAAAGACGAAGATCGACCTGGAAAACAACGCCTGGATGGTCGCCTTCGCGCCGTACGAAAACCCGGAGATCGCAGTGGTCGTTTACATCCCCAATGGCTTTGGCGGCTCGCGCGTCTCGCCCGCGATCCGCGATATCGTCGGTTACTACATGGACCAGCGGACGATTACGGTCAACGAGACGATGCCGGCGTCCAACTGGCTGGCGTATTGACAGATTACTACTGAAAAACAGGAGGCGGCGCGATGGCGGTCTGGGCGTTTTTGTCGGGCAAGGGCGGCACGGGTAAGTCGACGGTCGCGCTCTGTGCGGCGGCCGGCCTGGCGGCGGAGGGCCTGAACACCGTGCTCGTGGATGCGGACGCGGGCGTGCGCAATCTGGATATGATGCTCGGGCTGGAAAACAGGGTCGTATACGACCTGCTGGACGTCATCGAGGAGGAGGCTACGCTCGCGCAGGCGTTGGTGACGGTCAAGGAAGCGCCCGGGCTCAGCTTGATCTGCGCCTCGCAGACGCGCGAGCCGCAGGCCATGAAGGGCGAGGCCTTTCACCGCATCCTCGAGATGCTCGCCCGGCGCTTTGCGCACGTTTTGATCGACTGTCCGACGGGCATCGGCCCGCTCGCGCAGGAGGCCATGGCCTCGGCGGACGAGGCCGTCCTCGTCACGACGCCGGACGACGTCGCCCTGCGCGATGCGGACCGGACGGCCGGCCTTCTCTCGCAGCGAGGCGGCGCGCGCGCGCGTGTCGTGGTCAACCGCGTGCGCGAGGAGCTCGTCCGGCGGGGCCTGCAATACCCGCCTGAGACCGTGGCGGCGACGCTGGACGCTAAGCTGCTTTGCGCGATCCCGGAGGACGAGGAGATCCTGCGCTGGGCGCTCTCGCGACGCCTGCCGCTGGCCGGGACGGGCGAGGGCATCATCGCGCTGTCGCGCATAGCGCAGGCGATGTGCGGCAAACCGGCGCAGGCGCCCCCGCGCAAGGGCCTGCTTGCGAGATGGACCCGCTAGGACGGGAAAGGAGGAACGCCTTTTGCATTTTGCAAACGACCGGCTTTCGAAGCCGCATTTTGACTGGCAGTTGTTCGTCGCCGCCTATGCGCTGGCGATATTTGGGGTTCTGGCCGTTACGATCACGAACTACGACCCCTCGCTGGGCGCCGACCGGTCGATCATCGAGCTGGTGATGGATTCCTATAACGGCCGCTGGCAGGCGGCGTTCGTGCTCGTCAGCTTCATCGCCGTGGGCGGCATGATGTCGATCAACTATCAGTTTCTGGGCCGCGTATGGCCGTTTTTATACGTCGCGAACGTCGCGCTGCTGCTGCTGGTGCTGGCGTCTGAGGCGATTACGGGCATGAGGGGCTGGTTCTCGATCCTATGGGACCGTACCATTCAGCCCTCCGAGCTGGCCAAGGTCGCCATCATCATCTCGCTGTCGAAGGAACTTTCGCGGCATGAAAAGGCCGTGCCGACCCTGCGCTATTTTGTACGGCTATGTATCCATATCGGCATCCCGTTGCTGCTCATCACCGCGCAGCCGGATATCGGCACCATGCTCGTGTTCATCGTCATCTTCTTTTCGCTGCTGCTGGTTTCCGGGTTCCCGATGAAGTATTGGTTCGGCCTGGTGGGCGTCGGCGTGGTGGTCTGTGTGTTGGCAGGCTTTTACCTGCAGTCCACAGGCAACTGGCGCTGGCTGCGCCTGACGGGGTTCGTCAATCCTGAGGCGGATCCGACCGGGTCGGGCTTTCAGACGCTGCAGGCGATGACGGCCGTGGGCGCGGGCGGGCTCACGGGCGTGGGCATGTTTAAGGAGGGGACGCTGACGCAGCTGAACTTCGTGCCCGAGAACCATACGGACTTCATCTTCTCCTCCGTGGCGGAGACCATGGGTTTTGCGGGCTGCATCCTTCTGCTGGCGCTGTACGCCTTCGTCATTTACCGCATGCTGCGGCTTTCCTACCATACGTCTGACCGCTTCGGCCGCCTGGTCATCGTAGGCGTGGCGAGCATGCTCATCTTCCACATGTTTGAAAACGTCGGCATGAACATCGGCGTCATGCCCATCACCGGCATACCGCTGCCTTTTATCAGCTACGGCGGATCTAATCTGATCGCCAACATGGCCGGCATCGGCCTGGTGCTCAACGTGACGCGGCGCAAGCCCATCACACGGGTGATGGACGCTACGTGACGCGAGGGCGCCGATACGAGAACGGCTTTTTCGGCCCGTCTGATCGACGGGCTTTTTTGCACCCTTTTTTCGCCGCTACGTAGGATAAAGCAAAGGGGGGATGCGCTTGAAGATGCTGGTGATCGGCGGAGACCGGCGCAGCGGATGGCTCGTGCGCAGGGCCAGAGAGGCGGGCTGGGAAGCGGACGGAATCTGGCTGGATCGCTTCGACCCGTCGTTTGTCTGTGCGTGGCCGGAGGGGGCCCGCTTCGACGTATACGTATTGCCGTATCCCGTCGCCGAGCGAGAGGGCGCGGTCGTAACGCCCTTGGCCACGCGTCCGCTGGACGTGGAGGAGGTGCGCGCGCGGATACCGGCGGGCGCGCGGGTGATGGCCGGCAAAGGGGAACTAAACGGCGCGTGGGCGACGCTTTCCCCATCGGCGCTCGAAAGCTTCGCGGTCGGCAACGCGGTGCCGAGCGCAGAGGGCGCCATTTTTGAGGCGATGCGCGGCGCAGAGGGCTGCATCGCTACGAGCGACTGCCTGGTCGTCGGTTATGGGCGTATCGGCAGGCTGCTCGCGCGAAAGCTATCGGCGCTGGGCGCGCGCGTGACGGTCGCTGCGCGCAAGGAAAAGGACCGCGTTTGGGCGATGGCGGAGGGCTGCGGCGCCTGCCCCGTCACACAGATCGCGGAGCGCATCGCCGGGATGCAGTTTATCTTTAACACGGCGCCCTCGCCCGTGATCGGCGAGGCCGAGCTTGAGGCCATGCGCCCGGACGCGCTGGCGATCGAGCTGGCGAGCGCGCCCTACGGCATCGATATGGCGGCGGCGAAGCGCCTGGGCCGACAGGCCCTACTCGCGGCCGGCATTCCGGGGAAATATGCGCCGGCCTATGCGGCGGAGGTATTGCTGCGCGCGATTGATGAATGCATCGCGCCGTGCCCTGAAGAAAGGTGAGGCCGAGCGGCCGAAAAGGAGCGAAAAACATGCAGAACGTAAGGATTGGATTTGCCCTGACGGGCTCATTTTGTACATTTTCCAAGGTCTTGCCCGTGGTAGAGGCGCTCGTAAAGGCCGGGGCGGACGTGACGCCCATCGTCTCGCCCAGCGTCGCCGCGACGGACTCGCGGTTTGGGAAGGCTGAGTTCTTCTGGCATGAGCTGCAGCGCATGACGGGCAAAGAGCCGCTGGCGACGCTGGCCCAGGTAGAGCCCATCGGACCTAAGAAATGGCTGGACCTGATGATCGTCGCGCCTTGCACGGGCAACACGCTGGCCAAACTGGCCGCGGGTATCGCCGATACGCCGGTGACGCTCGCCTGCAAATCGCATTTGCGCAACGGCCGTCCCCTGCTGCTCGCCCCCTCTACGAACGACGGCCTGGGGAACGCGGCCAAAAACATCGGGGCGCTGCTCAACGCAAAGCACGTATATTTCGTGCCCTTCGGCCAGGACGACCCACAGGGCAAGCCCAACTCGCTGGTAGCGCATATGGACCAAATCCCGCAGGCCGCGGCGCAAGCGCTGGAGGAAAGGCAGATTCAGCCGATTCTTTTATAACCGAAAAGAGGGAAAACAGGGGACGCCATGGAAAGAAAAGGCGTCCTTGTTTCGTTTTATCCATCAGAGGACATGCTTGCCCCGCAAGACGGGGCGAACAGGCATAAGGAACGGGAGGTAAACGAATGAGACGTATATACGCGCAATGGATGCTGATGGCCTTGCTCACGCTGGCGCTTTCGCTGACGGCGAGCTGCGCGCTCGCGCAGGTCAAGGTCGATTGGGTGGAAGAGACGGCCGGCAACAGCCGCCTGTACTATCCGGCGGTATCCGGCCTTGAGGACGAGATCGTGCAGGGAAAGGTCAACATGGCGATCGAGATGGGGCTCTCCGTCGAAAACGCCAGGCTCACGCTCGAGCGGATCCGCGCACGGGGCGGTGAGTCGGAGGGCGAAAGGGCGCTGTGGATGGATGCGTCCGTCTTTCAAAAGGATCAATTGCTCTCCATCGCCGTCACGCGCCGGGGCGAACAGGCGGACGGCAGCCTGGGCGAAAGCGCGACGGCGATGGTCTTCGACCTATCGACCGGCGAGCGCATAACGATGGACGCGCTGTTTCAGGACGCGCCGGCCGCCTATGCGAAGATGGAATCGATCATCGAGACAGAAATCCTCGGAGAGCTCAATACCTATATGGAGAACGCCGACCTCCTGCCTATGCCGCGCGATCAGTTTTACGTCGACGCGTTCGGCATCACGGTCTTCTATCCGACCGAGCGTTATTCGCTGTTTTCGGGCAGCGCCGGGGCATGTCAGTTCTATTACTACGAACTTGAGGAGCTGCTCGACCGGGAAAGCGAGCTGGGCAAATCGCTCTTCGTCCAAAATCAGCCGACGGATCCGGCAAAGGACATACGCGCCGCCATTGCCTCGGGCGCTTTCCCGAACTGGACGGCGGACGTAAGGCTTGGCGAGCCGGTCGGCGCCTACCTGGACGCCTATACGCTGCTGACAGACCCGGATTATACGCTCGAAAGCCGCGTCTATCTGTTCGAGGAGCCGCAGCTGCGCGGGATGTCCCTCGAAACCTGGCTCTATGCGGAGTGCGAGGAGGAGGAGGCGCCCTTGACCGCGATCCGCGCGCAGCGCATCGACCTGTACGGCATCCGCCCCGGCATCACCACACTTGCCGAGTGCGAGCAGCTTCTGGGCGAGCCCGACAGCCGCACGACGCGCGATGCGGACGACGCGGTCGACATGATGCTGGAGCCCGGGGACAGCCTGTGGTATATCTCGGGCGGCAACACGCTGGAAATTCATGCGGACGGGAGCGGCGTTGTCTCTTG
The DNA here is from genome assembly GCA_023404715.1 of Bacillota bacterium. Classification (GTDB taxonomy): domain Bacteria; phylum Bacillota; class Clostridia; order Christensenellales; family Aristaeellaceae; genus Beduinella. The sequence continues at coordinate 34,338 of JAEYAR010000070.1, read as the reverse complement.
CCTGATCCTTTACGACGGGGAGAGAAAGGCATAAAATCAAAATAATTTGTAGGTCAACCGGATTAGGCCTTGCATAAACGCGCACCAAAAGATATAATAGGGTGTAATTCGTCCTCTTCCAGCCTTTGGCGTGCCGGGCTGGCGGCTTTGTTCCGCATGGAGAAGTGGATTGAAATGGAAAAGGAGTGTTTCTGTACCATGATGAACGCGTTTATGAACCTGCTGGCCGATGCTGCCCCTGCGGTGGGCGATGCAGCCGCTGCCGGCGATGCCGCTGAGATGGCCGGCACCGGTGGAGTCCTCGGCCTGATCATCTCGCTCGCGCCGATGATCCTGATCTTCGTTGTGTTCTACTTCATGCTGATCCGTCCGCAGCGTAAGAAGGACAAGGAAGCGAAGGCGATGCTCGCCGCGCTCAAGGTGGGCGACCGCATCTGCACGATCGGCGGCGTCTATGGCACGATCGTCAGCATCAAGGACGACGTGCTCACCGTCGAAGTCGGCGCCGACAAGGTAAAGCTCGTATTCGCACGCTGGGCCATCCGCAACGTAGAAGAGGTTTCGATCTCCAACGACGCAGAGGCGCTCATCTGATTCGGAAGCGTTTGAGTGATAAGCCCTCCCGTACGCGCATAGATTCTTCTATGACACGGACGGGAGGGGTTTTTTAATGAAACAAGCGGTACAAGCAACGGGAAAGACGCCGTCTAGAGGGCAGGATACGATGATAAGGCGCAAGCCTCGCAGCGGCGGCAAGGGCAATAAGCAACTCAAGCGGATGCTGCTGGGCTTCTTGACGACGCTAGCGGCGACGGCGCTGGGGGTCGTGCTCTTCGCGCTGCTGCTGCGCGCATGGCAGGCGGATAGCCAGACGATCACGGTGATCAATCAGGTGCTCAAGCTGCTCGCGATCCTGGCCGGCGTATGGGTGGCAGTAGGCCGCGGCGGGGAGCGGGGCGCGCTGCGCGGCGCCTGTATCGGCCTGGGGTATATGGGTTTGGGCGTCGCCCTCTACGGCCTGCTCAGCGGCCAGCAGCTCAGCTTGGCGGGCTACGCGGCGGACGTGGGCATGGGGATTGCAGCCGGCGGTCTATGCGGCATGATTTTGTCGAATCTTCCGGCGAAATGATTGCATCAGGCGGTAAACTGTTGTATAATAAGCTATTGTATGGTGAAACATCGAATTTGTTTACGGAGGAATGAAGGATGAAGCATATTCAGACCGTTCAAAAGTCCTGCCTAAAGGAGAGCCTGCGCCATGGCGGCTGCGGCGAATGCCAGGCCTCTTGCCAGAGCGCCTGCAAGACGTCCTGCACCGTGGCGAACCAGTCCTGCCAGAAGAAGAACGACAAGTAAGGATTATCTCGAGGTTTAAAGGTCTGGGGCATCCGGCTCGGATGCCCCTTCTTTTGTGATGAAGCGGGTTTTCCGTTTATATAAGATAAACCGAGTTTTTCAAGGAGGAATCGATTTGATTCATACGTTTACATCCTGCGGCCAGCGCATCGCGCTGGACGTGGGCAGCGGCGCTGTGCACGCGCTGGACGAGCTGGCATTCGACGTGCTGGCCCTGCGCGAGCAGGGGATGTCGTTTGATGAAATCCGCGCGCAGCTCGAAGTCCGGTACGACGCGTGCGCGCTCCGGGAGACGTTGGAGGAGGTCGCCCAGCTGATTGAGCTGGGGCAGCTGGATACCGACGACCAATACGAAGACCTTGACGTGAACCGAGACCCCGGCGTGGTCAAGGCCATGTGCCTGCTGGTCACGCAGGACTGCAACCTGCGCTGCAAGTACTGTTTCGCTTCAGCCGGCGAGTACCATATCAACGGCAGCTGCCTGATGTCCTATGAGACGGGCAAGCGCGCGCTCGATTGGCTGGTCGAAAAGAGCGGCAGGCGTCATGCGCTGGAGGTGGACTTCTTCGGCGGCGAGCCGCTCATGAATTTCGACGTCGTCAAACAGCTGGTCGCATACGGCCGGTCGCTCGAAAAAGCGCACGATAAGCAGTTCAAATTCACGATTACGACGAACGCCGTCGCCCTGACGGATGAGATGATCGATTTTTTCAACCGTGAGATGCACAACGTCGTGCTATCCATCGACGGCAGGCCCGAGGTACATGACCGTATGCGCCCGACGCCGAACGGCAAGGGGTCTTACGAGATCATGATGCCCAAGGCGCGCCGCCTGGCCGAGCGGCGCGGGCAGAAGGACTACTACGTGCGCGGCACCTACAGCGCGCACAATCTGGACTTTGGTAACGACGTGCTGCACCTGGCGGACCTGGGCTTTGAGCAGATCTCCATCGAGCCCGTCGTGGCCGACGCCGCCTGCGACTACGCGCTCAGCGAGGACATGCTGCCCGCAATCGTGGACGAGTATGAGCGGTTGGCCCGGATCTACCTGAAGCGCCGGGAAGAGCCCGCCCGGTGGTTCAACTTCTTCCACTTCATGATCGATTTGAAGGGCGGGCCCTGCCTGCGCAAGCGTCTGACGGGCTGCGGAGCCGGCAACGAGTACGTGGCCATTACGACGGACGGCGACATCTACCCCTGCCACCAGTTCGTCGGGCGCGAGGGATATCGCATGGGCAGCGTGCTGGACGGCGGCTTTGATCAGGCAATTCAAGAACAGTTCGCGCAAAACCACGTGTTGAACAAGGAAAAGTGCCGGGAATGCTGGGCGCGCTTCTACTGCAGCGGCGGTTGCGCGGCCAACGCGCAGGCCTTTAGCGGCAATATCAGGGAGCCTTACGATCTGGAATGCAAGATGGAGCGCAAGCGTTTGGAGTGCGCGATGGCCATTTATGCCAAAGAACACGAAGAGGACGCTTGACGCTGGAGACAAAAAGCCCTATAATATCTTACATCTGTTTGCGCATATGCGCTGAGCGAATCGTCATAGGAGGTGATGTCTGTGGCCCATAGGTGGCCGCTGCGCGCTTTTGTGGCGGTTCTTTTTTCACTTGCGATCCTTTGCGCTTTTCTGCAGGGGATGGACAGGATCTTCTTTCACCCGGATGAGACGCCAGGCGTGCAGGAGATTTGCCTGCACGGCGCGTTGCCGCCGGCGGTGCTGACGTCGTCTCCCTCCGCCGTGCCCATGGACGCGCACAGCACGCCGGCGATGCAAGGGACTTCGCGCCAGGAGATGTGTCCGGCGCTGGCGCTCGCGAGCCTTGGCGCGGCCCTTTGGGCGCGGCGCGCGAGGGGCGGGCGGGATCGCAACGGCAATGTGCTGCAGCGGCGAAGTTACATGCTATCTATGCATCAGGCGTTTTCATTCAGCGACGGAAGCGCATAGCACGGATCGCTCACCGGAATATGAAACGCAATACGGGAAGGAAGAAAAAACATGGCGAAAAACAAGATGAAGGCCAAGAACAAAAAGGCCGTCAGCATTACGCAGCTCATCGTCATCCTGGTGCTCACCGCCGTCGCGGCTTTCCTCGCGCTGAACGGTTTCGGCCGGGGGACCATGGTGCATTATATGAAGCCTTGGGGCGAAGCGATCAGCTTGGGCCTGGATCTGCGCGGCGGCGTTTACACCGTTTATCAGGCGTCGAGCGAGGGCGTCGACGACTTTGACACCAAAATGGACGCGACGGTCAACATCCTAGGCGGCCGCCTTACGCGCCAGGGCTTTACGGAGGCGACGGTTACCCGCCAGGGCAGCGACCGCATCCGCATCGAGATCCCGGACGTCAAGGATCCGGGTGAAATATTGACGATCATCGGAACGCCCGCGCACCTCGTGTTCAAGGACAGCGCAGGCAACGTCGTCATGGAGGGCCAGGAGGTCAGGGAGGCTTACCTCAGCCAGGACGACACCGGCACGCCGTGCGTCGCCTTTAAGCTGTCCGACGTCGGCACGAAGCAGTTTGCCGAGGCGACGGCCGCCAACCTGAACCGCACGATTTCCATCGAGCTGGACGGCGAGGTTATCTCCGCGCCGACGGTCAACTCTGTCATCGCGGGCGGCCAGGGCATCATCCAATCCCCGGGTATGAGCGTCGAAGAGGCCAGCAACCTGGCGATGCTCATTCAATCCGGCGCGCTGCCGCTGGATATCCAGCAGCTCGAGGTTTCGGCCATCTCCGCGACGCTGGGCGTCGAGGCGCTGGACAAGGCGATTCTGGCCGGGCTCATCGGCGTCATCCTCGTCATGCTGTTTATGATCCTGCGCTATCGCCTGTGCGGCGTGATCGCGGACATCGCTCTGACGATTTACATCCTGCTCGTCATCTTCCTGCTGGCGGTGACCGGCGCGCAGCTGACGCTGCCCGGCGTGGCAGGCATCATCCTGGGCATCGGCATGGCGGTCGACGCGAACGTCATCATCTTTGAGCGCATCCGCGAGGAGCTGAACGTCGGGCGTCCTCTGGCCTCCGCCGTCAAGAAGGGCTTTAGCAACGCGCTTTCCGCCATTCTGGACTCCAACGTCACCACGATTATCGCGGCGCTCGTGCTGCTGTGGTTCGGCACGGGCTCCATCAAGGGCTTTGCCATCACGCTGGCCATCAGCGTCATCACCTCCATGTTCACGGCCGTCGTCGTGACCCATGGGCTGCTGAACATCTTCGTCCATCTGGGCTTTGAGAACAAGGCGCTTTACGCAAGGCCGGCCAAGGCGAGCGAGGGCGGCATGATGAAGGACCGTTCCAAGATCTGCGTGCGCGTATCCGCCGTGATCATCGCGGTCGCGCTGGTGCTGTCGGTCTTTGGCTTTGGCATGAACCTGGGCATCGACTTTACCGGCGGCATCATCATGGAATACGACATGGGCCAGGCCTTTACCGTAGCGGACATCCAGGCCGCGCTGGCCAACCAGGGCGTCAGCGAGTCGCAGATTCAGGTTACCGGCGACGACGGGCATAAAGCGCAGATTCGCATCCGCGACGTAGAGAATCCCGATGAGATGCGCGCGGCGCTGGAAGACGAGCTGACGGCGGCGTACCCGGATATGCAATTCGTGACCGTGGATCGCGTCGGCGCGGTCGCCGGCCGCGACCTGATCATGAACGCGCTCAAGAGCGTATTGGTCGCTGCGGCGCTGATGCTCGTCTACATCGCTATCCGCTTTGACTTCTATTCGGGCCTGGCGGCGGTCATCGGCCTGGTGCACGACGTGCTGATCATGGTGGCCATCATGGTCTTCCTGCGCAGCTTTTTGCAGATCAACACCACGTTCATCGCGGCGATGCTAACCATCGTCGGTTACTCGATCAACAATACGATCGTCATCTTCGACCGCATTCGCGAGAACCTGCACAGCGGCGTGATGCGCGGCAAGCCGCGCACCGAGATCGTCACCAAGTCGGTTCAGGAGTGCTTCACCCGTACCGTGAGCACGACGCTGACGACGCTGCTGACGACGGTGACACTCTTCGTGCTGGGCGTCGCGTCCATCCGCGAGTTCACCCTGCCGCTGATCGTTGGCATCATCTCCGGCGTGTACTCCGCCAACGCCATCAACGGCTACGTATGGGCGTTTCTGATGGACCGTCGCGCGGCCGCGAAGAAGAAGGAAGCGAAAAAGGCGTAACCTCGGTATTGAGAAAGAGCCTGCCGCGGGTGGGCTCTTTCTTCCTATTCGCGTAGATGTCGAAGGGGTCCGTACGGGTGTCTACGCGCGCTTTAGAGAAGGAGAAGAGAGATTTGCTTCGTTTTGTCCAGAAAATACAGGGAAAGGCCCCGCAGGCGCTGTTGGACGCGGGCATTGCGCCCAGACTGGCGGAGCTTCTGAGCGCGCGGGGGATCGAGACGCCGCAGGAGGCGGATGCTTACCTGCATCCGCAGAAGGCGCATCTGCACGACCCGATGCGCATGCAGGATATGGACAAGGCGGTTCTTTGCATCCGCGAGGCCGTTAAAAACCGCCTGCCGATCGTCATCTACGGCGATTACGACGTAGACGGCGTGATGGCGACCTCCATCTTGCTCACGCACCTGAAAAAACAGGGGGCCGACGTCTCCTACTATATCCCGGATCGGCATGGAGAGGGGTATGGGCTGAACATCCCGGCGGTCGAGGCGCTCGCAAAACGCGCGCGGCTGCTCATCACGGTGGATTGCGGTATCACGTCGCAAGACGAGGTCGCCCGGGCGCGGGAGCTGGGCATGCAGGTGATCGTGACCGACCACCACCAGCTCGCAGAGCAGCCCATCGCGTGCGAGGCAGTGCTCAATCCCCTGCTCGGGGATTATCCCTTCCGCCGTCTATGCGGCGCGGGCGTGGCGTTTAAACTCGTGCAGGCGCTGGGCGGCGTGGAGGCGCTCGAGCCGCTATGGGAGCTCGCGGCGCTGGCGACGATCGCCGATCTGGTGCCGCTGATGGATGAAAACCGCGTGATCGTCACGTTCGGCCTGCGGGCGATGCAGGAGACGAAGCGCCCCGGCTTGCGCGCGCTGATCGAGGCCGCAGGCCTGTCAGAGCGCGAAATCACGAGCGGCCACGTGGCGTTTCAGCTCGCGCCGCGCATCAACGCGGGCGGGCGCCTGGGGCTCGCCGCGCACGGCGTCGAACTGATGGTGACGAGGAGCCAAGAGAAGGCGCGGGACATCGCCGCGCAGCTGGAGGCGGACAACGCGGCGCGCAAGGAGATGGAGCTGGCCATCCTGCAGGAGGCGGAGGGCAAGGTACGAGAGGAGGTCGACTTCCTGCACGAGCGGGCGATCGTCGTGTGCGGCGACAGATGGAATCCCGGCGTCATCGGCCTGGCGGCCTCGCGTCTCGTAGAGCGATACCGCTGGCCCGCCGTCCTGCTTTCTCGCGAGGGGGAACTCTGCGTGGGCTCGGCGCGGTCGATACCCGGCGTCAACATACACGAGGCGCTATGCGGCTGCCGCGATTTGTTCATCCGCTTCGGGGGGCACGCGCAGGCGGCGGGCCTGACGATGGAGGCGCGGCACATGCCGGAGCTGCGCAGGCGCCTGAGCGAACAGATCGCCCTGCAGGCACAGTGGGATACGTTTTATCCTACGGAGGCTTATGACCTGGAAATCAGCTTGCCGGAGCTGACGGAAGAGCTCGTGCATTCCTTTGACCTCCTGCAGCCGACGGGGTTTGGCAACCCCGCGCCCGTCTTTTGCCTGCGGGGCGTCGAACCCATGGATGCGCGGCGTGTGGGTAAGGATTATGCCCACCTGAAGCTGCGCTTTTGCGCGGAGGGGGAGCAGCGGGACGGCATCGCCTTTCGCATGGGCGATCGCGCGGCCATGCTGCCCGAGCGGGTGGACGTGTTGTTTTCGCCCGCGATCAACGAATGGCAAGGCGCGCGGAGCGTGCAATGCGAGGTACGCCAAATGGAGCCCTTTGCTGCGCCCAAAGCCTTTGTAGCGGCTTGCAAGCTGCGGGAGGAAGGATTTGTACGTGCAATTTTGGCACAAATCATCTATAATATCCACAAGCAGCACGAAAGCCCCGAGGAATGCCTCTATCTTTCCATGACGCAGGCGGATGACTACATCGCCCAGGCCCTAAGCGGCAGCCTGCAGGGGACGCTTCTCGTATGTCAGACGCTGGGCGCCTTGCGCAAGTGGACCGTGCGCCTGGCGGTGATCGGCGCACAGCTCGACTACGCGATCGGGCGGGCGTCGGATGCGCGCCGTTTTAACACGCTGCTGGCGCAGCCGGACCTTCGCCAGCCTCAGGCGGACATGCATCGCGTCGTTTTGCTGGATAGCGCAGTCGAGGAGGCCTCGCTCGGCGCGTGGAGGGCCGCCTTTCCGGGGGCGCAGATCGCTGTCGTCGAAGACCCCTCCGCTTATATCCGCCAGGAGCTTTCGCGCGTCGCCCCTACGGACGAGGAGCTACGCGCGCTGTATAAAAGGCTGCGGACCGTGCCCGCGGACAGCCCGCTGCAGGCCGTCGCGCAGGCGGCGGGCCTGGGCGGCAGCAAGGCGTTGGCCGGCCTGTATATCCTATCGGAGCTTGACCTGCTTCAATTGAAAGAAGATCCCTGGACGGTTCGGCTTTTGCCGATGAAAAAATGCGCGCTGACCGACAGCCGGCTGCTCATGCGCCTGCGCGCGCTCATGGCGTAGGACGAAAGGAGGATGCCCCGTGACCAACGACGTATGCAACAACTTAGACGAACTGCTCGGCAGGGTGCGCAAGTATCATCCGCAGGCGGACGGCGAAGCGTTGATCGAAAAGGCGTATCACTTCGCTGAAAACGCCCATGCGTCGCAGCGGCGCAAGTCCGGCGAGCCCTATTTCGTGCACCCGCTCACCGTCGCGGGCATTTTGGCGTCGCTCATGCTCGACGCGCCGACCATCGCCGCCGGGCTTTTGCACGATACGGTCGAGGATTGCGATTGCGTATCGCTGGAAACCGTCGAAAAGGAGTTCGGCCAGGAAGTCGCCGTGCTGGTCGACGGCGTGACGAAGCTGGGTAAGCTGGAGTTTAACTCGCGCGAGGAGCAGCAGGCGGAATCGCTGCGCAAGATGATCCTGGCCATGTCCAGGGATATCCGCGTCGTGCTGATCAAATTGGCCGACCGCTTGCACAACATGCGCACGCTTAAGTTTCAATCGCCCGAAAAGCAGCGTTTGATCGCCCAGGAGACGCTGGACATCTATGCGCCGCTCGCGCACCGCCTGGGCGTATACAAGATCAAGCAGGAACTGGAGGACCTTTGCCTGCGCTATCTCGACCCGCAAGGGTATCAGAACCTCATCCAGAAGGTGGGCATGCGCCGGGCGGAGCGGGAGGAGTCGATCCGCCTGGTCATCAAGCAGCTCGGGCAGAAGATCGAGGAGCTCGGCATCCGTTATGACATTGACGGCAGGCCCAAGCACTTTTACAGCATCTACAAAAAGATGGTGCTGCAAAATAAACCGTTTGAGCAGATCTTCGATCTGATCGCCATCCGCGTGCTGGTCGACACCATTCCGGACTGTTACGCGGTGCTCGGCATCGTGCACACGCTGTGGAAGCAGGTGCCCAACCGCTTCAAGGATTACATCTCGACGCCCAAGCCGAATATGTACCAATCGCTGCACACGACGGTGGTCGGTCAAAACGGCATGCCCTTTGAGGTGCAAATTAGGACATGGGAAATGCACCGCGTGGCGGAATTCGGCATCGCGGCGCACTGGCGCTACAAAGAGGGCAAACAGGCGGGCGACGAGCTGGACAAGAAGCTGTACTGGCTGCGCCAGATTCTGGACTGGCAAAACGAGACCAAGGACTCGAAGGAGTTCATCAACTCGCTGAAGGTGGACCTGTTCAGCGACGAGGTCTTCGTCTTCACGCCTAAGGGCGATATCATGGACATGCCCAAGGGCGCTACGCCGATCGACTTTGCCTACCGCATCCACAGCGCGGTTGGCAACAAGTGCATCGGCGCAAAGGTCAACGGGCGCATCGTGACGCTGGATACGCCGCTCTCCACCGGCGACTTTGTGGAGATCATCACGCAGGCGAACGCCAAGGGGCCGAGCATGGACTGGCTCAAGATCGCCAAGACCTCTCAGGCCAAGGCGAAAATCCGCCAGTTCTTCAAGCGCGAGCTCAAGGAGGAAAACGTCGCCAAGGGCCGCGATATGCTGGAATACGAGGCCAAGCGGCAGGCGACGACGTTGCCCGCGCTGCTCAAGAGCGATTATTTGGAGCCTCTGCTCAAAAAGTATGCCTTTTTCGACGTGGACGACATCTACGCCGCGGTGGGCTACGGCGGGCTGGCGGCGAGCCATGTGGTCACGCGTTTGATCGAGGAGCAGCGGCGTAGGGAGAAGCCCGCGCCGCCGCCCGTTCCCCAGGTGACGCCCGAAGAACAGCGCGCAAAGCAGCAGGCCGCGCAGCAGCACCTGGGCAGCAGCGACCACGGCATCTTTGTGCGCGGGGAACCGGGCATGCTCGTGCGCTTCGCGCGCTGCTGCAGCCCGCTGCCGGGCGACGAGATCGTGGGCTACATCACGCGCGGACGCGGGGTGACGGTGCACAAGGCCGATTGTATCAACGTGCTCTCCGAGATCGACTCGGCCAGGCTGGTGGAGGTCTCTTGGGACAGCGAGGCCAAGACGAATTTCAGCGGCAGCATACAGATCCTGGCCTACGACCGCGACGGCCTGCTCGCGGACCTCGTGCTGTTCATCGGCAGCCTCAAAGTGACGATCAGCGCCATCTCTGCGAAGACCAATAAGAACCAGACCTGCGCGATCAACGTGACGCTGGAGGTTAAAAACCGCCAGGAGCTGGATAAGATCATCAAACAGCTCAGCAAGCGCTCGGACATCATCGAGATCTTCCGCGTATCAACGTGATTGCGTATACCTTTGCTACAAGAAAGGATCGACGTACGGATGAGGCTTGTGGTTCAGCGCGTCTCGCACGCGCATGTCGATGTCGAGGGAGAGACCGTGGGCAACGCCGGACCGGGGCTGATGGTGCTCGTCGGCGTCGAGGAGGGGGACGCTAAAGAGGACGCCGCCTATTGCGCGGAAAAGACGGCGAATCTGCGCATTTTTGAGGACGATGCGGGCAAGATGAACCGCTCGGTGTTGGACGTAGGGGGCTGCGTGCTCGCCGTGTCACAGTTTACGCTGCTCGGCGACGTACGGCGCGGCAGACGGCCCAGCTTTATCAAAGCGGCGCGGCCCGAGACGGCGGTGCCGCTTTACGAAGCATACTGCGGTGCATTGCGCGCGCAAGGCCTGCACGTGGAGACGGGCGTGTTTCAGACGCATATGCAGGTGCATCTTTGCAACGACGGGCCGGTGACGCTGCTTATAGACAGCAGGAGGTGCTTTTGATGGCGCATGGAATCGAGAAGCTGACCGGCGGCCCGCTCAGGGTTAACGCCTATATCGTGTCCGCGCCGGGGCGAGATGACTGCATCGTCATCGACCCCGGCGTGCCGTATCCTCAGCTTGAGGAGGCGCTCAGGGGCAGGCGGGTGCCGCTGGTCCTTTTAACGCACGCGCACTTTGACCACATGCTTACGCTCGGCCCCCTGCGAGAGGCCGGGGCGGCGCTGTGCCTGCATCGTTTGGATGCGCCGATGCTCGCGGACGAGCGGCTCAACCTGTGCGGGGCGGTCGGCAAACGCCTTCGTTTCGCGCCTGCCGAGCGCCTTTGCGAGGACGGCGATACGATCGAGGCGGCGGGACTATGCCTGCGCGCGCTGCACACCCCGGGGCATACGCCGGGCGGCATCTGCCTGCTCATCGGGGACGACCTGTTTTCAGGCGATACGATGTTTCGGGATAGCTACGGGCGGACGGACTTTCCGGGCGGTAGCGCGCAGCAGATGCAAGATTCGCTCAAAAGGCTCTGGCGGCTGCCTGCGGGCGTTTTGGTACATCCCGGCCATGGGCCGGATACCACGATCGGTCAGGAACGGGGGGCGGAGGATTGAAGATCTGCATCAAGACAGAAACGCCGCAATTTCTGCCGGATCTGTGCGACGTGGTGCGCCTCTTCTATGGCGAGGGGGCGGCCCTCGCGCAGGAGGCGGGATCAGACGCGCTGCTTTGGCATACGCATCAGGAGCGGGACGGCCTATGGTATGAGCGTTGCGTCTTTGAAAGGGGCGGCCATCGGCTTGAAGCGCAGAGAGAGGCGCCCGTTATGCGCGGAGGGCTTGAGGAAAAACGTTGCCTCAAGCGCGCGGTCAAGCTGTGTTGTTATCAGCTCATGAAGGAGCTGACGGGCGTCACGCCCCCGTGGGGTTCGCTGACCGGTATCCGGCCCACGCGCCTGCTCTACGCGCGCCTTGAAGCGGGCGATGCGTTGGAGGAAGCGGTGCGGGCGGTGATGGAAATGTTTGACTTATCCACGGACAAGGCGGCGCTGCTGTGCGAGATCCTCGTCAGCCAGCGCGGCGTCATCGAGCGCGAGCCGGGGGCGGCGGACGTTTACGTCGGCATTCCCTTTTGCACGACGCGGTGCGCCTACTGCTCCTTTTCGTCGGGGGAAATCGGCGATGGGCGCCTGGTCGAGCCGTATTTGGATGCGCTTTTGCGCGAGATCGAGGCGGCGCGGGCGTTGATGGATGAGGCGGGGCTGCGGGTGCGCGCGCTTTACGTCGGCGGGGGTACGCCGACCTCGCTCGACACGCCGCGGCTCGACCGGCTCCTTCGCCGCCTGGGCGAACGCTTCCCGGACGCTGTGGAGTGGACGGTGGAGGCCGGCAGGCCGGATACGCTGGACCGAGAGAAGCTGCGCATGATGCGCGCATATCCGATCGGGCGCATCAGCATCAACCCGCAAACCATGAACGACGCGACGCTCAGGGCCATCGGCCGAGCGCATACGGCAAAGGACGTCCTAGACGCGTACGCCCTCGCGCGGGAGGCGGGGTTTGAGCACATCAATATGGATTTGATCGCCGCGTTGCCCGGGGAAACGCTGGCGGACTTTGAACGTACGCTGGGCTCGGCGGCAAAGCTTGCCCCCGAGAGCCTGACTGTGCATACGCTCGCGGTCAAGCGATCTTCAAAGCTCCACGAGCAAAACTATCGCCCGACAGGGGAGGACACGGTACGGCAAATGGTCGAGCGCGGCCTGGAGGCCGCGCACGCGATGGGCATGCGCGCGTATTATTTATACAGGCAAAAGTATATGGCGGGCAACTTGGAAAACGTAGGCTATGCGCTGGCGGGTCATGCATGCCGCTACAACGTCGATATCATGGAGGAGACGACCTCCATCCTCGCGCTGGGGGCGGGCGGCATTTCCAAACGGGTTCAGGAGGACGCGCAGCTGCGCATCCGTCGCGCGCCGAACGTATCGAACATCGAGCAGTACATCGCGCGCGTAGATGAGATGATTGAAAGAAAGAGAAAACTTTTTTTGCAGCCCGCGGATGAACTGTAAGATTGCAAACAGGGCGTTTATCGTGTAAAATAGGAGAGGACGGTTGATCCGGAGGGGAGGACGTCTCATGCGCATCGACGATAAAGACGAGCTGAAGCGCTGTATTCGCGCTGCCGTTCGTACTGTGCAGTTGCCGGACGTGCTCACGCGACTTCACATCGCGGCGCCTCGCATGGGGCCAGACGAGATGCTTTTCGAGATCGCGCCGGGCGAAACGCCGGAGGCGGCTTTTTCGCGCGTATTTGTCGAGCGCACGCCGCTGCGTCAGATCGAACAGGACGCACTCGTCGCCCTGGACCGGTTGGACATGCCGCAGGGGGACCGGCAGGTCGCCCTCCTGCGCGCGCAGGCGATGTCCCCTTGCGCGTATCTCATGGCCGTGCGCGAACAGGCGGGGTGGGGCACGGCGCTGACGCCGGTCACGCCGGAGACCTACTCTGGCGAGCGGGCCGCTGCGTTTTTGGAACCGACGCTGTGGCTGGACGCCTGCGAAGCCTCTCCAGGCCGCTACGGCGGACAGTTCATGGCCCTGGCCGAGCGGCTCCGCACATTTGTGCGCGCGCAGGGGATCTCGTACGCGGCCCTCACGGGCGCGGATGAACGCCTGCTCGCGGGGGATTGGATGGGTTGCCTCGCGCTGCCGCTGTGTGAGGATGAGCGGCTTATTCTCTGCCTGGAGATAACAGACGCGTCGGCTATCCCGTTGCTCGAAGAGCGGTTGGCGGAGTTTCCATCCCTGCGGGCGGCGGCTTGGTGTCGCGACGCGGCGGACGAGCCCGCGCTGATTTGCGCGGCGGAAAAGATCGGGCGGCTGCTTCCCTGCATCCGGCCCGTTTCCATCCCGCTGGCGCTTGAGCGCGCGCGCCCTCGTTTTATAACGCATCCCAGCCTCGTAACCGTAGCGGATTTTGGCATCGGTTACTTCCGCAGGCTGCGCGCGGAGATGGCGCGCACGCTCTATGAACGCTATCTGCCGCTGCTGCGCAGCGGTTTTGCGCTGACCGATCACGCCGTTACGCAGGACGTCCTGCGCATGACGGAAGGCGCGTGGCAGGCGCTGCACGACGAATATTAGGAGGACGGACAGATGGATATTCAAAACCCGGTCTTTACGATTGAAATGGAAAACGGCAAGAAGATGGTAGGCGAGCTATACCCGGAAATCGCCCCCAACAGCGTGGCGAACTTTGTCGAGCTGGCGAACAGCGGATTTTACGACGGCGTGATCTTTCACCGCGTCATTCCGGGCTTCATGATCCAGGGCGGCGACCCGCAGGGCGTGGGCACGGGCGGCCCGGGCTACAGCATCCGCGGCGAGTTTGCGCGCAATGGCTTTCGCAACGACTTAAAGCATACGCGCGGCGTGCTGTCGATGGCGCGTTCGATGGCGCCCGATTCCGCCGGTTCGCAGTTCTTCGTCATGGTGGACGACGCGCCGCACCTGGACGGCTCTTACGCCGCGTTCGGCAAGGTGACCGAGGGGATGGAGACCGCCGACGAGATCGTCGGGCAAAAGCGCGACAGGAGCGACAAGCCGGCGACGCCGCAGCGAATGAAGTGCGTACGCGTGGAGACGTTCGGCGCCGTCTATCAGGCCGAAAAGCTGAGCCGCTGAGGAGGAATGCCCGGTGGATAAGATCAAGACCACGGTCAAGATCGCGGGAAAGGATTACACGCTGGTCGGCACCGAATCTGAGGAGCACATCCGCCGCGTCGCGGTGTATGTAGACCGGAAGATGGAAGAGCTGGCGCTGACGTCGCGTATGCCGCAGAACATGGTGGCCGTCCTGACCGCCATGAATATCGCGGACGACCTGCTCAAGGCGCAGGACGAGAACACGCGCTTGCGCAAGGAGATCATGCAGGTGCACCAGCAGCTCACAGCGCTGCGCATCGAGCACAACGCGCCGCCGATGAAGCGCACACAGGATGCTGCGAAGAACAAGGATTGACGAAACGCTTCGGGCTGCCCGTGGACAGCGCCGCGCACGCGCGGAGGCTCCACGGGAGAGCCCGTCTTTTTTGGGGGAAAACCGATGGAGCTTTTATCGCCTGCAGGCAACAGCGAGGCGCTCAGAGCGGCCGTGCAAAACGGGGCGGACGCGGTCTATCTGGGCTATACGTCCTTCGGCGCGCGCAGCTACGCGGGTAATTTCGACCGGGAAGAGCTGCGAGCGGCCATCCGTTACTGCCATGAGCGTGGAAAGCGCGTGTACGTTACGATCAATACGCTCGTAAAGGACCAGGAGATGGACGACGCGGCGGATGTGCTGGAGATGCTGTGCACGCTGCACGCGGATGCGGCGATCGTGCAGGATCTGGGGCTCGCGCGCCTGTGCCGCGAGCGCTTTCCGGACCTTGCGCTGCACGCGAGCACGCAGATGACGATCCATAATGCCCAGGGCGTGGCGCTGCTTCGGGAGCTTGGGTTTACCCGCCTCGTCCCCGCGCGAGAATGCCCTTTGGATGAAATCCGCCGGATCTGCGCGCAGGGCCTGGAGACGGAGGTCTTTGTGCACGGGGCGTTATGCGTATCCGTATCCGGGCAATGCCTGATGTCCAGCATGCTCGGCGGGCGCAGCGGCAACCGCGGGCGCTGCGCCCAGCCGTGCCGGATGCCGTACCGCCAGGCGGACGGCACGCAGGGCTACCTGCTCTCCCCGCGCGATCTGATGTTGTTAAGGAGGCTGCCGCTGCTTCAAGCCGCGGGCGTGCATTCCCTCAAGATCGAGGGACGGATGAAGCGCCCGGAATACGTCGCCGTGGTGACGGCCGCCTACCGGCGCGCGCTCGACTGCGCGCTGCGCGGAGAGCCCTATGTACCGGACGAAAAAACTTTGCGTTCGCTCGAGCAGATCTTCAACCGCGGCGGTTTCACGGAAGGCTATCTCATGGGGGATAACAACGCGGCCCTGATGAGCTGGCAAAGGCCGAACCACCAGGGGCTGCGCATCGGCACGGTGACGGGGGTACGCGGGGCGCTTTGCATGGTACGCCTTAACGCGGCGCTGCAGGACGGCGACGCGCTCGCGGTGCGCGGCGGGCAGGAGCTCGATACGACGTATGCCGGGCCGGGCGTCGAAGCGGGCGGCGAGGCGAAGGTGCGCGTAGCCCAGGCGGCCGGCGCCGCGCCATGCCCGGGCGACGCGGTATATCGCCTGACGGACGCCGCCCAGATGGAGGAAGCGCGGCGGAGCTACGCCGAGGAACGCAACCGCATCCCGATACGGGCGCGCCTTGGCGCAGCGGTCGGCGAGCTGCCTGTGCTTACGGTGACGGATGGAACGCTTCAGGCGTGCGCCGAAGGGAAGCAGCGTGTGGCGGCAGCCCAGAACAGGCCGCTGGACGCGGAGGGCGCGCGCAGGCAGCTGGAAAAGACGGGGGACACGCCCTATGTGCTGAGCGGCTTTCAAATGGAGGGGGAGGGCGCTTTTTTGCCCGTCTCCACGCTCAACGCGCTGCGCAGGGATGCATTGGCGGCGCTGTCCGACCTGCGGTGCCGGCGGCCCTCGGCACGCATCCTCCCGGCCGGATCGCCTGACGCGAGAAAGACCGGCGAGCGGCTGCTCATCGCGCAGACAGCGCGGCTATCCTGGGCGGATCGGCTGCTCGAGGCCGGGGCAGACTGGATTTATTGGTCGCCGGACGACATGCGCCCTGCGCGGATGGCAAGCGCGTTGGATTCGGTAGATCAGGCAGTGCGAAGGCGCGTCCTGATCGTGCTGCCGCAGGTGGCCTGGACGGACGAACTGGCCGCGCTGCACGCTTTTGTACAGGAACATGCGGCGCGAATCGGCGGAGCGGCGCTAAACAACCCCGCGCAGCTTGCGCTCCGATGGGGCGTTCCGCTCGTGGCGGACGCCGGTATGAACGCATTTAACGCGCGAACGGCGGCTTTTTTGTTTGATCGCGGCTGTGAGCGCGTGACGCTCTCGCCGGAATTGAACCTTAGCGAGATCAGGGATGTGCTTCGCCCGGGCGGCGGGTTCGAGCTCGTCGCTTATGGGCGCGCGCAGTTGATGCTGCTCTCGCATTGTACGGACTGTGTGAAGCGCGGTATGGAAGAGACGGACGCGGGTTGTGAGCGCTGCACAGCCGGTGCGGGTGAATTGCCCTTGATCGACCGAAAGGGATTCGAGTTTCCCCTGATGCGCCTGCGCCTGCCGCACGGGTGTATGCGCAGGCTCTACAACAGCGTGCCGACGGACCTGACCCGGCACATGGACAGGTTGCGAACGTTGCCGGTCTCGCTGAGACTTCAGTTTACTTTCGAAGACGTCGCGCTCTGCGCGGACGTCACACGGCATTTCCGCGCGCTGATGGACGGGAGGACGTCATCCTTCGCTTATCCCGGCGAGACAACGGCAGGTCACCTGAAACGCGGCGCGAACTGACAGAGGGGGGTACCCATGACCGAACGTTCATTGCGCGTTCTGGAATTTACCAAGATACGCGATCAATTGAAGGAGCTGGCCGTATCCGATCTGGGCGGCGAACTCGCGGGAAAGCTCGCGCCCAGCGCGAACGAGGCGGAAATCCGCCATGCGCAGGAGGAGACGGAGGAGGCGCACGTGCTGCTCACCTACCTGGGCGAGCATCCCATCGTTCCCTTTCCCGACATACGCCAGACGCTCAAGCTCGCTGAAATCGGCGCGACGCTGTCGCCGCGCGCGCTGCTCGACGTCGCCGCCTGTATGCGCGCGGCGCGCGCCGCACGCGACGTGATCGTGACCGACCGCGATAACACGCCGGGCCTGAAGGCGACGGCCTCGCGCCTCTTCGCCTTTCGCCAGCTGGAGACGGAGATCACGTCCGCCATCCTCAGCGAGGAGGAGATTTCGGACCACGCAAGCCCCGAGCTTTTCTCCATTCGGCGCCACATACGCCAATGCAACGAGCGCGTGCGCGAAAAGCTGAACGCCATGATCCACAGTAGCGCCTATCAAAAATACCTGCAAGAGCCGATCATTACAATGCGCGGCGACCGCTACGTCATCCCGGTCAAGCAGGAATATCGCGCGAACGTGCCCGGCCTGGTGCACGATCAATCCGCCACCGGGGCGACGGTTTTTGTAGAACCGATGGCGGTGCTGGAGATCGGCAACGACCTCAAGCAGTGGCAGGCCAAGGAGAAGGCGGAGATCGAGCGCATATTACAATCGCTCAGCGCGCGCATCGCGCCCGAGGCGGACGCGCTGCAAAATAACCTGGATATCCTCGCGCGACTCGATTTTGCCTTTGCCAAGGCGGCGCTGTCGCGCCGGATGTACGGCTGCGCGCCGAGGATCAATACGCAGGGCTACGTGCGCATCGTGCGCGGGAGGCATCCGCTCATCGATCCGGACAGGGTCGTGCCCTCGGATATCTGGCTGGGCAAGGACTTTTCTACGCTGGTCATCACCGGCCCGAATACGGGCGGCAAGACCGTAACGCTTAAGACCGTGGGCCTCTTTTGTCTGATGGCACAGGCGGGCCTTCACGTGCCGGCGGAGATCGGAACCGAGATCGCGGTCTTCGATGACGTATTCGCGGACATCGGCGACGAACAATCGATCGAACAGTCGCTCTCCACGTTCTCCAGCCACATGAAAAACATCGTGAGCATCCTCTCAGGCGTGACGGAGCGCTCGCTCGTGCTCTTCGACGAGTTGGGCGCGGGCACAGACCCGACCGAGGGCGCGGCGCTGGCGCAGGCGATCCTTTCCACGCTGCTGAGAAGACAGGTGCGTACCCTGGCCACGACGCACTACAGCGAGCTCAAGGAATATGCGCTGACGACGCTGGGCGTGGAGAACGCGTCGGTCGAGTTCGACGTGGCGACGCTTAGGCCGACCTACCGGCTTTCGATCGGTATTCCGGGCAAGTCCAACGCCTTTGACATCTCTCGCAAGCTGGGGCTCGGCGACCCGATCATCGACGAGGCGAAGAAGCTTTTGAGCAGCGAGCAGGTGCGCTTTGAGGACGTCATCGCCAACGCGGAGTATCACCGACAGGTCGCGGAAAAGGAGCGCGCAATCGCCGAGGAGGCGCGCGCCGAGATGGTCTCCATCCGCAATCAGGCCGAGCGCGAGCGTGAAAAGCTGGAAAAGCAGCGCGACGAGGCGATTCGCAAGGCAAAGGAACAGGCGAAGCGAATTCTCGAAAACGCGCGCAGCGAGTCCGAAACGCTTATCGCGGAGCTCAAGCGTCTGAAAAAGGCGGGCGTCGCCACGCCTGAACACGAGATCCAAAAGCTGAGGAGCCGTTTAAACGAGAATATCGGCGCGGTGAGCGACGCGCTCATGCAGCCGGCGGACCGCATGACGCCGCCGCCCAAGAATTTAAAGCCTGGCGACAGGGTGCGCATCGTGCATCTGGGGACGGAGGCGACGGTCCTTGCGCCGCCGGATGCGAAGGGCGAGGTACAGCTTCAGGCCGGCGTGATGAAGCTCAAGGCGCATATTTCACAGCTGCAAATGCCAAAGACCGACGCGGGCGCGGCGCAGACGGCCAAAAAGAAGGGCGGCGTGCGCACGAATGTGGACATCGCGGCCCGCGCCGTGCGCCAGGAGCTGGACATCCGCGGCATGGCGGTGGACGAAGCGTTACCGGAGGTGGATAAATTTCTGGACGACGCGATGCTTTCAGGCCTGGGCGAGGTGAGCGTCATCCACGGTAAGGGCACGGGCGTGCTGCGCGCGGGCGTGCACGAGGCGCTCAGGCGCAATCCGCGCGTCAAGAGCTACCGGCTCGGTGTGTTCGGCGAAGGCGAGAGCGGCGTGACGATCGTAACGCTGAAATAAAGTGATAATCGCGCGCGCCTTCGCACACACTACGCTTGACATGAAGAAGGGGGAAGTGCGGCTGTGAAGGGGAATCTCATGGGCTATATCGCCTCGGCTGTCGCCGCGGTCATGATCTGCTCCGCCGCGGTGCTTACGGCGTTCGGCATCACGTCGGACGGAACGATCGGCAAGAGCGCCTATGCGGAGGGCGAATACGTCCAGGTGCTGGAGGAGATCAAGAGCCCGTTTGCGGACGTGGTGGAGGTCGTAATGCCGTGCGTCGTGGGCGTCAGCAACAAGACGCACGCGTTCAGCCTGTATACCGGGCAGACGGAGTCGATCGAGCAGGCCTCTGGCTCGGGCGTCGTGATCACGACGCAGGGGCATGTGGTGACGAATTATCACGTCATTCAAAACGCGCGGGAAATACAGATTATTTGGCAGGGCGAGCTGATCGACGCCAAGCTCATCGGCTACGACGAATTGACAGACCTGGCCGTGCTGCAGGCGACGGAGGGCAGCCTGCCCGCCGTCACGATGGCCGACCCGGAGTCGGTGCGCGTCGGCGACTGGGCGATCGTCATCGGCAACCCGCTCGGGCAGCAGTTTGCCGATACGGTGACGGTCGGCGTGGTGAGCGGCCTGAACCGCGAAATCGAGAATTCGATCGTCAAGATGATCCAGACCGATGCGGCGATCAACTCGGGCAACAGCGGCGGCGCCATGTTTAATACGCGCGGGCAGCTCATCGGCATCCCTTCGATGAAGTTTACCTCCGTGGGGTACGGGGCGAGCATTGAAGGCATCGGCATGGCGATTCCCATGGACGTTGTAAAGCCCATCGTGGATAGCATCATCAAGTTCGGACAGGTGACGCGCCCAAAGCTGGGCATCACGGTCTCGACGATTCGCGGCACGGAAACGCCGGTGGAGGGCGCGCTGCCCGCGGGCGCCTACATCAGCAGCGTGCAGGCGGGGAGCGCAGCGGAGAAGGCCGGCATCAAGGACGGCGACATCGTGCTCAGCGTGGACGGTAAGCGCGTGCGCCAGCATACGGATCTCACCATTGTGGTCAACACGAGGATGGTTGGCGACAAGGTGGAGCTCGAGATCTACCGCGTCCCGAACCTGCCGGATCTCACCATCAACGATCGCATCCCCAAGGGGGAGACGATGAAGATCACGGTGGAACTGGCGGCGCAGGACGCCGCGCAGGCCTAACCCATGCAAACGAACAGGGCGCTTACAAGCCTTGGTATCTTTATTGGGGATGTATGAAGGGGAAGATTCTCCTTCATATGGAATCGTATCGACCGGCTTTGCCTGTTACGCCCCGCGCAAGCTGCGCGGGGTACGGCGCTGTGGAGCGCTTCGCGCTGTCCTCGCGCCTAGTCGCTTCGCTCCCTTGTCGGGCGGGGCGTTTTCAGTAATCAAATGCGTAGTATTTGCGGAGGAAAACATCACCCGTGATCTTCGTGCAAAATGAGCATTCATTTTGCACGAGGCCGTCGACATAGTCGACGGCCTTTTTGCATACGATCCTGTGACAGTGGGAGGGATGAGTTGATGGAACAGCAAGATCTGTATCGGGATATCGCCAACCGGACGGACAGCGATATTTACATCGGCGTCGTGGGGCCGGTGCGCACCGGAAAGTCCACGTTGATCACACAGTTCATGGAAAAGCTGGTGCTGGACCGGATTGACAACGCGCGCAGGCGCGAGCGCACGCGCGACGAGCTGCCGCAGAGCGGTTCGGGCAAGACGATCATGACGACCCAGCCTAAATTCGTGCCGGGCGAGGCGGTAAGCGTACAGTTTTCGGATAACGCGAGCGCCAACGTACAGTTAGTCGACTGCGTAGGTTACCTCATCCGCGGGGCGATGGGCACACAGGAAAACGACGTACCCCGCATGGTCAAGACGCCATGGCACGAAAACGATATCCCCTTTGAGGATGCCGCCGAGATCGGTACGCGAAAGGTCATCGCCGATCACAGCACGATCGGCCTCGTCGTGACGACGGACGGAAGCTTTACGGAAATCCCCCGGAGCGCATACGTCGAGGCGGAGGAGCGCGTCGTGCGCGAACTCAAACAGCTTGGAAAGCCCTTTATCGTGATCCTCAACACGAGCGAGCCGGGGAGCGCCGAAAACCGGGAGCTGCAAGCCGCGCTCGCCGAAAAGTACGGCGTGCCCGTACTGCTCCAAAATGTGAAGGAGATGGATCTGGACGATATCCAGGATGTGCTTAGGCAAGTGCTCTATGAATTCCCGGTGAGCGAGGTACGCGTCGCGCTGCCCGCGTGGGCGCTCGCGCTCGACGACGGACACTGGCTTTTGCAGGAGCTGGTCGGCAGGGCGCGCGAAGCGGCCCAGCCTGCCATGTGCGTTCGCGAAAGCGAGGTATTTGCCCACGCCTTTGACGATTCGAACTACGCCTTGCCCGCAACGCAGAGCCGTATCGACCTGGGCAGCGGCGAGGTCGCCTACGCGCTGCCGCTACGAGACGGTCTCTTTAACCGCATTCTCGGCGAACACTGCGGCACGGTCATCCGCAGCGACGCGCATCTGCTGCAGCTGATGAAGGAGCTGGTCGAGGCCAAGAAGGAGTACGACCGCGTCGCGCAGGCGCTCGCCTCCGTGCGGGAGACGGGCTATGGCCTCGTCGCGCCGAGCATGGATGAGCTCAAGCTCAGCGAGCCGGAAATCGTCAAGCAGGGGAATCACTTCGGCGTGCGTCTAAAGGCGAGCGCCCCTTCGCTGCACATGATCCGTGTGGATATCGAGGCCGAGGTATCGCCCATCGTAGGCACAGAGCAGCAATCGGAGGAGCTGGTGCAATATCTGCTCTCCGGATTCGAGCAAGACCCGGCAAAGATCTGGTCGACGAATATGTTCGGCAAATCGCTCGACGACCTCATGCGCGAAGGGCTTTCGACCAAGCTGATGCGCATGCCGCCGGACGTGCAGGATAAGGTACAGCAAACGCTTAGCCGCATCATCAACGAGGGTACGGGCGGGATGATCTGCATCCTGCTGTAGCGGGTGAAATCTTTGAAAAATTCACTTAAATCGTGGAAGAATGAAAGAAAGGCTTGATTTCTGAAGCGAAATCGTCTACAATAAATAAGCTGTAAGGCGCGATGACGGACGGGTCCTGTGCAATGAGGCGATGTGAATCTTGTCAGGTCCGGAAGGAAGCAGCAATAAGCATTCAGCAGCATGTGCCGCGGGGATGCCTGGCCTGAGCCCTTACGGTTTTATGTTCATCTTGAAACATCGGTTTAGCCGGTGTTTTTTTGTTATCACCCTTTTTTCTTCATTTTTTGCATAATATAATTCCTATAGTCACTTATTTAATTAATTTGCTCTTGAATCATAAAGCGTTTGCGCTTATAATGTCCATAAAAGCCCGATGTCTGCACAAAGGAGAGGGTAAATGTGGACCACGCAAAAAGAATACCCCAGGGGTGGATCGAAATCAAAGAGGCCGGCGAGGCGATCAGGCTGCTTCAAGAAAACGGGGTGCTTTACTGCGCCGCGCCCGACGTGGCAGATCAGATGGCTGCGTTGCCGCGGCTGTCTGCTCAGAAGGAGGAGCGGCTACTTGGCCGCATAGCGGACTTAAGCGCATCGATCGAGGAGCCGCTCGAACGAGTCGTCGACGCATCTCTGCGGGGCGAATGGACCGGCGAGGCGAGCAGGGGCGCTAGGATTGGCCTGCGGTTGGTGCGAAACATCCTCGATCTGGCGCGCCTCGACTACTGCCGGCTGCACTTTGCACAGGAACCGATCGAGCTCGTCGAGTGGTTTAGCCGCCTCGCGGAAAGCTGCCGCCCACGCATCGCGGACCGCGATAGGCGGCTCGTGCGCGTGCTGCCGGATGCGGAGCGCTGCTGGGTCTTGGGCGACGCGGATAAGCTCGCGCGGTGCGTCCTCAACCTGATCTCCAACGCGATACGATTTACGGGGCCGGGCGGGGAGATCGCCCTGAAGCTCGAATCGGTGGGGAGCGACGCCGTCATGACCGTGGAAGACACGGGCTGCGGCATGGATAAGAGCCAGATGAGGCGGCTATTCACGCGCTCTGACGTGAGCCGCGAGGCGCCCGCGCCCGGCATGGGCCAAGGGATCGGCATGGCGGTCGTGCGCGCGTTTGCAGAGGGGATGCGCGGACGCGTCGCGGTCAAGAGCGCGCTGGGCAGAGGCACGAGCGTCTCCATCCGCCTGCCGCGGCTTTGCGAGGCGGACGTCTGCACGGGCGCATTGCCCAAGATCGTATCGCAGCGTACGCTGGCGATCGAGCTGTCGACGCTCGACGAATGAATGCTTGCCAACGCCGGCCCTAGGCGATATAATAGGGACATATCGAAAACGGAAGGGGCTTTAGACATGATTGACTTTGCTGCGATTCGGGCGGTCGATCCCCAGGTGGCGCAGGCAATGGAGGACGAACTGGGCCGCCAGCGCGCACATATCGAGCTCATCGCCTCGGAGAACTTCGTAAGCGACGCCGTGCTCGCGGCGATGGGATCCCACCTGACGAACAAATATGCGGAAGGGTACCCCGGCAAGCGATATTATGGCGGCTGCCAGTTTGTCGACGTCGTAGAAAATCTCGCGCGTGAGCGCGCCAAGGAGCTCTTCTCGGCCGACCACGCCAACGTGCAGCCGCATTCAGGCGCGCAGGCGAACATGGCGGTATACTTTGCCATGTTACAGCCGGGCGATA
Organism: Bacillota bacterium; assembly: GCA_023404715.1. Taxonomy (GTDB): domain Bacteria; phylum Bacillota; class Clostridia; order Christensenellales; family Aristaeellaceae; genus Beduinella. Next base: position 10,015 of record JAEYAR010000070.1, on the reverse strand, counting down.
CCGTGATGGGTATGAACCTCTCGCATGGCGGCCACCTGACGCATGGAAGCCCCGTCAATATGTCCGGCCAATATTTTCATTTCGTGCCCTACGGCGTGACGGAGGATACGGAGGTCATCGACTACGACGATGTGCTTCGCATCGCGCGCGATTGCCGCCCAAAGATGATCGTCGCCGGCGCGTCGGCTTATTCGCGTATTATCGATTTTGCGCGCCTGCGCGCGATTGCCGACCAGGTGAACGCGCTGCTGATGGTGGATATGGCGCATATCGCGGGCCTCATTGCGGCGGGCGAGCATCCCAGCCCTGTGCCGTATGCGGACTTTGTGACGACCACGACGCACAAGACGTTGCGCGGCCCGCGCGGCGGCATGATCCTTTGTAAGGAGCAGTATGCCAAGGCGATCGACAAGGCGATCTTCCCCGGCACGCAGGGCGGCCCGCTTGAGCACGTCATCGCCGGCAAGGCCGTTTGCTTTTATGAGGCGCTGCAGCCCGCCTTTAAGGCGTATCAGCATCAGATCGTTCTCAACGCGAAAGCCATGGCGGAAGCGTTTGGCCGGGAGGGCATCCGCCTCGTCTCCGGCGGCACGGACAATCACCTGATGCTGCTGGATCTGACGGGTACGGGCGTGACGGGCAAGGAGCTCGAAGCGCTGCTGGGGCAGGCGAACATCACCGTCAACAAGAACACGATCCCCAAGGAGACGCTCAGCCCCTTCGTGACGAGCGGCGTCCGCGTAGGCACGCCCGCCGTGACGACGCGCGGCATGCGGGAGGAGCAGATGCGGACCATCGCCGGATGGATCGCCCGCGTCGTGCGGGAGAAGGAAGCGGCGCTGCCCGCCGTCAAGGCCGAGGTAGAGGCGCTGTGCGCCGCCTATCCGCTCTACGAGGGCGTGACCAGGCTTTAAGCCGGCGATCTGTTTTTGTGTTAAAATTTCCCCGCCGTTTGAATGCAAACGGCGGGGTTTTTGCGTTTATTTCCGATAAAAATAGTCGAAATTAGAAGCGGGCTATTGACAAGCCCTGGGACGCGTGCTAGGATAAGCGTGCAATTCTGATAAAAAAGATCGAGATTACGAGGGGAGACAGATCATGAAGCTTTCAACGCGCGCGCGCTATGGGATCCATGCGATGTTCGAGCTGGCGGCGCGTTACGGCCAGGGCCCTCAGCCGCTGAAAAGCATCGCCGAGAGCCAGAACATTCCAGAGCAGTATTTGGAGCAGCTCATCGCGCTGCTCAGGCGCGAAGGGCTGGTGGAGAGCGTACGCGGCGCGCAAGGAGGCTATATGCTGGGCAAGGCCCCGGGCGACATCACGATGGGCGAGCTCATGCATGTGCTGGAAGGGCCTATCTTGTTGGCCGACTGCCTGGCCGACGACAAAAGCTGCGAGCGCTCCTGCGCATGCCCAACCAAGGGGGTCTGGGAGCGGCTCTCCAAGAGCATGGACGACGTGCTCTACTCGGTGACGCTGCAGGATATGCTGGACGATCACAAGCGCATGATGGCTGAAAGAGCGCATAAGGAGGAAAATCCATGAGCATCTATCTAGATAACGCCGCCACGACGGCGACGAAGCCCGAAGTGCTGGAGGCGATGCTTCCCTACTTCACCCAGGTTTACGGCAACCCCAGCAGCATTCATGGCGCGGGCCGCGAAGCGCGCCGGGCGGTCGAAAAGGCGCGCAGCCAGGTTGCGGCGGCGCTGGGCGCGGACAAGGGCGAGATTTATTTCACCGCCGGGGGGAGCGAAGCGGACAATTGGGCCATCAAGGGCGCGGGGTTTGCCCATCGATCGAAGGGCAACCACATCATCACCTCCAGCATCGAACACCACGCGGTGCTGCATACCTGTCAGTGGCTGGAAAAGCAGGGCTTTGAGGTGACCTATCTGCCGGTGGACGAAGACGGGCTCGTCGATCCCGCCGACGTAGAAAAGGCGATTACGGATCAGACCCTCCTCGTCAGCATCATGATGGCCAACAACGAGATCGGAACCGTCGAACCCATCGCCGAAATCGCCGCGATCGCCCATGCCCACGGTGTGCTCATGCATACGGACGCGGTGCAGGCCGTCGGCGCGATCCCGGTGGACGTGAAAGCGCTCGGCGTGGACATGCTTTCGCTCTCCGGCCACAAGTTTTACGGGCCCAAGGGCGTCGGCGCGCTGTATATCAAAAAAGGCGTACGGATCGATACGTTCATGCACGGCGGCGCGCAGGAGCGCGCGCGGCGCGCGGGGACGGAGTACCTGCCCGGCATCGTTGGCCTGGGCAAGGCGATCGAGTTGGCGACGGGCGATATCGAGGGACACGCGGCGCGCCTAACCGCCATGCGCGACCGATTGATCGACGGCATCCTGAAGGAAATCCCCTATGCGCGCCTGAACGGTCACCGCACGAAGCGCTTGCCGGGCAACGTGAACGTATCGATCCAGTATATAGAGGGCGAAGCGCTGCTGCTCAGGCTGGATCTGGCGGGCATCGAAGGTTCGAGCGGATCCGCCTGTACGTCCGGCTCGCTCGATCCCTCGCACGTGCTGCTGGCCATCGGCCTGCCGCACGAAATCGCGCACGGGTCCCTGCGCCTGACGCTGGGAGATTTCAACACCGAGGCGGACGTGGACGCGGTGCTCGAAAAACTGCCGCAAATCGTCCGTACGCTTCGGGATATGTCGCCCATGTACCAGGACATGCTGGAGAGCAAGTAAGGCATGGCGCTACCGAAAGGAGATTAAGATAAAATGTACAGTGAAAAGGTAATGGATCACTTCAGCAACCCCCGCAACGTCGGCGAGATCGAAGAGGCGAGCGGGGTCGGCACCGTCGGCAACGCCAAATGCGGCGACATCATGCGCATGTACCTCAAGGTGGAGGACGGCGTCATCGTAGATGTGAAGTTTAAGACATTCGGCTGCGGCGCGGCGATCGCCACCAGCAGCATGGCGACCGAGATGGTGAAGGGCAAGACCATCGAGGAGGCGCTAAAGATTACGAATCAGGCCGTGGCCGAGGCGCTCGACGGGCTGCCGCCCGTAAAGATGCATTGTTCCCTCCTGGCGGAGGAAGCGCTCAAGGCCGCCATCGAGGACTATCAAAAGAAACAAAAATCCGAGGGCGAGGCGCCCGATAAAAAGGCATAGTGAACGAAAAAAAGGGGCGACGGCCCCTTTTTCGGCACGCTACGGCGGAAGCCTCCGCCGTTTCACAGGAAGAGGGATGAATTTGTTATACGGCAATACGGACGGCATTCGTACATCGCTTTTACAGGAGATAGAGACCCTGTATGAAGCTGAGATCGAAGAAAACGAGTTCGCGCCGGTCGATTTTTTGCAACGGCTGGCGGACTACACGTGCCAGATCAACCGTGAAATCAGCGTGTACGTCGCGCGCAGCGGCGAGGTGCTGGACGTCACGATCGGTGCGCTGGAAAGCGTTCCGCTCAAGGAAATGCACCTTCGGCGCAATACGCGGCGCTTGTCGATGGTGCGCTGCATCCACACGCATCCGGGCGGAGACCCGCAGCTTTCCGACGTGGATATAAGCTCGCTGAGGACGCTGCGTTTTGACGCGATGGCCGCGGTCGGCGCGCGGGACGGCAAGCCCACAGGCATTCAGGCGGCTTTTCTAGGGGAGTGCCAAGGCGGCGTGCCGAATGTGAAGGCGATGGACCCCGTAAGCGTCTACCGCATCCCCCAACAGGCCTGGATGGATGAAATCCTGCTCGCGGACAAGCGCGTGTTGCAGGGGGAGACGGAGCAGGATCAACGCGCGCGCGCGGAGCGCTGCCTGCTCGTGGGCATGGATACGCCCACATCGCTGGACGAACTGGCCCGATTGGCGCAGACGGCCGGCGCGCAGGTCGTCGGTCAGGCGCTGCAGCGGCGCGTCAAGCCCGACGGCGCTACGTACGTTGGCAGCGGAAAGGCGGATGAAATCGCCTTGGATTGCCAGGCGCTGGACGTGGATATGGTGATCTTCGACGACGAGTTGACCGGCGCGCAGACGCGCAACCTGGAGGGCTTGCTGGGCGTCAAGGTGATCGACCGCAGCACGCTGATACTGGATATTTTCGCGCAGCGGGCACAGTCCAGAGAAGGGCGGTTGCAGGTCGAGCTGGCGCAGCTTAGCTACCAGCTGCCACGCCTCATCGGTCACGGCGTGGCCATGTCGCGCCTGGGCGGCGGCATCGGCACGCGCGGTCCAGGTGAAACGCGCCTGGAGGTGGACCGGCGGCGTATCCGCAAACGCATGACGGATTTGCGCAGGGAAATTGATGAGATGCGCGCGCAGCGCGGCCTGCGCCGCGCGCGCCGTGAAAAGAACGCCGTGCCGGTGGTGGCGCTCGTCGGTTATACGAACGCGGGCAAGTCGACGCTGCTCAATCGGCTGACGGAGGCGGGCGTGCTGGCGGAGGACAAGCTCTTTGCCACGCTGGACCCGGTCGCGCGCAGCGTCCGCCCGCCGCAGGGCGGCGAATTCTTGCTGGTGGATACGGTAGGCTTCATCAGCAAGCTGCCGCACGCGCTGGTGGACGCTTTTCAGTCAACGCTGGAGGAAGCGGCGCTGGCGGATCTGCTGGTCGTCGTCTCCGACGCGTCGTCAGATCATGTATACGCGCAGCGGGAGGTCGTAACGGACGTGCTCGCCTCGCTGGGCGCGGCGGATAAGCCCGTGATCGACGTGCTCAACAAGGTAGACGCGGCCGGAGAGGCGGTGGATATCCCCGGCGCGCTGCGCATCAGCGCCAAACGGGGCGATGGCATCGACGCGCTGCTCGACGCCATCTGCGCGCATCTCACGCGGCTGCAGCGTCCGGTATGGATCCGTGTGCCTTACGCGAAGACGACGGAGCTCTCGCGCTTGCATGACGAACGCCGCGTGCTCGAGGAGCGCTACGAGGCCGAGGGCACGCTGGTACGGGCGCTGGCGGACGATGAAACGCTCGCGCGGCTCGTCCGCGTCCTGGGCGCCGGGGCGCTGTGCGATGCGCCGGAAAGCTGCTGAGACACGCAGGAAAACGCAGCCATGATTCGTCTATTCAAACGGAAGAATGATTTATGAAAGGAATCGCCATGATCTTACCGTTTAAAGCCTTTGCGGCCCTGGTGACGGCGGCAAGCGTCGTGTTTGGCTCATGGAGCTATGCGCTGCCGGGGCAGGATCCTGCGGGGGTGCTGCTGCTTGTAAACCGGCAAAACCGCGCCCCCAGCGCGCAGCCAATACTCGTGATGCCTCACGTGCCGCCTACCAAGGAGGCGTACGCTCAAAACCTGTACATGCGTCCCGAGGCCGCCGCGGCGCTGGAGGCCCTGTTTGCCGCGGCGTTGGGGGACGGCCACACGCTGTATGCGACTTCCGGATACCGCAGCTACGCGACGCAAAACGCGATCTTCAAACGGCGCAGTGAAGCGCTGGGGGAAAAACGGGCGAGCCGTATCGTCGCAGCCCCCGGCTATTCTGAGCATCAGACGGGCTTGGCTATGGATATCGAGGGCGAAAGCACGCTGGGTGACGGGCTGGAGGAATCGTTTGGGTCGTCGCCGGAGGGCATTTGGGTCGCCGAAAACGCCCATCGTTTTGGCTTCATCATCCGCTATAAACGCGAATGGGAGGCGATCACCGGCTATGCCTACGAACCCTGGCACCTCCGGTATGTCGGCGTTGCCCATGCGACGGCCATTGCCCGGATGGACGTGCCCTTGGAGACCTATTTGGAGCTCTTGCGCACGCAACGCGCGCAGGCGGCAGGCATGCAAGCGCAATAGGAAGGAGAGGTTGACGAAGGATGAGGCGAACAAAATGGAAGACGGCGGGCGCCGTTGCCGCGCTGCTGTGCGTGCTGGCGTTGCCCGCTTTGGCGGGCGGTTTTGGTCTTCAATACGTTTCAGAGGATGAATTGGCGGCTGAGCAGGCGCAGGGCGACTGGGATTTCCCGCTTTCCTATGAGTCGTTGACGGGCAGCGACTATCTGGTGCTCGCCAACCGCGATTCGTTGCTGGACAAGAGCTACAAGCCGGAGGATCTGGTGAAGATCAAGGCGCGCAAGGTCTCGAGCGACGCCATACAGATGCGCAAGGCGGCCTCCGAGGCGATGAGCGCGATGTTCGACGCGGCGCTGGAGGATGGAATCAAGCTATACGCCAGCTCCGGCTACCGCAGCTATCAGACGCAAAATACGATGTACCACAACCGGCTCAAAAAGAACGGAGGCGTGGACGACAAGGTCGTCGCCTACCCGGGCTCATCGGATCATCAAACCGGGCTTGGCATCGACATCATCAACTATGCCGGCATCGGAAAGCGCTTTACCAGCGCGTTTGCCGATACGAAGGAAGGAAAGTGGCTGGCGGAGAATTGCTGGGATTACGGCTTTATCCTCCGATATGCGAAAGACAAGGAAGATATCACCCAGATTATTTACGAGCCGTGGCACTTTCGCTATGTGGGGCTCGAGCCTGCGATCTATATGCGTGACAACAACCTTTGTCTGGAGGAGTTTACCGCACTGTGGCACGACGCCGTCACCGAATTTGACGGAACCGAGTTTGCATCCGTCAGCGTAGAGGATATGGAAGAAGCGAAATGAGCAAAAAGGGCTGAGCGGCCCTTTTTGCTTTTTGGTGTCGTATACGCGCCCATTTTCGCGCCTGAAAACGACAGCCCCGGCGCTGCGCCCGCACTATAATAGGGCATAAACCGATAGAGCGGGAGTTTTGAGCATGGCGCAAAGAAGAGCGTATGAACAGGAAATGGGGACAAGCACGGGCAGGCGCGCGCAGCGCCGGCAGGGACCCGGCGCACATGGGCCGCGCCGTACGCAGGATACGCGGCGCCAGGTACGCATTGAGCCCCGCCATACGATTTTTTTCTTCGCCAGCACGCTGCTGTCGTCCTTTGCGGTCTTTCCATTCGGTAGCATGCCGATCGCGCCCGCCTTCTTTGCCGCGCTGCTTTCATTTCAGGAAGCGGCGATCTGGGGGGCGGCGGGCATTCTGGTCGGCGCGCTGATGGGCGTGGCGCGCGGCGTGATGATGCAGGGGTGGCAGCTGCCCGAGTGCATCGCCATCGCGCTGATGATGCCGATCGCTAGGCGTTTTTTCAAGGAAAAATGGCATAGCTGGCTGTATGCGCTCGCCGCCTTGGCGGCTGCTTTACCGACGCTGTGGGTACAGGGCGACCGGTTCATCGCCGCGCTGAGCTGCCTTGAGCTGGGCGTCAGCGTGCTCGTGCTCAGCCCGATGTTCGGTCGTATTCTGGGTATGGTGCGCAGTGAAACGCATCGCGATGCGGCGGACGACTGCATTTGCCTGCTGGTCCTCGCGATTTGCCTGCTCGCGGGATTGAATGGCACGGGCACGGCGGGCGGGTTTCTCGTGCGCGTGCTCGCCGCCGCTTTGACCGGCGCCTGCGCGTATGCGGGCGGGGGCGTTGCGGGCGTCGCGTTCGGCGGAGCCGTCGGGCTCTCGCTTACGCTTCTGGGACGGCCGTCGTATGAAATCGTCTATTTGCTGCTCGCGGGTTTTTTTTGCGGACAGGCCCGGGGAAAGGACAGGCGCCGAGCCGCCGCGGGGATCGGCCTTGCCGCGCTGTGCACAGCGGCCTTCTTTGGTCTAGCATTCGTCCGTTTGAGCACTTTGTGTGCGGTCGCGCTCGCGGCGGCGGCCCTGAGGCTGTGCCCACAGGAAGCGATTCGTTGGCTAAATTTGCGCATCGCGCCGGTTCTGGAAGGCGACGTGCGCGTAGAGCTATCCCGCAGATATACGTTTCACAGCGTGCGGGACGTGGCCTACAGCCTGCGGGAGATGACGGACGCGCTGCCCGCGCCACATGCGCCGCAGACGGAGGAGGCGCAGCGCGTAGAACGCTTTGCCCAAGGGCTGTGCGATCGATGTGAACGGCGAATGACTTGCTGGGACGATGAATACGCCCGTACCAGACAGTGGATCGCCCGCATGCTGCGCGACGGCCCGGAGCGGGACGACGAATCGATCCGCAGCGAAGCGCAGGCCATGGGATGCCTGCAAAGCGCGCGCTTTGCCCAGGCGCGGCGCGGGCAGCTCATGCAAGAGCGTATGGAGAGCGCGAGCTATACGCGCTGCATTGAACAGCACGGGGCGATGAAGCGTCAGCTCAGCGCGCTCTCACAGGCAGTAACGCGCCTGTCCGGGGATCTTTGTGAGGATGTCGAGCTCGACGATGCGCTCAGCCGGTCGCTGGAACAAGCGCTTTCACGCGCCGGAATCAGGGCGCGCGTCGTCTTCGCGGTTCGGATAGGCGGGCGGATACGCGCCATGCTCGAGCGCGGCGATGAGACGACGATCGGCAGGCTCGAGGAGGCGGTAAGCACGGCGGCGAGAACGCAGATGCGATGCATTTACGACGAGGTGCTGCAAGAGGATCTCTACTTCGAGCAGGATGCGCCGCTCGACGCGCAGATCGCCACCGCCTGCATGAAAAAGGCGGACGAGGAGGTCGCGGGCGACAGCAACTTTACCCACCGGCTGCGCGGCGGCCGCTGCCTGATCGCGCTCAGCGACGGCATGGGCAGCGGCAGCGCGGCAAGGCGGGAGAGCCAGGCCGCGCTCAGGCTGCTGTACCGTTGTTTTAAGGCCGGCTATTCGCGTTCGCAGGCGCTCAAGGCCGTCAACAGCTTGATGGTCTCCTGCGCGGGCGAGGACGTCTTTGCGACGCTGGACTTGTGCCTGCTCGACCTGTACGAGGGGCGGGCGACGATTGAAAAGCTGGGCGCGTGTACCTCCTATCTGCTGCATGAAGGCAAATGCGAGGCCTTTGAGGCCGATACGCTGCCGATGGGCATGCTTTGCGACGTACAGCCCTGTTCTCGCGCCTTTGAGATCGTGCCGGGCGACCTGCTGATCTTCATGACGGACGGCGTGGCGGATACGTTCCCGGAAGGGCAAGAGGGCTTGATTCGGGCGGTGGAGCATCTCAGGCTCAAGAGCCCGCAGATGATCTGTCAGGCGATCCTGGAGCGTGCGCTGCGCGTACAGGGCGGGCAGGCGGGCGACGATATGACGGTTTTGTGCGTGCGGATCGTCGAAAGCGAGGCGACGGAATACAGGCGCGCGGATAAACGGGCGTGAGCCGGCGTGTCGACAAAGTGGCGTACGCCACTTTGTCGAGTAAACGGGTGATTTTTTCGCTCCGCAAAACTGCGTTTTGCTCCGGAAAAAGCCCCGCCCACCCGGCGCAGCCGGGCGATACGATTACAGTCTTGCAGACGGCTTTTGGTTTGTTTGGCTTCGATGGGTTTTTCGACAGATACTCATGATGCAAGCATCACCCCAAGGGATGAAAACAAGAAGCGCGTGTCGAAATAAAAGGAGCCGGGTAAGATCGGTCAGACTTGGAGCGCAGAGCCCGATCGACAGATTGATACCAGCTCCATTTGTGCATCCCAAATTGTTGCGCCGGTAAACGGTAGCACGCAGGGCAGACAACAACATATTAGGGAGCTGACCGGTTCAAATACATGGAGGTGGAAACCGTGGAAGTGCGATTTGAACGGTGCTGTGGGATTGACGTACACAGGAAAAAGGTGGTGGCATGCCTACTGACTGGACGAAAAAAAGAAATACGCGAGTATGGAACCATGACGGATGACATCCTATCGTTATGCCAATGGCTAACGGAGAATCAATGCGACGTTGTCGCAATGGAAAGCACGGGCGTGTACTGGAAACCAATCTATAACCTATTGGAGGAACGCGGCTTTAAGCAAATCGTGGGAAACGCACAGCACATGAAGGCGGTTCCGGGCAGAAAGACAGATGTGAAGGACTCGGAATGGATCGCGGAGCTTGTTCGATATGGATTGATTCAAGCAAGCTATATTCCAAGTCGAGAGGAACGCGAGCTGCGGGAAATGGTACGCTACCGCCAATCTCTTGTGGAGGAACGCGCCAGAGAACTGAATCGAATCCAAGCGGTGCTGGAAGGGGCAAATATCAAGCTGGCCAGCGTCGTCACGGATATCAATGGACAAAGC
>JAEYAR010000192.1 GCA_023404715.1 Bacillota bacterium | reverse complement strand
GAGCGGAGGGGAGGGATAACACCATGTCTGAGATCCGAGTTCGGGAGAATGAATCCCTGGAAAGCGCTCTGAGGAGATTTAAGCGTTCATGCGCTCGTTCCGGCGTCATCGCTGAGGTCAGAAAGAGGGAGCACTACGAAAAGCCCAGCGTGAAGCGCAAGAAGAAGGCTGAGGCGGCCCGTAAACGCAAGTACTAAGCTTCGCATCCAAGACTCCATCGTCCTTCGATGGGGTCTTTTGCTGTTGTCCGGACAAATAAAAGATTGGAGGCAACCCATGCAATACGCATTTTTGCTCAACCCGCACCCCAACGCGCGATATCGCGCGTCGCTCCTGCAGCTCGCGCGCGCAGAGCTTGCGATGATGCTCGGCGCAATGGGCAGAGCGTGCGAGATACGGGAGGAATCGTTCGGCGGCGCGCCGTTTTTGCGCCTGGAGACCGAACCTTTTTCGCAGCGGGAATGGACGCTGCTTTCGCAGCAGGCGGGCGTGTATATGCTGCTGCGCCGGGAGGGGGAGGCGCTTTATCCGCTCGAGCGCACGCATCCCGCATACGTCGGTGAGGATATGGCCGCGCTGCTCAAGTACAAGGGCAAGACGAACGAGATGTTCACCGATACGATGATCAGCATGGCGCTTTGCGCGAGTGACTTTGCGCTCAAAGGCGACGCAAAGCTGACGCTATGCGACCCGCTTTGCGGCAAGGGCACGGCGCTGTACCTGGGGCTGCGGCGCGGATGGAATGCCGCCGGGGTGGATGCGGACAAGAGCGGCATCAAGGAGGCGGACGATTTCGTCTCGCGCTACCTGGAATTCCATCGTATGAAGCACAAGCGTACCGAGGGCACGCTTACGGTGCGCGGCAAGGCAGGCGGACGTGAGGCAAAATACGTGCTCGCAGATACGCCCGAGCACTTTAAGGACGGCGATACGCGCACGCTGCGGCTCATCGCGGGCGATACGCGCGATCTGGACGTACTGCTGCGGCCGGGCAGCGTGCAGATCATGACGGCGGATCTGCCCTACGGCGTGCAGCACGGCCCCGCAGGCAAGGGGGTCAGCATCCTTTCCCTGCTGGAAAAGGCCGCGCCCGCATGGCTTGGCGCGCTCGCCCCGGGCGGCGCGCTGAGCGTGTCGTTCAACACCTACGTCACGCGCCGCCAGAGCGTCGTTCAGGCGCTCGCGGAGGCGGGGTTTGACGTGATGGAAGGCGGCGCGTTCGACGCGCTGGAGCACTGGGTCGAGCAGGCGGTAAACCGCGACGTCGTGATCGCGAAAAAGGGATAAAAAACAGGCGGCGGACGTGCGTCCGCCGCTTCTGGCCGTCGACTTCGTCGTCGGCCTCGTGCAAAATGAATATTCATTTTGCACAAAGAACACGGGAGATGTTTTCCTCCGCAAATGCTACGCATTTGACTACGGAAAACGCCCCGCCCGACCGGCAGAGCCGGTCGATACGATTACAGTCTTGCAGACGGCTTTGGGTTTGTCTGGCTTCGATGGGGTTGTCGACAGTCTGAAGCGGCGGACGTGCGTCCGCCGCTTTGATTTACGGGTGCGTAATCAATTGGCATAATTGTCAAAGTAACCCTTGACCAGCACCACCGGTGTGCCCTTGTCGCCGCTGCCCGACGTCAAATCGCAAAGGGAACCCAGCAAATCGGTGAATTGCCGGGGGGTGGTCCCCTCCGATTCCATCTTGCCCAGCAGCGTCTGCGTGCCCTTGGAGCGGACCTCCGCCTGCAGAGCCTGATCCAACGCTACGCCTGAGAGATGAGCAAACTTGGTATCGGCTAGATACTTGAGCTTCAGCTCGTTGGGCGTGCCCGTCAGGCCGGGCGTATAGGCGGGGGAGATCACCGGGTCGGCCAGTTCCCAGATGCCGCCCACGGGATCTTTAAACCCGCCGTCGCCGTAGACCATGACCTCGATATGCTTGCCGGTGGCGCTTTGCAGGCTGGCCGCCAACGCGTCCACAAATGCCTGGCACTCGCGGGGGAACAGCTTTACCCGCTCCTCGCTGGCCTTGTTGGACCCGAGCAAGCCGTATTGTTCGTTGTATCCGCTGCCGTCCACCGGTTCGGTGAGCAGCTGGTCCATGGTCACCACCTTGGCCGCCCCCGCCTTGATCAGCGCCCGGCGCGTGTGGATGCGAGAGTGAATGTCCCCCGCGATGACCTTATCCGTATACTTGAGGATATGCCTTGGATCCGCGCAGAGCACCACGGAGATGTTGTCACCCAGGCCCTGATAGTAGCGTACGTAGTCCACGCCGGTAAAGGGATGCTTGACCTCCTGGCCGAACAGCTCGCGAAAGCGGGGCTCGTCCAGCGCGTCGGCATAGGGGTCCAGCCCCGCGTCGTCCACCAGATCCCGATCCACCACCGCGTTACCCACCTCGTCCGCCGGATAGGACAGCTGCACGACCAGCTTTTCAACGCCCCGGGCAATGCCCTTGAGCAGCATGGCGAAGCGGTTACGGCTCAGAATGGGGAATACGAGACCTACCGTGCCGGATGGAAATTGGCGGCGTACCGCTTTGGCGATCTGGTCCACCGTGGCGTAGTTGCCCTGTGCCCGGGCCACCACCGCCTCGGTGACGCCCACAACGTCTCTATCCGCAAAGGCAAAGCCGTCCTCCTGCGCGGCCTCGAGCAGGGAATCGGTGACGATGGCCACCAGATCGTCCCCCTCCTTGATGATCGGGGTTCGAATGCCCATGGCCCGCGTTCCTACCGTTCGCATCATTCATTCCTCCACTGTGTTTAGTTTCCCAGCGTTATTGAGTATACTGCAACAAACGGTATAAGTAAAGTCATTCTTGCTGGTCATGCTTTCTCTGACGGCACGAAGCTACTCTCGCTCTCTTATCTTTTCGCGCGCACGTATAGTTCAGCCCTTTTTGGCATAGAATAGCTGTGACACGTCGAAGTCACATCTTTGCGCCCCCGAGAGGAGCTGAACCCATTTTGGAAAACGAACCCTATGAAAATCAAACCGTCGTGCAACTGCGAGGGATCGCCCGCGAGAAAGGCGTTCGCCTGCCTGCCGGCGTCAACAAGCAGGGCATCATCGAGCGCATTCGCGAAAGCGACCGGCATAGCGCCTTGACGGAGACGGCGCAGCCGATCGTGCCCAATGCGCTACCCGAAGCGGCGCCGCCTGTAGCCCCTGCGCCCCGCGCGCATGAGAGTAAGACGCGGGGCTTGCACGCGCAGCCCTACCATGCCTTTACGCGCCGAACGCGCCCGGCGGGTTATTATAACGAACAATACGGCACATCCAACCCGGCGGTGCCGCAGATGCTCGAGGCCGGGCTTTGCTCTGACGGACAGGGCGTGCTGGAGATACAGCCGGACGGATACGGATACCTGCGGGCGGAAAATTGCTCCGCCGGACGGGAGGACGTGTACGTATCGATCGCGCAAATTCGTCGTTTCGGCATGAAGAACGGCGACCTCGTCCAGGGGAAGACGCGACCGCGGCGAGAGGGCGACCGCTACAGCGCGCTCATGTACGTGGAGACGATCAACGGGGATCCGCCCGAGCGCGCTGCCCGGCGCGGCGTATTTGAGCGCATGACGCCGATTCATCCCAACAGACGCCTGACGCTGGAGGCGGAGGGGGGACAAAGCGACCTGGCCATCCGCATGCTCGACTTTATCGCGCCCATTGGCTTGGGGCAGCGCGCGTTGATCGTCGCCCCGCCCAAGGCGGGCAAGACCGTCCTGCTCAAGAAGATCGCTCAGGCCGTGGCTGTCAATCATCCGGATATCCACCTCATGCTGCTGCTCATCGACGAACGGCCGGAAGAGGTGACGGACATCAAGCGCTCCGTCACGGGCGAGGTCGTCTATTCGACGTTCGACGCGCCGAGCGAAAACCACGTGCGCGTGTCGGAGATGGTCTACGAGCGGGCGCAGCGGCTCGTAGAGCAGGGGAAGGACGTCGTCGTGTTGATGGACAGCCTTACCCGCCTCTCCCGCGCGTACAACGCCCTGGCGCCCGGCGGCAGGGCGATGTCCGGCGGCCTTGCGCCGGGCGTGCTGCAGCGGCCCAAGCGCTTTTTTGGCGCGGCGCGCAATATGGAAGAGGGCGGCAGCCTGACGATCATCGCGACGGTGCTGGTGGATACGGGCAGCCGCATGGACGACATCATCTACGAGGAATTTAAGGGTACGGGCAACGCCGAAATTCAGCTCGACCGCCGCCTTTCGGAGCGGCGCGTCTTCCCGGCGGTGGACCTGCTGCGCTCGGGCACGCGAAGGGAAGAGCTGCTGCTTACGCCCGCGGAGCTGGACGGGGTGGCGGCCGTCAGGCGGGTGCTTTCCGCCTCGCGGACGATGGACGCGACAGAGCAGCTGATCTCCATGCTCGAAAAGACGAAGACGAACCAAGAATTTTTCAAACGGCTGAAAGAATGGCTTGCAATTTGGGAGAAAGAGGGGTATACTTTAGGAGGTGTCCGTTCAGGCATATGAGAAGGCGCGTGAACGCGTTTTTCATGTGATAGTAATGCGGGCGAAAGAGGTGAAACACATGAAGGAAGGTATCCATCCCAAGTATCAGAAGGCAGTCGTCCGCTGCGCTTGCGGCGAGACGTTTGAAACCGGCTCCACCAAGAAGGAACTGAAGGTTGAAATCTGCTCCAAGTGCCACCCGTTCTTCACCGGCAAGCAGAAGCTGGTCGACACCGGCGGACGCGTGGACCGTTTCAAGAAGCGCTATGGCATGTAAAAATGCACATAAAAGGGTCGCTTTGGCCGCGGAATGCCGCGCCGGGGTTGCCCTTTTTTGTTAGCGATAAATCCGCGCGGTCAGCAGGGTTTCTGCGCGCGCTTATAGAATAACATTTTTTGCGAGGCCCTTCGGTTAGCATTTGCTTCGTAACCTGTATTGCAAAACGAAAGAGGTGTTTTTTTCATAATGCGCAAAGAAAAAAAGGAGCGTCAGGTAGACATCGGCGGCCAGGCCGTCATGGAAGGCGTCATGATGAAATCGTCCGACGCCATCGCGGTAGCGGTGCGCCGTCCGAGCGGCGACATCGTCGTCGACCGGGCGGATTATGCGCCCGCGTCCAAGAAGCACAAGTGGATGGGCTGGCCGATCGTCCGCGGTTGTGTCAACATGGTCTCCATGCTCGTGATGGGCATGGGCGTGCTCAACAAATCGACCCAGATGCTGGGCGTGTTGGACGAGGAACCGTCCAAGTTTGAAATCTGGCTCTCCGAAAAGCTGGGCGCGAACATCGACAAGGTCGTGATGGGCGTCGCCGCGGTGCTGGCGGTATGCCTGAGCCTCTTCCTGTTCGTGATGCTGCCCTCGGGCGCGGCAACGCTGATCGGCCGCGTGGTGGACAATGCGATCGTCATCAACCTGTGCGGGGGCGTGGTGCGCATCGCGATCCTCATCGCCTATATCTGGCTGATGGGGCTGCTGCCCGACCTGCGCCGCGTGTTTCAATACCACGGGGCGGAGCACAAGACCGTCTTTTGCCACGAGGCCGGGCTGCCGCTTACGCCGGAGAACGCGCGGCAGTTTTCGCGGCTGCACCCGCGCTGCGGCACGTCTTTCCTGCTGCTCGTCATGGTCATCAGCATCCTGGTGGGCTCGGTCGCCGATCAGGTCATCATCGCGCTGACATCGATTGAAAAGCTGTCCTTCGGCCTGCGCTTCCTGCGCAGCCTGCTGATTCTCCCGCTGATCGCCGGCATCTCGTACGAGGCGCTCAAGGGCCTCGCCCACAGCGATAACGCCTTCGTGCGCGCCCTTCGCTGGCCGGGGCTGATGATGCAAAAGCTCACGACCCGCGAGCCCGACGATCAGATGCTGGAGGTCGCCATCGCATCGATGAAGGCGGCGCTGGGCACGGTGGCGGACGCCGCCCCGGCAAAGCAATGGAACCCGCAGGAAGCCCCGCAGACCGTGCAGGCGGCCTCGGAATGACCCTTCGCGATACGTTGCAAAAAGCGTCTGCGCGCCTTGAGCGCGCAGGCGTTTTGGACGCCAGGCTGGACGCGATGTGGATGCTTTGCGAGGCGGCGGGCAAGACGCGCGTGCAGCTGGCGCTGTGCGGCGGCGATGAGCTGCCGGAGGCGCAGGCACGGTGCTACGAGGAGATGCTCTGCCGGCGCGAGGCGGGCGAGCCCGTGCAATACGTGATCGGCACGCAGGATTTCATGGGTCATACGCTGCGCGTAGACGGGCGGGTGCTCATCCCGCGCCAGGATACGGAAACGCTGTGCGAGGCGGCCATCGCGCGCATCGGCGAGGCGCCCCTGCGCGTTTTGGACGTGGGCACGGGCAGCGGAGCGCTGGCCGTATCCATCGCGCTCGCCTGTAAAAACGCGCAGGTATGGGCGGTGGACGTGAGCGCGGACGCGCTTTTCGTCGCGCGGGAAAATGCGCGCGCATTGGGCGCGCAGGTGCGCTTTTTGCAAAGCGACCTCTTCAGCGCCCTGGCGGACGAGCGCTTTGACGTGATCGTCTCGAACCCGCCCTATATCGCGGCGGGAGATATGGCGGGGCTTCAGCGCGAGGTGAGGCGCGAGCCTTTGCTCGCGCTGGACGGCGGCGCGGACGGGCTGCGCTTTTACCGCGCGCTGGCGCAGGCGGCGCCCGGGCGCTTAACCCCCCGGGGCGCGGTGCTCTTTGAGGTGGGGTACGGCCAGGCACGGGACGTCTGCGCGATGCTTTCGAAATCCGTTGGGGAGCCGTTTACGCTTTGCGACCTTTGCGGGGTGGAGAGGGTCGTCGGCGCAATCTATACGAAATGACCGGGAGAATGTATGCTGGATAAATTGGATTGGGTCAAGGCGCACTATGAGGAGCTCTCCATGCTGCTCTCGCAGCCGGAGGTCGTAGCCGATCAGGCGCGTTGGCAACGGCTACTACGCGAGCACGCGCAGCTGGAGCCGCTCTTTCACGCGTGCGAAGCCTATGAACAGATGCTCTCTCACCGCGCGGAGGCGGAGGAGATGCTGCTAGACGCCGACATGGCGGACATGGCGCGAGATGAATTGGAGGCGCTATCGAGCGCCATTGCGCACAAAGAGCGCGAGATACAGCTCATGCTGCTGCCTAAGGACCCCAACGACGAACGCAACGTCGTTATGGAGATCCGAGCGGGCGCGGGCGGCGAGGAGGCGGGCCTCTTCGGCGCGGTGTTGTTGCGCATGTATACGCGCTACGCCGAGCGGCATGGCCTGCGCGCGGAGATGATGGACAGCAATTTTACCGAGCTGGGCGGCGTCAAGGAAGTGACGTTCACGCTCAGCGGCGCGGGCGCGTACAGCCGCCTCAAATACGAAAGCGGCGTGCACCGCGTGCAGCGCGTGCCCTCGACCGAATCGGGCGGGCGCATCCACACCTCCACGGCGACGGTGGCGGTGCTGCCGGAGGCGGAGGAGGTCGAGGTCGACTTGAACCCCGGCGACCTGCGGGTGGACGTCTACCGCTCCAGCGGCCACGGCGGCCAGTGCGTAAACACGACGGATTCGGCGGTGCGCATTACGCATATCCCGACCGGCCTGGTCGTGACCTGTCAGGACGAAAAATCGCAGATCAAGAACCGCGACAAGGCGATGCGCGTGCTGCGCGCCCGCCTGTACGACAAGCTGCAAGCCGAAAAAGACGCGGCGTACGCGCAGGACAGGCGTTCGCAGGTGGGAACGGGCGACCGCAGCGAGCGCATCCGGACGTATAACTTCCCGCAAGGGCGTGTGACGGATCATCGCATCGGACTTACGATTTATAAGATCGACAGCTTTGTAGATGGAGATATGGACGAGATCATCGACGCGCTGGTCTTTGCCGACCAGACCGAAAGATTGAAGACGCTCAGCGCCCGGACGTAAAGAAACGCCCCTCCCTTGCATACACATGGGCGGGGGTGAATCGATGAAGGATTTGATGATTGCGGCGCTGGCGGGAACGGCGTTCGGCGTCGCGGGCACCGGGCTGGGCGGCCTGCTGGGCGTAATGCTCGGGCAGCCGAAGCCTAAGGCGCTATCGTGCCTGCTGAACCTGACGGGCGGGCTGATGATCGCGGTGGTCTGCTTTGAACTGCTGCCGCAGGCGTACGCGATGCATGCGCCTATGGGCATCATCGGGCTGGCTCTGGGCATTGTGAGCATGCTGCTGGCGGATCATCTGCTCGAGCGGCGCATGCAGGGCAAGAGCAGCATGGCGCGCACCGGCCTGTTGGTGGCGGCGGGGATCGCGCTGCATAACCTGCCGGAGGGGTTGGCTGTAGGTTCAGGCTACGCGGAGACGCCGACGCTCGGCCTCGCCCTGGCGCTGATGATCCTGTTGCACGACGTGCCGGAGGGCATCGCGGCCGCGGTACCGCTTCGCGCTTCAGGCTCCAGCGTACAGCGCGCGCTCGCGGTCACGCTCCTCAGCGGCGTGCCGACCGGCATCGGCACGGCCGTCGGCATGGGCCTGGGCGGTGTCTCCACGCAGATGATCGCCCTATGCATGGGGATGGCAGGCGGCGCGATGCTGCAGATCACTGCGGAGGAGATGCTGCCGCGCGCGGGCGAGCTGTCCGCCTGGTGGGGGGCGACGCTATGCCTCGCGCTCGGCGTGGCGCTGGGCAGCGTCGTGGCGTTGATCGTTTGATGCGGAGAGAAGGAAGACGATGGAGACACAGATGGAAAAGGCGGACGCGCGATCGGTTTTGCGCGCCGCAAACTTCATACGCGCGGGGGAGGTCGTGGGCTTTCCGACGGAGACGGTCTACGGCCTGGGGGCCGATGCGCTGCAGGAGCGGGCGGTGCGCAAGATCTTTGCGGCGAAGGGGCGGCCTGCTGACAATCCGCTAATCGTACACATCTCGGATCTGTCTCAGCTGGAAAATTTGGCGCTGGACGTGCCGGCGAATGCGCGGCGCTTGATGGATGCCTTCTGGCCCGGGCCGATGACGCTGATTTTGCCCAAGCGCGCTTGCATTCCGGACATCGTATCGGCCGGGCTATCGACGGTGGGCATCCGGTTTCCGAGCCATCCTGTCGCCCGCGCGTTGATCGAAGCGTGCGGCTGCCCGCTGGCGGCCCCCAGCGCAAACCGCAGCGGCAGGCCGTCCCCCACGCGCGCGCGGCACGTATGGGAGGATATGGAGGGGCGCATCCCGTTCATCCTGGACGGCGGCCCCTGCGAGGTTGGGCTCGAGTCGAGCGTCATCGACGCGACCGGGGAGGCGCCTATCGTACTGCGGCCCGGCGGCGTTACGCCGGAGATGATAGAGCGGGTGACGGGCGCCGTTCGGGTGGACGAGCACGTGATGCGGCCCCTGGAGGAAGGGGAGGTTGTCCGTTCGCCGGGCATGAAGTACCGCCATTACGCGCCTAAGGCGCAGATGGAGATATTTGAAGGACGCCCGGAAGCGGTTGCGGAGGCGATCTGCGCGCGCTATGACGAGCAGCCGGAACAGACGGCCATCTTCGCGCTTAGCGAGCATGCGCCGCTATACGGCGCGCGCCGCGTGTACCCCCTTGGCAGCGCCGCGCACGCGGAGGATGCGGCAGGGACGCTCTTTGACCTGCTTCGAGAGATGGACGCGTGGGGCGTCCGTCTGATCCTCTCGGAAGCGGTCGATCCGCGCGGTATCGGCCTGGCGGTGATGAACCGTATGGGCCGCGCGGCTGGATTTCATATCAGAGAGGTGTAAGCGATGCAGATTTTGTTTGTCTGTTCCGGCAATACCTGCCGCAGCCCTATGGCGCAGACGCTGGCGCGCGATTGGCTCAAGCGCCGCGGCGTGGGGGCGCAGGTGACGGCCTTTTCGGCCGGCATCTCGGCCTATACGGGCGAGGGGGCGACGGACGGCGCGAAGAACGCCATGCGCAACCGCGGCCTTTCGCTGGATACGCACCGCGCGCGCATGCTCACCCCGGAGATATTCGACGGCGCGGACCTCGTGCTCACCATGACGCAAGGGCATAAGCAGGCGATCTTGCAGGTGCAACCCAACGAGAAGACGTTCACGTTGAGCGAGTACGCCGGCCTGGGCGGATACGTAGACGACCCCTTTGGCATGAGCGACGCGGTATACGAGCTCTGCGCACAGCAGTTGGAGCGCCTCGTGGACAAGGCGATGGAGCGCGTCTGTGCCGCGCTGTGAGAGCTTCCCGTTCGCGGCGGGGCCCGATGCGCGCGTGTTAGTCGTAGGCTCGATGCCCGGGATCGCCTCGCTGAATGCCGGGCAGTACTACGCGCACCCGCGCAATGCGTTCTGGCCGATCGTCTATTCGCTCTGGCAGGAAGAGGCGGCTGCGGATTACGGGGAGCGGATCGCCTTTGCGATACGTCATCGTATCGCGCTGTGGGACGTGGCGCGCGTCTGCGAACGGGAGGGAAGCCTCGATACGGCGATGCGGGCGGTCGAGTACAACGATTTTGACCGCTTATTTGCTTTTGCGTCGGGCATTCATACGGTGCTGTGCAACGGGGGGACGGCGCATACGCTGCTCCTTCGCTCCGGCCGCTTACGGGCGGGTCTGCGCGTTGAGAAGCTGCCGTCTACGAGCCCGGCTTACACCCTTTCCATAGATCGAAAACGCGCCGCGTGGGCAATCCTGCGCAGAGCGGCGGAGGAGGAAAAGCGATGAACATGGTCCAAATCATCCTGAAAAAAAAGCGCGGCGCGGCGCTTTCTCGCGAGGAAATCCGCTATTTTGTGCGCGGCGCTGCGGACGGGTCCGTGCCCGACTATCAGGTATCGGCGCTTTTGATGGCTATTTGCTTCGCCGGCATGACGCCGCAGGAGACGGCGGATCTGACGATGGAGATGATGCACTCCGGCGACGTGGTGGATCTGTCGGGCTTCGCGGGCCGATGCGTAGACAAGCATTCGACCGGCGGCGTGGGCGATACGACGACGCTGGTGCTCGCGCCGCTCGCGGCGGCCTGCGGCGCCAAGGTTGCGAAGATGTCCGGGCGCGGTCTGGGGCACACGGGCGGTACGCTGGACAAGCTGGAGAGCATCCCGGGTTTTCAAATCTCGCTTTCGGAAGAGGCCTTCAAGGCACAGGTGCGCAAGGTCGGCTGCGCGGTGATCGGGCAGACGGCGGACCTCGTCCCCGCGGACAAGCGGCTTTATGCGCTGCGCGACGTGACGGGCACGGTCGACAGCATCCCGCTCATCGCATCGAGCATCCTATCCAAAAAGCTGGCCGCAGGGGCGGACGCGATCGTGCTGGACGTGAAGACGGGCAGCGGCGCGCTGATGCAGACGCTCGAGGAAAGCGTGAAGCTCGCAGAGGCGATGGTGCAAATTGGAAAGCTGGCGGGGAAGCCGACGCTGGCGATGGTAACGGGGATGGACCAGCCGTTGGGCACGCACGTAGGCAACGCGCTGGAGGTCAAGGAGGCGATAGAGATCCTAGCAGGCACGGCGGGCGAGGGCAGCGCAGACTTGCGAGAGGTGTCGCTTACGCTCGGCGGACAGATGCTGCTGGCGGCCGGGGTTGCCGATACGCTGGAAGGCGCGAAGGCGAGGATGCAGGAGGCGCTTAAGAGCGGCGCCGGCCTGGATAAGTTTAAGGAGATGATCGCGGCGCAAGGCGGGGATGCGCGCGTCGCGGACGACGTAAACCTGCTGCCCAAGGCCCGGCACATCGTGCCCGTGCCCGCCGCGCGGGACGGCTATGTATCTGCCATGGATACGATGGCCATCGGCTATGTGGCGCAGGGCCTGGGCGCAGGGCGCGTGCAGAAGACCGACGTCATCGACCCCGCGGCAGGGCTGGTGATGGACGCTCGCATCGGAAATTTCGTGCATGCGGGCGAGCCGCTTTGCCACATCCACGCGGCGGACGAAGCGCGCGCGGCGGACGCGGCCCTGCGCATGCGAGAGCTGGTAACCCTTAGCGACGAAGCGCCGAAGAAGCCGCCGCTCATCTATGCGACGGTGACGCCGGAAGGCGCGGTGCGAGCCTAAAGCGGGCAATAGACGATAAAAAGGCGCGAGAACGATAAGCGGTCTCGCGCCTTTATTCGCGAAAAGAAAGCGAGCCCGAGAGCTGAAACGTCAGCTTTCGGGCTCGCTTTAGGCGGTGCGCATTTAGACTTTGCAACCGGGGAAGTGCCCTTTCGCCGCCTGAAACAGCACCGGCGTGATCGCCGGGTACGTCAGGTTATCCGGCAGGCTGTCAAACGTGCAGGTGCGCGCCATCTCGCTTTCGGGTAGTGCGCAAAGCATGCGGATGTCCGCGAGGAAGGCGGCGCCGTTTGAGACGCTGGTCTCATCTCCTGCGCGGTAATCAAAGAGGGGCGTCAACTCGAACTGCGTCGCGCCGGACTCCTCGAACAGCTCGCGGCGGGCGGCCTCCAAGGGGGATTCGCCCGGCTCGATATGGCCGCCCTGTGTCTCCCAGGTGGCTCGCTTCTTGTGCTGACTGAGCAGGATTTTGCCCTGATAGCGCGAAAGCATGACCACATATCGGTAATCGCCGAGCGAGCCGAAGGGGCGTACCTCGCAGGAGCTGAGGCTTTGCCGCAGCTGCGCGACCTCGGCGCGCCACAGGGCGTCTTTGGCGTCGCTGGGCATGCGCCAATCCCCGCGGGGGGAGAGGCTGACGCTGCCGACCTTCGGCCCGTCCGGCATGCAGGAGCGTTTGAATTGCTGGCCGAAGAAGCGGCGCACGAACGTTTCGAGGGCGTCGATGATCTGGCGGCGGGTGTAGACGCCGTCGAAGGCGATTTCGCTGAGCGCCATCAGTTTTTGCGGCCCGGCGCCGGAATCCATCATATGGTAGAGGAAAAAGTCATGCAACGCGTACGCCCCCAGCACGTCCTCCGTGCGCTGGGTGAGCTCCTCGCCCGGCTTGGGGGGGATGAGCTCCGGCGAAATGGGGGTATCGAGGATATCGTCCACGATTGCGGCGATCTCGCCGCCGAACACGCGGCGCCCCATGTGGCTCACGAGGTGGCGGATAAGCGTCTTGGGGACGCTGCCGTTGATGTTATACATGGACATCTGGTCGCCGTTGTAGGTGCACCAGCCCAGGGCCAGCTCCGACAGATCGCCGGTGCCCATCACCAGCGCGCCGACGCGGTTGGCGTAGTCCATCAAAATTTGCGTGCGCTCGCGCGCCTGGCTATTTTCATAGGCGATATCGTGCACCTGCGGGTCCTGCCCGATGTCCGCAAAGTGCTGCGCGACCGCGGGCGCGATGGAGATCTCGCGCACCGTACACCCCAGGCGGGACATGAGCGCCCGTGCGTTATGCAGCGTACGGCTGCCGGTGCCAAAGCCCGGCATCGTGATGGCGTGCACGCCGTCGGCAGGGTAGCCCGCCTCGCGGAACGCATGGGCTGTGACGAGCAGGGTCAACGTCGAATCCAACCCGCCGGACACGCCGATGACCGCTTTGCGCAGGCCGGTGCTATCAAAGCGGGTGAGCAGGGCGTTTTCCTGAATGGCGATGATCTCCTTCGTGCGCAGGTCTCGCTCTTCGCCCTGGGGCACGAAGGGCATGGGCGATAAGGGGCGGCGCAGGTCCGCCTTGTCTTCGCCGCCGAGCGTTACGGACACGCGGCGGTATGCCCTGGGCGCATCGGTAAAGAAACAACGGTTGCGCGCGCGCTGATAGCCGAGACGCGCGATGTCGACATCCGCTACGGTCAGCGACGCGCTGCGGGCAAAGCGCTTATTTTCTGCGAGCAGGCGGCCGTTTTCGTAGACGCCCGCATAGCCGGCGAAGACCAGGTCCGTCGTCGATTCGCCGTAGCCCGCGCCCGCGTAGACGTAGCCGCACATGCAGCGCGCAGACTGCTGTGAGAGTAGCCCTTTGCGATAGCGGTGCTTGGTGACCACCTCGTCGCTGGCGGAGGGATTGAAGATCAGCTGCGCACCCGCCATGCTCAACGGGCCGGAAGGGGGCGCGGGCACCCAAAGGTCTTCGCAGACCTCGACGCCGAAGCAGACGTCATCGCAGGTGAAGAGCAGATCCGAGCCCATAGGCGCATCTATGCCCGCTATCGTGACGCTATCAGGCGCGGCATCGGCCGGGGTGAACCATCGCTGCTCGTAAAACTCGCCGTAATTGGGCAAATGCCGCTTGGGCACGACGCCTACGACGCGGCCTCCCTGCACGACGGCCGCGCAGTTGAAGAGCTGGCCGCCTGCCATGAGCGGCAAGCCGACGATGGATACGACGCTGCCGCCGTGCGCGGCGATCTCGCATAGCCCTTGCAGCGCCGCCCGCTGCAGCGCAGGTTGCAGCAGCAGGTCGCCGCAGGTATAGCCGCAGAGGCTGAGCTCGGGAAATACGAGGACGCGGACGCCCTCGCGGGCGCCCTCGTCGATCAGCCTGATGATCTCTTGGGTGTTTTGAACGCAGTCGGCGACCTGCACGCGGGGGACGGCGGCGCCGACGCGGATCATTCCGCTAAGCACGGAGCATTCATCCTTTCATAGCGGGCGAAAGCCCGCGATATCCTTTCCATACTGTACCACATTTCGTGTCGGAGTACAACAGCGCGTGCATGATTGAGGCGCTTGCCGCATAGGAATCAGTACGATGCGGGAGGGATAGATCATGAGCAATCCGGACAGACATGTCATTCACGTAGGCAGTATGCAGGTGCGAGAAAAGCGCACGCTAAGCGCCCGCAGCGCACCCGGGCGGGAGGCGCGACGCGGCGAGCGGGAGCAGGGCGCGCTTACGCTGCCCGAAAGGCTGCTGCGCGACTGCGCGCTGTGCACGGCGGCTGTGCTCGCGGTGATGAGCTTCGCCAATATAGGTGGGACGGCGGCTGGCGGCTTGGTAGAGCGCGTCGTGCAGACGGTGCAGATGGACTTTGAACCGGATGAAGCGCTGGGGCGGTTGCAATTCGTGCAGAACATGCTGCCTGAAAGCGTGCTCGTTTTCTGGAACGTCGGGGAAGAGGCTGCCTCCTATCAGGTGCCGGAGGGTGAAATCGTGCATACCTGGAGCGAGCAGGAGCCGTGGCTGGAACTTTCTCATGCAGGCGACGTGCGGGCGGCTGCCGCGGGCGAGGTCATGGACGTCACACAGAGGGACGACGGGCTGTATACGCTGCGGCTGCAGCACGCGGACGGATCGGAGACGATTTACGGAAACCTCTCGCAGTGCCTGGCTTGGGAGGGCGACTATGTGGGAGAGGAGGGCGTGCTGGGGACGGCGGGCGGCGAGCTATCCTTTGAAATCCGCAAGGATGGGAAGATGCTGAACCCGGCCAACGTCGCAAAGCGATGAAGATCGGCAAGGTAAAGGACGTCGCGATCGAGATGCATCCTGCGCTGCCCATCTTCATGGCGGCGATGTGCATGCTCGGGCTGCAGCGTGTGCTCGCGGTGGGCGTCGCGGTGTTGACGCTGCACGAGCTTGCGCATGCGCTCGTAGCGCGTATTTTGGGATTTCAAATTGTCTCGATGGAGCTCATGCCCTTTGGGGCTTGCGCGCGGCTGGAGGGCATGCGGGAAGAGCTCGGCTGGCGGGGGGCTGTCATCGCGCTGGCGGGGCCTTTGATGAACGCGTTGCTCGTCGTGCTGGCGATGGCGGGCGTCGGGTCGGGCTGGGTCCCAAGGGTCGACGCGCTGCTCTTTGTACGGGTGAATTTGGTGCTGATGGCCTTTAACCTGCTTCCTGTGTTGCCGTTGGACGGCGGGCGCATCCTATACGCGCTTTGCGCTGGCCGGTTTGGCAAGGAACGGTGTCTGCGCATCTTTTCGCGCGCGGGCGAGGCGGTGGGCCTTGCGGTCATCGCGCTGGGCGTCTATGGGGCGATATACGGCATCCTCAATCTGACGCTCTTTTTGACGGGCAGCTATCTTGTCTATGCGGCTGCGAAGGAGCGACAGACGCCCGGCATGGGGGGCGTACGCACCGTGCTTTGCCACGTTCAAAAGCTGACGCGGCGCGGCGTGCTGCCGGTGCGCTCGATGCTGGTGCGCGCGGACCTGCCGATCGCAGCGTTGGCCGGGGGCCTTTCCGCGCAGGCCTACGGT
Source organism: Bacillota bacterium (assembly GCA_023404715.1). Classification (GTDB taxonomy): domain Bacteria; phylum Bacillota; class Clostridia; order Christensenellales; family Aristaeellaceae; genus Beduinella. The sequence goes on along the minus strand of JAEYAR010000192.1, from coordinate 387 downwards.
GATTTTCAGGTGGTAGACGACCGGTTGCGCCCGCTGGGCACGCTGCGTGAGGACGCATTGCTCGCGGCGCTCATGGAAAACCCTGGTCAAAGCGTATTAGAGGTGCTGCGAGCGCGGGAGGCAGAAAACGGGCAGAAGCGTGCAAGCGGCACAAAAGTGAAAAAAGATTGAAAAAACCGGTTGACATGGGACTCGTTTTGCGCTATAATATCATTCGTCGAACGGAGCACTTGAAAAACGCTCCCGCACGAACTGAATAGTGGGGAATTGTGTAACGGCAGCACCTACGACTCTGACTCGTATTGTCTAGGTTCGAATCCTAGTTCCCCAGCCATTATGGCTCCATGGTCAAGCGGTTAAGACGTCGCCCTCTCAAGGCGAAATCAG